>DAOUAN010000027.1:0-8284 GCA_034433385.1 Anaerolineales bacterium | reverse complement strand
TCTGCGGGGAAGGGGGCGGGGGGATGGGGTGTTGGAAGCACCAGACGGGACAAGAGCACATCTGCATCCCTCCCACGAAAGCGGATGGAGGCAACCTGTAACCCAACCGCTGAAAATTTTCACTTTCGAAGCGTTTTCATGAAATCGCTCCTGATTGCACAAAGCTTAGGCTAAATTTCTTTGTACAATTGTTTTTATGAACAAACTACTCAAAGTCGAATTTCATTGTCATACCATTTACTCCAAAGATTCGCTCACCCGGCCGGAGAGGTTGGTGGAAGCCTGTCGGCGCAAGGGCATTGACCGCGTGGTGGTGACTGACCATAACACGATCGCCGGCGCCAGGGCGGCTCAGGCTCTCGACCCGCAGCGAGTTATCGTGGGCGAAGAGATCATGACCACCAAAGGGGAGCTCCTGGCAGCCTTTGTGAGCGAGGAGATCCCCGCCGGGTTGGAGCCGCGTCAGGCCATTCAACGCTTGCGCGAACAGGGCGCGGTGATCAGCGTCTCACACCCGTTCGATCGCTTCCGGCAGGGAGGCTGGGCGCTGACCGATTTGCTGGAAATCCTTCCCCTGGTAGATGCCATTGAGGCCTTCAACTCCCGTTGCCTGCTCCCGCATTTCAACGCTCAGGCGGAGGATCTTGCCCGTCGAAACGGAATCCCCATCACGGTCGGCTCGGACGCGCACGCCGCCTGCGAGCTGGGTCGCGCCGTTTTATGGCTGGATCCGTTCACGGGTCCCGATGAGATGCGCCGGGCTCTTCGTTTGGCGGCTCGCCAAACGCGTTGGTCGCCTCCCTGGTTTCATCTCATCTCGCGTTTCGCCACGGTTGTCAAGAAAAGCGGCCTGATCACTTTGTGATTTTCTTTTCAAGAGGCTTGATTTTGCCTGGCTCCTTTTGTAAAATGAAATTGTAGTTGCATCAACCCGCCCTTGTCGGCTTGCGAAGGCGGATAAGGGGGGAATTCAAAGAGGAGGTTTCCCATGAAACGTCATTCTGCCTTCGGCCTCTCCGTTTTGTTGATTTTGGTTCTCGCTTGCAGCCTTCTCTCTACACCAGCCGCGCCGACGCCAATGGCTACTGCGAGCAATACGGATACTCCCGTTCCAACCGATACCCCTACGCCCCAGCCTATCCCCACGTTCACCCCCACGCCCGACCTGACCGCTACTGCCGTTGTGCAGGCCACGCAAGCTGCTGCCGATGTGTTGAGCGAACTGGAGGCATTGCTTGGCGATAGTGATGTTCCCTATAAAGAGGGCCACCTGGCCTGGCGGCAAAGTGAGCCGATCTCCGTTGATCTCACCGGCCCCGGAGAGAAGGCCAAAGCCATCGGCGAAAAAATCACCGCCGCAGATTTCATCTTCAAGTCAGATGTAACCTGGAACGCCAGCGGAATCCTGGTGTGCGGCGCTATCTTTCGTTCCGAGGCAAACATCGAGGAAGGGAAGCAGTACCAGTTCCTCTTTTTACGCTTCTCCGGCCTGCCCGCCTGGGATATCGAAGTGCATGAATTCGGCAAATTCAAGAATGCACCGGTCAAAATCAAATTCTCCGATGCGCTGGATCTGAGCAACGGCGCCACCAATCAGTTTGTGCTGATTGGGCAGGGCGAAAGATTCACTATCTTTCTAAATAAGGTGCGTCAAGGGACGTACTATGATTATAGCAAGCAGCTCAGTGAGGGCACTTTTGGCTTTTTTGCCATGCAAGATTCTGGCAAGGGAAGTTGCAAGTATGAGAACTCCTGGCTGTGGGTGCTGAAATAGGTGAAATCTACAATTTTTCCCTTGACAAATTGGATAAAGTTTGTAGAATATATATCAACTTTATCTAATAAATTATGTCCATGATCACGATTTTACTTTGCTCCTGTCCAGGGCGGGGTTCGTAACCACCGCCCTGTAGAGAACCCCTGCAGTCAACGGCTCAGGACGGTGGCCGACCCCGCTTGCGAAAATATCCGCAGTGGGCGCTCGTGCGCCGTCCTTTCGTTTTCGCCGTTGACTGCTTTGTTTTAACCTGGTGAATTTATGACGATGATTCAAGATCAACTGACCTTTACCACACCCGATCTGACCGATCTCTCTGACCTGGTAGGGAATACCCCCCTCTTGCCGCTTCGCCGCGTGACCCTGGGCCTGTCGCGGCGCGTCCAAGTGTTGGCCAAAGCCGAATGGTTCAACCCTGCCGGCTCGGTTAAGGATCGCCCGGCCCTCAACATCATTCGCACTGCCTTAGCCAATGGAAATTTGCCCCCTGGCAAGCGCCTGCTTGATTCCACTTCGGGCAATATGGGCATTGCCTATGCTACCTTCTGTGCCTCGCTGGGTATTCCCATTACTCTGGCCTTGCCGGCCAATGCCAGCCCGGAGCGCATCAGCATCCTGCGTGCCCTCGGCGCCGAACTGCTGTTGACCGATCCGCTGGAAGGCTCCGATGGCGCCATTCGCCTGGCGCGCCAGCTGGCCAGCGAATATCCCGATAGATTCTGGTATGCCAATCAATATGATAACCCGGCCAACTGGCAGGCTCACTACCAGAGCACCGGCCCGGAAATTTTTACTCAGACCGGCGGGCAGGTGACGCATTTTGTCGCCGGTGTAGGCACTTCGGGTACCCTGATGGGAGTGGGGCACTACCTCCGCCAGGTAAAGCCGGAGATACAGATCATTCAAGTGCAGCCAGATGAGGCCTTCCATGGCCTGGAGGGGCTGAAACACATGCCCACTGCTCTTATGCCAGCCATTTTCGATGCTACCTTTGCCAACCGCACCATTTCGGTAGAAACGGAAGCCGCCTATGAAATGGTACGTCGCCTGGCGCGTGAAGAGGGTTTGTTTGTGGGCATTTCCGCCGGCGCGGCGGCCTGGGCAGCCTTGCAGCTTGCTCGCGAACTGGAAGAAGGCGTAGTCGTCACGGTCTTTCCCGATGCCGGCTACAAATACTTGAGCGATAAAGCCCTGTGGGGGGTAGAATGAGCGCCATCGAGATTCCCCTTGCCATTCTGGAGCGCATCCACGCCCACGGCGAGGCGGCCTACCCCGAAGAGGGGGCCGGTTTCCTCCTCGGTCTGGCCGGTGAACCGAAACGGGTGGTGGAGATTCTGCCCCTGCCCAATCTGCGCGAGGCGGAGGCCCGTCGCAATCGCTACCTGATCGCTGCGCAGGATTATCTGCAAGCCGAGCTGACCGCTGAACGACTCGGGTTGAGCCTGATCGGCGTCTTCCACTCGCATCCCGATCATCCCAATCGCCCCTCTGAGTTTGATCGCGAATGGGCGCAACCTTTCTTTTCCTATCTCATTACCAGCGTTGAACAGGGACGCGCGACGGCTTCCCGTTGCTGGCAATTGAGCGAAGATCGCTCTCACTTTGTCGAAGAGACGCTGCTGACCCCGCAGAGTCTTTCCCCTGATGTGCAAAAATTTTAGTGATGGAGGTACCCATGTCTCTCTATTTTGTTCGTCATCAACACAGTGCTGAAACCTGCCCGGCCAAAGACCCGCAAATGGGGCAAATGCTCCTGCAACATGTCAGTAAGGCCAACGCCCGCAAATTTGGTGTGGACTTGCTCGGCGAGGCTGTGCTCGATAATCAGCATACCTTTGTGCTCATTGCCGAGGCCGAAGAGAAAAGCTACATCGAACAATTCATGCAGCCGTTTGCCAGGGTCGGTTCGGTTGAAATTTATCCGGCCTCTACGTGTGAGATGGTTGTTGAGCGCGCCGGCTGTGATGCTGTTCCGGCGACTGGCCTTCCCCAATAGCTGCCAGTCTGAGAAGATTCATCCGGCTGTGTGGACAGGCGGGAATGTCTGTTCCACAGCCGGTGTCTGGCTCGTAAATCGGAAGCCAATGCTTGATTCGCCTGAACGATACTCAGGCAACAAACAAAGTAAAATTCTATTCGATGAGGTAAACATGCCTGTTTTGAAAATTCCTACCCCTTTGCGTTACTATACCAACGGCCATGCCGAAGTGCAGGTGCATGGCGAAAATGTCGGCGCGGCACTAAGCGACCTGATCGCACAATTCCCGGCGCTGAAGCCACATCTGTATAACGGCGACGGCCAGTTGCGCCCCTTTGTCAATCTCTTCCTCGGCGAAAACAACATCAAAGATTTGCAAGGGTTGGAGACTCCGCTCGCCGAAAATGACCGCCTGCTATTGATCCCCTCCATTGCAGGCGGAAGTGCTCTTGAATAACTGGGGAGAACCCATGTTACCTGGTTTAACTCATGAAGAAATCCTGCGGTATTCTCGTCACCTACTGATCCCCGAAGTAGGGCTGGAAGGGCAGCGCAAGCTGAAAGCCTCATCAGTGTTGGTGATCGGCACGGGGGGCCTGGGTTCGCCGGTGGCGTTGTATCTGGCCGCGGCAGGCGTGGGCCGTATCGGCCTGGTAGATTATGATGTGGTGGATTCATCCAACCTGCAACGGCAGATCATCCACGGAACAAGTCGCGTTGGCCAGCTCAAGGTCGAATCGGCGCGCCAACGGATGCTGGACCTGAATCCCGACATCGAGGTTGAGATTTATAACGAGCCGTTCACTTCTGAAAATGCCATGCGCATTGCCCGCGGCTATGATGTCCTGATTGACGGTACCGATAATTTCCCTACCCGCTACCTGACCAATGACCTGTGTGTCTTTTTGGGCATCCCTAATGTTTACGGCTCGATCTTTCGCTTTGACGGGCAGGTCAGCGTGTTCGATGCGCGCCGCGGACCGTGCTACCGTTGCTTGTTCCCAGAGCCACCGCCGCCCGGCCTGGTGCCCTCCTGCGCAGAAGGCGGTGTGTTGGGCGTTCTGCCCGGCACCATCGGCACGTTGCAGGCCACTGAGGCGTTGAAACTCTTGCTGGGAATTGGCGAACCGTTGATCGGCAAATTGTTGCTCTACAATGCCCTGGATATGTCCTTCGAGTTTGTTAACTTGAAGAAAAATCCCAAATGCCGCGTGTGTGGGCCGGAAGCCGATGTGAAGGAATTGATCGATTACGAGGAATTTTGCGGCGTACCTGGTCACGACCACGAAGAAGGCTCGGCTGGTGTCGGTTGGGACATCACTGCCAGTGAATTGGCGGAACGTTTGAAGCGCAACGGGCTGAAATTACTGGATGTGCGTGAACCGCATGAGTTGGAAATCTCCTCTTTGCCGGGGGCCATCAACATTCCGCTGGGTCAGCTCGCCGCCCGGCTCTCGGAGCTCGATTCGGCTCAGGAGATGGTCGTTTTCTGCAAGGCTGGGACGCGCTCGGCGCGGGCGTTGGAACTACTGGTCAGCGCCGGATTCCGCAAAGTAAAGAACCTGAAGGGCGGCATTAACGCCTGGGCCCGGGAAGTGGACCCCACCTTGCCGATTTATTAACTGCTTTGCTGCCGCCCGAAACAAAATTTGAGCAAGTTGGTTATAATTACCGCCAGCATTGCATCGAATGGAAGGGAGCGTGGATTGCATCGCCAATGGATGCAAAGCGAGGCAATCCACGCTTTTTTATGGCTGGAGATGAACGTTTTTATGGGAAGACAGCACGGCATCTAGCAGCAAATCCAGAGAGCCTGAACGAGGGAGTGCTGGTGAGAAATTTCCAACTTTTTTGGCAACGCCCTGATTCCTTGCGACGGCTGATCTACATAGCGGGCACGCTGGCGGGTTTGCCGACGATTGCCATGGTGTGGTTTTACCATTGGCAAGAAAACCTGTTCATTCGGCTGGCCTATCCGCTCTTGTTTCTTGCGGCCATCTTCTGGCTGGTGGGGTTGCTTTTGCCGCGCTTTTCGGTGGTGAGCATTGAGCGCTTTGTGTTGGCGTTTTTGAGTCTTTTTGTTTTCAGCAAATATGTGTTTTTCCTGTACACTACCCCCAATGTGGAGGTGATTTGGACTGAAATCGAGGCCATTTTTTGGCTGGCGGTTTTTCTTTTCATCATCAGTTATCTTGTCTTTCATCGTTATGTAGCCCTGAGCATTACTCTCGGTTATGCCGCCCTTTTGGCCGTAGTAGGGGGGGCACGTCTGGGCGATAGCCAACATCCGCTATTTTTGGAATTCGCCCGCCTGGAAGCGCGGATAACTGCCATTGCTTTTCTTTTGTTCATTTTTGCCCGCGCCAAAGATGATCTGCACGCCTCGCAACAGGAAGCCGTGCAGGTGCGCTGGCTGGCCAATACCGATGCCCTTACCCAGTTGCCCAACCGTCGGCAGCTTTCTACCTTGTTGGAGCATTTTCTCGCCGAAGAAAAAGCCTTCGGCTATATTTTGGTGGATATTGACTTTTTCAAGAAGGTCAATGACACCTTTGGACATGTCAGCGGCGACGAAATTTTGCGCGAGCTGGGCGAATTGCTGCGCTCTGAATTGCGCGATGAGGATGTGGTGGGCCGTTGGGGCGGGGAGGAGTTTTTGATCCTGGTAAGGGAAGAAAACACCGAGAGAAATGTGGAGTTGTCGAATCGGATTCGCCAATTGGTTGAACAGCATGTTTTTTCAAATGGCATCTCGCTCACCGTTTCGATTGGCGGAACGGTTTGCCATCCATGGGATACCGAAAAGACGCTGTTCGACCGCGCCGATGCAGCCATCTACCGCGCCAAAAATTTGGGACGTAATCGTGTAGAATGGCAGCATCGGTTGTGAAGATTCTGATCCATGCCCTCGTGCGTTATCGTATTGCTCTTGGGAATCGATCATAACCACGAAGATTTTGTAGGTGGAACAACTCACTAAGTTGTTCCAGCTATAACCACAAAGATTTTGTGAGGACAACACAATGAGTTATCCCCCGATGATCACGTGGGGACACTCATTGAGTTGTCCCCACCCACCTATAACCAAAAAGATTTTATGAGGACAGCTCAGTGAGTTGTTCCCCTTTGGCTGCGGCTCGCCGCACTATGAATTTGCTAACCTGAGGAGCATTCTTATGTCTGCTTTGCCTGTTTCTTCCGAAAAACGAGTTTACGATTCCATCCTGGGGGTGATCGGTCAGACTCCCCTGGTGCGACTGGGACGCCTTGCCCACCATCTGGCTGCCCCCTTGTATGCAAAACTGGAATTTCTCAACCCCGGCGGCTCGGTGAAAGACCGGGTAGGGCTGTATATTGTTGAGCAAGCCGAAGCACGCGGCGAATTGAAGCCAGGCGGAACGATTGTCGAAGCCACATCCGGCAATACCGGAGTAGGGCTGGCGATCGCCGCCGCCCTCAAGGGCTACAAGACCATCTTTGTCATGCCCGATAAAATGTCCGAAGAGAAGATTCGCCTGCTGCGTGCGTTTGGCGCCAAAGTGGTGATCACCCCAACGGCCGTCCCGCCGGAAGATCCGCGCTCGTATTACGAGGTGGCCAAACGGCTGGCGCGTGAGACGCCCAATGCTATCCTGGCCAATCAATACCACAACCCCGATAACCCTAAAACCCACGAATTGACCACCGGCCCGGAGATTTGGGAACAGACCGGGGGGCGGGTGACCGACGTGGTCATCGGCATGGGCACCGGCGGCACGATTTCGGGTGTGGGGCGCTATTTGAAGGCGAAGAATCCCAATATCCGCATTGTGGGTGTGGACATCGAGGGTTCGATTTTGCTTGAGATCTGGCAAAACAAGGGGCGCATTCCGCAGGGCGCTTACCCTAAGACGTACAAAGTGGAAGGCATTGGCGAGGATTTTCTCCCCTCCACGACCGATCTTTCTGTAGTGGATGAGATGGTGCGGGTCAATGATCGCGAATCCTTCCTTTGGGCGCGCCAGCTGGTGCGACAGGAGGGGATTTTCGCCGGCGGCTCTTCGGGCGCGGCGCTGGCCGGAGCGATGAAATATGCCGCCAAACTCCCTGCTGACCGTTTGGTGGTGGTGATTTTCCCCGATAGCGGCTCGCGTTATCTTTCCAAGTTTTATGATAACAAGTGGATGCGCGAAAACGGTTTCCTGGAGCTGGAATTTGGGGAGGTGACCCTGGGCGATTTGCTGCTAGCCAAGCCGAACAAGGCGCTTCATACTGCGACGTTAGGGGATTCGATGCGCAAGGTCATGGCGCTCATGCGCCAGAACGGAATCTCGCAGGTGCCGGTGGTGGGCGCTGATGGGGCGTTGGTCGGCACGCTGGACGAGGTGGATTTGCTCAATCATGTGCTGGATGGGGGGCATCACCATACTGCCGATGAGCCGATTGACAGCCTGGTGCAAAATGCGCGGGCTGTGTTCCCGCCCGAAGCCTCGCTGGAGGAGGCCATGCCCTTCCTCACCGAGGGCTATGCGTTGATCGTTGCCGAGGGC
>DAOUAN010000026.1:0-3384 GCA_034433385.1 Anaerolineales bacterium | reverse complement strand
TCTGCGGGGAAGGGGGCGGGGGGATGGGGTGTTGGAAGCACCAGACGGGACAAGAGCACATCTGCATCCCTCCCACGAAAGCGGATGGAGGCAACCTGTAACCCAACCGCTGAAAATTTTCACTTTCGAAGCGTTTTTCATGAAATCGCTCCTGATTGCACAAAGCTTAGGCAAACTTCAAAAATCTCAGTGTTCTCTGCGAACTTCGCGGTAGGTCTGACCTTTTTGCAGGAGAGTCAAACCTGTTTTTTGGTGTCATTGCGAGCCGCTGAAGGCGGTGAAGCAATCTCCGTACCCATGTAGAACAAGTGCAACTTGTCACTGCGAGGAGGGCACTCTTCCCGCCGAGGGGCCTCGGCCCGAGGCTCGCCCGAGGCGCAGTCTCCTTGCCAACCTGGGGATGGCTTCGGAAGTACCCTCGCAATGACACAGGCCACAGATTACACATGAGCCAACCCTGTGCTAAAATTCGATGAAATCCAGCGGAGGGATGAGCCAATGGCAGATACCATAAGTTCTGAAACACGTTTTTTACACGCCGTCGAAATGGGATTGGGCGCCTGGCAGTGGGGCGATCGGCTGATATGGCAATATGGCCGTTCTTACTCAGATGAAGATTTGTGGAGCGCTTTTCAAGTGGCGTTGAACGCCGGAATCCGTTTTATGGATACGGCGGAAGTTTATGGCAGCGGCCGTTCGGAGCGGTTGCTGGGCCAATTTATCAAGCGTGCTGAGCAACCTGTGCTGGTTGCCACGAAGTTCTTTCCGCTGCCCTGGCGGCTTCGGGCAAAAACTGTTCCGACTGCATTGAGACATAGCCTGGAACGTTTGCAACTGGAACAGGTGGACCTGTATCAGATTCACTGGCCTTCGCCGCTTTTCAACATTGAAACGATGATGGAGGGGCTGGCGATTTGCGTGGAGGAGGGGTTGGCGCGCGCGGTAGGAGTCTCCAATTTCAATCAAAGCCAGATGCTACGTGCTTATTCGGCGCTGGCACGGCGGAATATTCCCCTCGCTTCGAATCAGGTGCACTATAGCCTGCTCAATCGAACTGTGGAGAAAAACGGTTTGCTGGCGCGTTGCAAAGAGCTGGGCGTGCGGTTGATCGCCTATTCGCCCCTGGAGAAAGGGCTGTTAAGTGGCAAGTACTCTGAAAACACTCCGCCGCCCGGTCCGCGCGGACAGCAATATGCTGGCTTGCTTCAAAAATTGCCGCCGCTATTGAAGGAAATGACAAAGATCGGTCAGGATCATGGCGGCAAAACCAATGCCCAAGTGGCTTTGAACTGGCTGATTTGCAAAGGCGCATTGCCCATCCCTGGCGCCAAAAATGCGGCGCAAGCCGAACAAAATGCGGGGGCATTGGGCTGGCGGCTGAGCGAGGAGGAAATTGCCCGCCTGGATGAGATCAGCGATCAGGTGCTGAAGGGAGGATAAATTGGCTGTGTGGCGGTTGATTTTCCCCCGAATCGATCCAGGCCAGCAGGCCAAAGAGCAGACCGGTGATGGCATCCGTGCCGGAAGAATGGCCGCTTTGGGCAGCGGCTGTGAAAAGAGGGAGTAACTGGTCTTGATCTTTGCCGTGGCAAATGGCCTGCGCCAGGGCTGTGAGCGTGCTTGAGACCTGTCCCCGCCCGGCATGAAAAAGATAGGTGCGGCTGATTTCGTTGGTCCGGTCGGCGAGAGAGTGGATGGCGTTTCCTAAGGAGCGGACGAAGGCAATCCGCTGGGAATCGTCTTGGGCGAGACACCACAGGCCGGTTAGATAACCAACGAGCAAGTCGTCTCCGCTGGGGGTCAGGCCGGGGCCAAGGCCGATGAGAGGGCGAAGCGAGGTCATCGCGGCGGGCAGGTCGTAGCGTTGGGTGGCAGCAAGCAAGTTGTGCAGGGGCATGGCGATTGCGGTTCTCAGGTTGTTGGGGGATGAAGGATGAACCTCGAGGAGCTCTTCGGCCACGATGGCGGTTTGCAGGCGGTGCTGTCGTTCGTTGAGAAGTTGCCAGGTCGTCTGCCAGGCAGCAAGGAGAGCGGGGATGTCCAGGTTGGCGGAAGCAGCCGAAAGGTTGGATTCCCATGGGGAGGCGCCGCGCAGGTCAATCGTCCAGGATGCGAAGCGCAGGAGGTATGCCGCACAGGTGGCCGATTCGCCCGGTCGGAAGCGGTCAAACGAGAAATCGGGCGGGGTCGCCAGACGAATCCCCTGGGGAAGATCGGGCTGGTCGGCGCTCAGTAGGGTGATCAGGTAAGGGGTATTTGTCAGGTGGAGATTGAGTGCTGAACGAAAGACGCTGTGGATGGTGGCGGTAAAGGTTTGTGGAACGGCTGTGCCAATGGTGAGTGCTCGCAGGTGGTTGAGCATGCTTACTCCAACGGCTCAAGCTTCAGACCATAGGTGACTTGCCCTGCCTGGTAGCGGACAGGCCCCCAAGTGGGTTTGAGTAGCATGCCAATTTGGAGACGTTGAACAGAATTGACTTGAATTTGCCCTAAGGCTTTGATGTGATTTTCAAATTCGACCAGCCCCAATAGGAGAGGGTGCTGGTCGAAACCGGAGGGGATATTGAGGATGGCGGTGTATGTCAGCAGGCGGGCGTGGCCTTGTGGGTAGACGATCTCAAACTCACGTTGTTTGCAGCGCAGGCAGCGGTCATGAAAGGGATAGTGCAGTTTTCCACAGTGTTTACAGCGGTAGGCGGTGAGGGGGATCTCCTGGTTCATGGTTGTGCCCGTTTCAGGACGAAGCAGAGGACGTTGTTGGCGAAGCCGCCAAAGTTGAGGGTGAGGCCAATTTGGGCGTTTTTTACCTGGCGGGTTTTGGGTAATTGGTGGCGCAATTGCCAGACGATTTCGACGATTTGGGCTACGCCGGTGGCGCCGAGAGGGTGGCCGCGCGCTTTCAACCCACCAGAGACGTTGATGGGGATTGGCCCATCCAGGCGGGTCAGGCCACGAACGGCTGCCTGTCCCCCTTCGCCTTTTTTGAAAAAGCCCAAATGTTCGCTCTCGGCGATTTCGAGGATGGTGAAGGCATCGTGCAATTCGGCAACATCTACCTGTGCAGGTTTGATTTTTGCCATTTCAAAAGCGCGCCGGGCAGCGAGGGTAACTGCCTTGAGTTCGGTGGGGTCTTCACGTTCGAGCAAGGTGTGGGTATCGGTGGCCTGGCCGAATCCGGCGATGACGACGTAGGGCCTGGCGGTTTTTTGGGCGATCTCGATGGTGGAGAGGATAATTGCCGCAGCGCCGTCGCTGATCGGGCACAAGTCGTAGAGACGCAGTGGGTCAGCCAGGATCGGGTTTTTGGTCTCGGCCAGGGGGCCGTGGAAAATTTCGTGGGGATTAAACGCGTTTTTGAAATGGGCATAGGGGTTGAGGGCGCCC
>DAOUAN010000025.1:0-14709 GCA_034433385.1 Anaerolineales bacterium | reverse complement strand
CCGATCTCTCGTTGCTGTTCGTCCATGCCGATCCGGCCATTGCTCCAGCGGCTCTGCCCGGCCTTTCCCGCTTCTGGCTGGGACATGAAACGGTCTCCGTGGTCACTGAAGTCGGTCCCGGCGTGAAGCGTTTTCGCGTAGGGGATCGCGTGTTGATGGATACCTACTTTGCAGGGGCCACTTGTGAGACGTTGGGCATCGAGCCGAAATGCCGCTATTGTGCCGAAGGCGATTATCATTTTTGCGTCAACAAATCGGAGCCGGGGCCGCGCGGCGCGGGCGGGGGCTTTGGCGATTCGTTCGTGGCGCATGAGAATGAAGTGTATCCGGCGCCCCCCGATTTGAATGCCGACCAGGCCATGCTGGTTGAACCGATTTCCATTGCCATGCATGGGGTGATGCGCTATCCGCCCCAGCCGGGGCAGAAGGTATTGGTGATTGGGGCAGGCATCATTGGCCTCTTAACCACGATGGTGATCCATACCCTGGTCCCACAGGCAGAGATCACCGTGCTGGCGCGCTATCCCCACCAGCAGCAGATGGCCGAAAAACTGGGGGCAAAACACATTCTCGCCCAAAGCGACTACGCTGCTGTGGCGCGCCTGACGGGGGGCAAGTTCTTCTCTGCTCCGCTCAACCGGGGCGTGGTGATCGGCGGCTTTGACCTGATTTATGACTGCGTGGCCGATCCGCGCACGATCAATGATGCCCTGCGTTGGACGCGAGCCGGCGGGACGGTTGTGATGGTTGGCGCGCACATGGCCCCCATGCCGAAAGTGGATTTAACCCCGGTCTGGTATCACCATGTCCGCCTGGTAGGGACTTACGGGCATGGCATGAACGAATGGCAGGGAGAACGCAAACACACCTACGAATTTGTGTTTGACCAATTCCGGGCAGGCCATTTTGACATTGACGGTCTGATCACCCATCGCTTTCCACTCAAAGAGTACAAAGAGGCCATTCGCGTGGCGACTTCAAAGGGCAAGGCAAAGGCGATCAAGGTGGCTTTTGAGCATGAGTCATAAAAACGGGGAGCGCCGGTTCCCAGTTGTCGGGGGCCGGCGTTCCCGTTAGTCATTCAGTGTCTGTAGCGCGGTGCGAGCCAGAAGAGAAAACTCACGGTCGAGACGATTCTCAGCGATAGGCTCAAGCACAGGGCGGGCGCGTCGATCCCCCAATTTACCCAAGGCCTGGATCACTTCTTTTTGCACGTTGCGGTCGGGGTCGTTGAGCATCTCGGCCAGCAGGGGGAAGACTTCGGCGTTGCCGAGTTTTGCCAGGGCGGAGATGGCGTGCATGCGGATGGCGGCTTCGGGGTGTTTCAGCGCTTCGCTCAGGACGCCGAGGGCGGCCGCGCCAAAATGAGCCAGAGCCTCCGCCGCGGCGCGTCCTACGGCGTAATGTAGATCGTAAATGGCCATCCCCAGCGGCTCGATGGCCCGTGCATCGCCGATCTGACCGAGCAGTTGAGCGGCGAACAGGCGAACCGTTCGCTCGCGATCGTTGAGGGCCTCGATGAGCGGTTCCACAGCCAGCGATCCAAACGCTTGAATGGCGGCCAGCAGGTCGCTGGCGGTTGATTCGCGCTCATACCACCAGTAGGAATCGCGCAGGGCGGCCATCAGGTAAGGTAGGGCAGCGGGGTGCTTCATTTTCCCCAGGGCGCGGATGGCAGCCAGGCGCACTTCGATTTCTGGGTCATCGAAAAGCAAATTGGCGAGAGCATCAACGGTTTCCTGGGCGGGGAAAGAGCCGAGGGCCAATGCCGCCGCCGCGCGGACTTCGGGGGAGGCATCTTGCAGGGTGGAGAGCAACGGATGAATGGCGGCCGGGTCGGCGAGGAGGCCGAGAGCGGTAGCGGCCCCACTGCGCACGGCCAGGTATTCGCCGCGCAGAGCGGCGATCAGGGCGGGGAGGGCGGCGCGATCTTTGCTTTGGGCGAGGATTTCACACACCTGGAGGCGCAAAGACGGCATCGCCTCGCTGAGTGCCTGGGCCAGGGCGGGGGTGGCGGCAGGTCCCATTCGGATGAGAATCTGCCGGATGAGCGGGGGCAGGCCTGGGTCCCGCGATTGAAGCGCTTCGATCAGCTGGGGAGCGGCCTGCGCGCCCATTTGCAGCAGGTCTCGGGCAGCGCGGTCGCGTCGGCTCGGATCGAGCAGTTGAGCGAGTAAACGCTTGATTTCTGCAGTTTTTCCGCCAAGAAGCCAGTTCATGGTTGTATTTTACATGGTTTTGCGTTGGACTTGAAAATACGAGATTTAGACCAAAATTATCTGATATAATCGTCGGTTTGGACGTAAATCCACAACGCCGGATGAATTCTGGTGTTGTTTTTGTGCAAATCGATGGAGCGAATTATGAAGAAAGAACAATATCTTGATCTGTATCGTCAGATGGTGCTGATTCGCCGCGTGGAAGAGCGCGGCGCAGAGTTGTATCAACAGGGCAAAATCGGGGGGTTCATGCACCTGTATATTGGTCAGGAAGCGGTCTCGACCGGCCTGATTGCGGCGCGTAAGCCACAAGATCGGGTCATCACCGCGTACCGCGATCATGGTGTGGCGATCAATTGCGGCATTTCGGCAGAGCAGGTACTGGCGGAATTGCTCGGCAAAGTGACCGGCACGTCGAAGGGCAAAGGCGGTTCGATGCACATGGCCGATGTTGGTAAGAATTTTTGGGGTGGGCATGCCATTGTCGGTGCGCATTTGCCGATTGCGGCAGGTATGGCGCTGGGGGATCAGTATGCCGGCAATGATAGCGTGACCATTTGTATGTTCGGCGATGGGGCAACGAACATTGGCTTTTTCCACGAGGCGCTCAACCTTTCTAAGGTCTGGAATTTGCCGGTGCTTTGGGTTTGTGAGAACAACCTCTATGGCATGGGTACGGCAGTGGAGCGTGCTTCGGCGGTATCTTCTATCGCGATGAAGGCGCGCGGGTATGATATTCCGAGCGAATCGGTGGATGGCATGGATGTGCTCACCGTATATGAGGCCAGTCAGAAAGCGATTGAGCACGTGCGCGCCGGAAACGGTCCGTTTTTACTCGAAATTTACACGTACCGCTTCCGCGGTCATTCGATGGGTGACCCGGAACGTTATCGCACGCCGGAGGAGGTCAAAAAATGGCAAGACAATGACCCGATCGGGCGCTATCGCAATTATTTGATCAGCCACAAAATGGCTTCGGCCCGCCTCCTGGATGAAATGGACGCCCAGATCGAGGAAGAAGTGCAAAAGGCGGTCGAATTCGCCGAGACCAGCCCTGAACCCGGCCTGGAAGAGTTGTTCAGGGATGTGTATGCGGAGTAGGCTTGTTGGCGACTGAAGTCGCGGCAACAAGTGGGAAGTCCACCTTCGTGGACTTCCCGAAGCCGACGAAGGTCGGCTTTGCAATGCGTGGGCGCGATTTCAATCGCAACGCATCCTTGCGGAGCAAATTTGTTCAAGATGCAAAGTTGATCACACCATGCGCGAACCGTACACTCAACTCTACGTGCATCTGGTTTGGGCAACCTGGGACAGGCACCCGCTGATCACCCCTCTTCTTGAACCCCGCATTTATGCGGCAATTGCAGAAAAATGCCGCGAACTAAAATGCGTTCCCATTGCTATTGGCGGCACAGAAGACCACATCCATTTGCTCACTCGCTTCCACACCACCGTTTCAATTGCGACACTGGTGAAAGAAGTGAAAGGAAGGTCCTCCCATCTTGTCACCCACGCCATCATGCCAGAGACATTCTTCAAATGGCAGGGTGCCTATGGTGCATTCACTATCCGCAAATCCGAAGTGCCGCACGTAAAAGCATACATTGAAAATCAAAAGAACCATCATGCGGAGAAAAGTCTGATTCCTGAGCTGGAAGAGGTATTTGACCAGGAAGATGCACTCTGAATTGGATAACGATCGGCCTGGCGAAGCCGACGAAGGTCGGCTTCGCAACCGTTGAAGCGGTTTCAACCGCCGCATACTTGCTGCAAAGGATAAAACGTTGACGCGGTTTCAACCGCGGTACTCTCAACTCAAAAAGGAACAAACCTATGCCCAGAATAACAATGCGCGAGGCAATCTCGCAGGCTCTCATGGAAGAAATGGATCGCGACCCTGCCGTCTTCATCCTCGGTGAAGAAGTCGGCGTGTGGGGGGGCACCTACGCGGTCACCAAAGGATTTTATGACAAATACGGCGCACAACGTGTCAAAGATACCCCCATTGCGGAAGCGGCCATTGTGGGCGCGGCCATCGGTGCCGCCCTGGTGGGGCAGCGTCCCATCGCCGAACTCATGACCATCAACTTCGCCTTCGCCGCCATGGACCACATCGTCAACGAAGCCGCCAAACTGCGCTACATGTTCGGCGGACAATTTACCCTCCCCCTGGTCATTCGCGCCGTTGGCGGTGGCGGGCGGCAACTTGGCGCTACCCACTCGCAGACCCCCGATGCCATCTTCGCTCACTTCCCCGGCCTTAAAGTCGTCGCCCCCGGCACACCCGAAGACGCCAAAGGGCTGCTCAAATCCGCCATTCGCTCAAACGACCCGGTGCTCTTCATCGAACACGCCACCCTCTACCAGGTGCGCGGCGAAGTGCCCGAAGGCGAATATCTCACCCCCATTGGCAAATCCAAAATTCAACGCCCCGGCCGCGACGTGACCATTGTCACCTACTCGAAAGGCCTGGAAATCTCCCTCAAAGCCGCCGAAACACTGGCAAAAGAAGGCATTGAAGCCGAAATCGTTGACCTGCGCACCCTGCGCCCGCTCGACATGGAACCCGTGCTCGAATCCTTCAAAAAGACCAATCGCGCCGTTGTCGTCGAAGAAGGCTGGAAATCCTATGGCGTCGGCGCCGAAATCGCCAGCCGCATTTACGAAGAAGCCTTCGACTACGTAGATGCCCCTGTCAAGCGGGTGGCTCAAAAAGAAGTCCCCCTGCCCTACAACCGCACACTTGAACAAGCCGCCCTCCCCCAAGTGGAGGACGTGATCGCCGCCGTCAAGGAGGTGCTCTAATGGCTGAGACCATTACCATGCCCAAATTGGGCTTCGACATGCGCGAAGGCGTACTCGTCCGCTGGGTGAAAACCGAAGGTGAACCTATCCAGAAAGGTGAAGTCCTGGCCGAAATCGAAACCGACAAAGCCACCGTCGAAGTCGAATCCTCCGCGGCGGGCGTTGTCCGCAAACTACTGGCCAACCAGGGTGATGTTGTACCCGTCGGCGCACCCATCGCCATCATCGGCGCTCCCGATGAGCAGATCGAAGCCGCCGCGGCCCCCGCGCCGACTCCTGCCCCCCAGGCCGAGGCGACCGCCCTATCTTCCCCCGCGGCGGTTCAGACCGCCCCCGCGCCGGCTCCCGCCTCCCAGGCCGTGACCTCGCCCGCGGCGGGTCCCGTCAAAGCTTCGCCCCTGGCGAAGAGACTCGCCCGCGAGAAAAACATCGATCTCTCACAACTGCAAGGCACTGGCCCCGGCGGTCGCATCGTTCGTCGCGATATCGAAGCAGCCCTTCAGACCATCGCCCGTGGCTCACAAACTGTAACTTCACCGTCCACCGTCTACTCTCCACCGTCTGCTACCGATGAAACTGTACCCCTGACCAAACTCCGCCAGATCATCGCCCGGCGCATGAGCGAAGCCAAACAGACAGTACCGCACTTCTACGTCACCCATGAATACAAACTGGATGCGCTGATGGCGCTGCGTAAACAGGCAAACGAAACCCTGCCTGAGGAAGAAAAACTCTCGGTCAACGACTTCATCATCAAGGCAGTGGCGCTTGCCCTGCGGCAATTTCCCAACCTGAATGCCTCCTTTGCCGGCGACAAGATCGTCCACCACGCAGAAATCAACATCGGCGTAGCCGTTGCCGTTGAAAATGGCCTGCTGACCGTCGTCAACAAAAACAGCGATCAACAATCTCTGCGCGCCATTTCTGCCGACATCAAACACAAAGTGGCTGCCGCCCGCCAGGGCAAAGTCCGCCCGGAAGACATTGAAGGCTCGACCTTCTCCATCTCCAACCTGGGCATGTACGATGTGGAAAACTTCATTGCCATCATCAACCCGCCGGAAGCCGCCATCCTGGCGGTTGGCTCGGCGCGCCAGGTGCCGGTAGTGGAAAATGGCGAAATCAAAATCGGCTGGCGTATGAAAGCCACCATTTCAGTGGATCACCGCGTCAGCGATGGCGCCGAAGCCGCCCAATTCATGCAAAAACTGGCCGAATTTTTAGAAAACCCCGTCCGAATGCTGATCTAAAAAACGTCCATTCGGGGTAAAACCCATCTCGCCTGAATTGAGTTGTCATGGCGAGGCGGCGTTCTTCCGCCGAAGCCATCTCCCGACAGGTTAGCCTGACGTTTGTGCCACTGGCGGACAAAGCGTGAAAAACGACCTCAGGGACAAATAGTCAGGGTTTGCAATAGCCAACTCCGCATCGGATGGCACAAATGCGGCAAATTTTCTTCGGGAAATTTGTGAAAATTCGATGCAAAAGAGAATTGAGCCTTATTGCAGAGAAAGCCTAGGCTCATGTGTAATCTGTATGCGTGTGTCATTGCGAGGGTGCTCCCGAAGCCATCCCCAACTTGGCAAGGAGACTGCGCCTCGGGCGAGCCTCGGCGAGGCCCCTCGGGCCGTGACCCTTCGTCGGGAAGAGCGCCCTCCTCGCAGTGACAAGTTGCACTTGTTCTACACATGAGCCAAAGTCTACTCTTCGCGGCAGGATAGATTTTCTGATGCAAGCCAGACGGACCGACTTCGAGCCGGCTTGTAACGACTTATTCCGAACTCAGGCTAAAAAACCAGACTTCCGAAGTCGCCTCGACTTCGGAAGTCTGGTTTTACTCAAAACCTTAGCGCCGATACACCACATTGAGATTGTAGCGGGCAGCCTTGAAATACTCCGCCGCAAACTTTGCCACATCTTCCGGCTCATAAGGTGCACAACTGAAAACGTCCAGGTAAATGGCCCGGCTGGCATCAGCAAAATGCGCCGAAATCAACGAAGTCTCAATCAGCTGCATCATGCTGAAGCCCTGCACCCGGGGGTCATCCCCAAAAAAGACCACCTGTGTTTCGCCGAACCGTCGCATTTTGATTCGGTCACACAGAATTTTCACGAACTCGCGAATGGCCTCCGCATTTTGCATCCGTCCCAGGTCGCAGTCGTACAGATCAATGCAAGAGGAAATACCCCAGTATTCGCTGGCGTGTTCATCTTGCGCTTGAGTCAAAGGTACAGGTTGCGTCATTTGTACAGTTCTCTCCTGAAAAACTCTGGAAGTGCAAAGGCTGCCCGGTGGATTTCAGGGTTGAGGTATTGGTTTTCACCGGGCGGATAGGGCTTGTTCAGCCCCTCAGTCCAGGGGGTATCGGAGACGTACATGAAACCGATCCCGCCGCCAGGGTAGGTGGGGATTTGCGCATAGTAGTAAGCGGGGTTTTTCACCAGCCGTTTGGCGGAGTGATAAATCTGGCGGATTAAATCGGCATCGAAGTAGGGGTGCTCGCATTGCGTGGCGGCTGCTCCACCGGGGGTGAGCGCGCCCACCATCAACTTGTAAAATTCTTCCGAAAACAGGCGTTCGGCCATCCCAATCGGGTCGGTGGTATCCGAGATAATCACATCAAACTGTCCCGGATTTTCTTCCAGGTAACCGAAAGCGTCGCGCACGATCAATCGGGCGCGCGGATCCGCCCACGGGTCCCCAAACGAAGCGGCGAAATGTTCGCGGCACAAATCCACCACCCGCTGATCCAGTTCGCAGACGACGACCTCCTCCACCGAAGGATAGCGCAACGCCTGGCGCAAAGAGCCGCCGTCGCCGCCGCCCACAATCAACACCCGCCGCGGGTTTTTCACCGCCAGCATCGGCACATGGACGATCATCTCATGATAGCCCATGTTATCCCCCGCGGTCAGCTGAATGATGCCATCCAGGATCAACGCATTGCCGAAAAATTCGGTTTCGATCACCTGAATGTGCTGATAGGGCGTTTGCTCATCCGCCAGGATGCGTTTGACCCGTAACCCCTTGCGGTAATAGGGATGCAATTCTTCGGTAAACCAGATGCTCATTGGTCTGCTACCTACACCGCCACCGGAATTTTGGTCTCGACTTCGGCCTCGCGATCCAGCTTACGCAGGGTAAAATTATCTGCCCCGAAGATCTGGCGAATGCGCTGAATCAAAGGCAAAAGGTCATTGTCGAGATCGCAGGTGAACAGGTCAATCGCACAGTAGTTGTATTCGGGCCAGGCATGTAAGCTGGCATGCGACTCTGCGAGGAGCAGAAAACAAGTAAAGCCATGAGGGCTGAACTTGTACAGCCCCTCATCCACAACCGTCAGGCCGCTTTCGCGCACGGCCTGCGCAAACAGCGAGTGTGCTCGCTCGCTATCCATGAGTAACTCATGGTTGCAGTTGGAGAGGTCTAAAATATAGTGCTCTCCAAGTTTCAAAGTCGCGTTCACTCACACCTCCATATTTGGGTTAAGATAAGAGCCTATCCGCAGAAGGGCAGGCTTTCCAGCCTGTCTGACCGCCTGAAACGGTTGTCTTGCCAACGGATAGACCCAGGCGGCGTATTTATACCCGCTCAGCGCTGAATGTCAATCTTTTTGAGCTATGCATTTTCTCTTCAATTTCAAAAGGAACAGTACAAAATTCGCACAAGACTGGCTACACAAATTCTAAAAATGACCTCCAATGCGCCTTGAGATACGCGCCTGCGTCGCCTTTGATCTTTAATTCACGATGACCGATTTTTCTTTTTACCTGCACATCCCCTTTTGTGTTCACCGCTGCGCTTATTGCGACTTCAACACCTATGCCGGGCAAGAAGCGCTCATCCCGGCTTATCTTGATGCTTTACAGGCTGAGATTCGCTACCTGAGCGCGACCTCCCCTGAGCGATTGCGCGTGACAACGATTTTTTTGGGCGGAGGTACCCCTTCGCTTCTTTCTGGACCTCAGCTGGCTGCCGTTATGGACGCGCTGCGCGCGGCTTTCGAGTTTCATCCTGCCCTGGAAGCCACCCTGGAGGCCAACCCCGGCACGGTCTCGCTCGAAACGCTAACGGCTTACCGCGCCGCCGGCCTTAACCGGCTCTCCTTTGGCGTTCAATCGGCCCATCCCGAAGAGCTACGCATGCTTGAACGCGCTCACGATTTTTTCGATGTCATCCAATCGGTCAAATGGGCGCGACAGGCTGGCTTTGCCAATCTCAACCTGGACCTGATCTATGGCCTGCCCGAGCAATCCCTGGCCTCCTGGCAGGTCACCTTGCGACGCGCCGTGGATTTACACCCCGAACACATCTCGGCTTATGCCCTCACCCTGGAGCATGGCACGCCGTTTGGACGCTGGGCGGCGCGTGGCCTGCTCCCTTTGCCCGATCCTGACCTGGCAGCGGAGATGTATGAGTGGGCTAGCGAATTTCTCGAAGCCAATGGTTATGTTCAGTACGAAATTTCCAATTGGGCCAGGCACGAGGGCGCGCCACTCTCCCCGCGCCAGGCGCCCGCGTTTGCCTGCCGCCATAATTTACAATACTGGCGTGACCTGCCCTATCTCGGCCTGGGGGCCGGCGCGCATGGCTATGCTCACGGTTATCGCTATTCGAATGTCTTGCGAATCAAGACGTACCTTGAGCGGCTAGCCTTTCTCCCCTCCTCGCCCTCGCTGACGTTTCCCCTTACCCCAGCGACGGTCAATTCCCATCGCCAGACGCTCCAGGATGAGATGTCCGATTTCATGATTACCACCCTGCGCCTGACGCGCGAAGGCCTTTCGGCAGCTGAATTTCAACGACGCTTTGGCCTGCCGTTGACGGAGGTCTTTGGCCGGGAGATCGCTGAATTGGTTGGGTTTGGGCTGTTGGAATGGGTGGAGATGGCGGGCGAAACGTCCTTGCGACTGAGCCGGCGCGGTCGCTTGCTGGGCAATCAGGTCTTTTTGCGTTTCGTTTCGTGAGGGGAGGGGGTTAGCGGGGGGAAACGCCTGATAGGCGGAGAATCGCCGGGGCGATATCGGTCAGGTCGTTCATCTGTTGACTGAAGGCCTCCCGCCAACGCTGTGCACCGAGCAGCAAGGCTGGCACCGGCGCTGTGGTGTGGCGGCGGGTGGACAAATCTTCCAGGTTGCCATGATCGGAGGTGATCAGGATCAGGCCCTCCTCGTCCCAGTTTTGCAGCAGCCCGGCCAGCACGCCATCGAAGGTTTGTAGCTGGTCGAGGGCCCAGGCCATATCTTGTTTGTGCCCGGCGTAGTCGCTGGCCCAGTATTCAAACAGGGAAAAGTCATATTGGCGCGCCAGGCGGGCCAGCTGCGCCCCGGCTTGTTGCGGGGAGAACAGAGGGGCATCGGCAAAGCCAAGCATGTTGCGCCAACCCTGCCCGGTGAAGTCGGCAGAGAGGGCGCGGCCGTGATAAAGATCGTCTTTGGTGAAGAGGGGCACGCCGGCGCGGGTCACGGCCAGGGGGATGGCGGAGTAGAGCCGTTTGCCACTGTGAATGCCTTGAAAGTAGCGCGGCGGATAGGCGTTGAGCAGGGCGGTGCGTTTGCCCGATTGTTTAAGCAGCGAGAACAGCGTAGCGCCATTCAGGTAGTGGGCAATTTGTGGGTTGGGTTTGGGGCCGTAGTGGTAGCCTATCTCGGCGGGGATGTTGCGCCCGGTGAGCAACACCGCCTGACCAGTGGCCGATTGAGGCAGGCCCTCCACGCCGAGGCAGGCATCCAGGGGGAGCAGGGTGGCCTGATCCCCGTGAAAGGGGGCGCTGGCGGCGAGCAGGGGTTGCCCCCCAAGCAGGGCGCGCAGGGTGGGCATTTCAGCCCGAACAAAGGGGTTGTGGCTGGAGTCTTCGCTGCCGAGGCCGATGCCATCGAGGAAAAGAAAGAGGATGTGCATATATGGTAAATTATGGCGGGCGCTGAAAGAGGAACCAGGCGGAGGGACGGGAGCGCCTGTCCTGACCATCTTTGCGCCAGAGCAGGCGAAAGCCGCGGGCGTGGATCCGCTCGAGGTCGGCCGCGACCAGCCCGGGTCCGGCGGACGAGGCGGCGGGGGCGAAGAAGCCGTAGAGTAGCCAGTATCCGCCAGGAGCCAGGATTCGTTTCAGTTCGGTGAGGTAGTCTTCTTTTTTTTCGCCCAGGCCGTGAAAGCAGCCCATGTCCAGCGCCAGGTCGAAGGGACCTTCAATGTCGTTCAGGTGGGTGACATCGGCGGTGCGCAAGGTGGCCTGGACGTTTGCCCGTTGGGCTTTTTGGCGTGCCAGGCGGATGGCGCGGGGGGCAAAATCTACACCGGTGACCTGCCAGCCGTGTTGGGCGAGGGTGATGACGTTGGTGCCGGTGCCGCACCCCAGGTCAATGGCCCGGCCGGGCGGGTGGCTCTGGATGAATTCCAGCAGTTCTGGCGGGGAGATGCCGGTATCCCAGGGCGGGCGGCGGAAGTACCACAGGTGAAAGAGAAGGCGACGGATCATCAGGGCTGCAGGGATTGCCGGACGCGTTGCGGGTCGAGTTGGCCGACGGAGCGCCAGAGTTCGTTGCCCTGGGCATCGAAGAAAATGAATGTGGGCGTGTATTGAAAGCTGTAGACTGGAGCCAGTTCGCGCCCGACGGGTTCTTGCACGTTCAGACGGAGGATGTGCAGTCGTTCGCCGAGCTCTTGTTCCAGGGCATCTACGGTAGGTCTGATGGCGGTACAGGCCAGGCAGTAGGGCGATTGGAATTCGAGCAAGACCGGAGTGCCGGAGCCGATCATTTCTTTGACCTGTTTGGCATCTTCCATTAGCGGGGTTTGGCGGGGGTGCAGGATGATCCAGGCGGTGAGCAGGCTGGCCAGGATGACGCCAAAGGCGAGGAAATCTGTCCATTTGGGGGCGCGGCTGAGCAGGACCAGCCCGGTGACGATGGCCAGCCCGGCGGCAATCAGAAGAAAGGAATATTGGTTGAAGAAGGCGCTCATAGTGGGTGTGACAGATGTAATGATTCTTTGTGACGTCGGTTTCTTACATTTGTGCTTTGACAATTCACCTGAGTTCTTTTAGAATCAGGCGGCTGGCATTATCCCATCCTGAAGGAAGGGTTTCCAATGAAAGAGTATACCACTGAGTTTCTCCGGAACGTTGCGCTGGTTTCGCATAGTGGGGCCGGCAAAACGATGTTGACGGAGGCGTTCTTACATTCTACGGGGGTGATCACCCGCCTCGGCAAGGTGGAGGACGGGACGACGGTTTCGGATTATGACGAAGAAGAAATCCGTCGCAAAATCTCAATTTACACCAGTGTTGTGCCAATCGAATACCGGGATGTGAAAATCAACGTGCTGGATGCTCCTGGTTATACCGATTTTGTCGGTGAGGTCATTTCGGCGCTGAGCGTTGCCGACGGCGCAATCATTCTGGTGGATTCGGTGGCCGGGCTGGAAGTGGGTACCGAAATTGCTTGGCGGTATGCCGATGAGTTCAAATTGCCGCGTTTCGTGGTCGTCAACAAGCTGGATCGCGACAACGCCAATTTTGCCAAGGCGTACGCCTCGGTGGAAGAATTTGCCCATGCGGCGGGTCAGCGGTTGATCAAAGTGCAGTTGCCCATGGGTGAAAAGCATGATTTCAAAGGCGTGGTGGATTTGATCACCATGAAGGCTTACCTGGGCGATGGCAAGACCGCCAGCGAGATTCCGGCTGAGATGAAGGATGCTGCTGAAGAGGCGCGCCTGGCGCTGATGGAGGCGGCAGCCGAAGGGGAGGATGCCCTGCTGGAGAAGTATCTCGAATCCGGTTCACTCTCCGACGAGGAGCTGGCGCGCGGCTTGAGACAGGTGGTCCAGTCGGGGGCGTTTATCCCGGTCTTTTGCGCCGCGGGCGCGCACGAAATCGGCATTTTCCCGCTGTTGAGCGCCATTGTGGACCTGATGCCCTCGCCGCTGCAAGCCCCTGTGCGTGTGGCGCAGGGCAAGGACGGCGAGGAGAAATTGACCGCCTCCGATAGCGGCCCGCTGGCGGCTTACGTCTGGAAGACGACGGCGGATCCTTTCGTGGGGAAGATGACGTACTTCCGCGTGTTCTCCGGTTCGATTCAGGCGGATGCGCGGGTGTGGAATCAAAACAAAGGCGCCGAAGAGCGCATGGCCGGTTTGCATCTGCAACGTGGTAAAGAACAGATTGCCGTTAAGGTGGTTCATGCCGGGGATATTGCCTCGGTCTCCAAGTTGACTGTGACGGCCACTGGCGATACCTTCTGCGATAAAGGTCATCCGCTCACCCTGCCTGTCCCGACTTATCCGGCGGCGCTCTATCGCGTGGCGATTGGCCCCAAGACGCAAGCCGACGCGGCCAAGATCACGCCGACTCTGACCCGCCTGTGCGAAGAAGATATGACTCTCTCGTGGCACAATGAAAAAGCCACCGGCCAGACCATCTTGCAAGGGATGGGCGATCAACACATTGACGTGGCGATTCGCCGCGCAGAGACCAAATTCCAGGTGGGGCTGGCGATCTTTGAGCCGAAGGTGCCCTATCGCGAAGGAATCACCAAAAAGGCCAGCGCGCAGTATCGCCACAAGAAGCAAACGGGTGGTGCGGGGCAATTTGGTGAGGTGCATTTGCGCATCGAGCCGTTGCCGGACGCCGAATTTGAGTTTACCGATGAACTCGTGGGGATGAACCTGTCGCGCTCCTATCTGCCCTCCATCGAAAAGGGTATTCGGGCGACGATGGAACAGGGGGTGATCGCCGGTTACCCGATGAGTAACGTCAAAGTCATCGTTTACGATGGTAAGGAACATCCGGTAGATTCCAAGCCGGTGGCGTTTGAAATTGCCGGTCGCGAGGCGTTCAAGCTGGCGGTGCAGGATGCCGGCCCGGTGTTGTTTGAGCCGATCATGAACGTCCGCATTGTGGTGCCGGAAGCCAACATGGGCGATGTGATGAGCGACTTGAATACCCGCCGCGGCCGTGTGCAGGGGACAGAATCGGAGCGGGGGAACACGGTGGTTTTGGCCCAGGTTCCGCTGGCTGAGATGTTGCGTTACACCACGCAATTGCGTTCCCTGACCGGCGGGCGCGGTTACTTTACGATGGAATTTGATCATTATGAGGTCGTGCCCTCGCATATTGCGAGTGGCATCATCGAAGCGCATAAGAAGGAATTGGAAGCGAAGAAAGAGGAATAGTAGCCCGGCAAAGGGGGGATGCTTTGCGGTAGATAAAAGATGTGCGCTGATCGCCCATGCGGCGGTCAGCGCATTGTTTTTGGGGGGCTACCTGACAGTTTTCTCTGCAGGGATCTTTGCGAGGGCGAGAAGCGCCCGAAGCAATCTCCCAAATCCCATCTGGGGGCTCGCCATTCACCCAGGCAGCGTTGTGATGAGCGATGCGCAAAAGTGTCAGGTGGTTAGTTTTTTTGGGGGGGAGGGTGACGGCGCACGAATTATCCATTTTTGGCGTATGCGGGCTTGTCAAAACAATATGTGGCAGGTATAATGTGCGGGCTTTCGGGGCGTGGCTCAGCCCGGCTAGAGCGCACGGTTCGGGTCCGTGAGGTCCCCGGTTCAAATCCGGGCGCCCCGACTGAATTCAATAAGGGGTTCCCCCTGATTAAAAAACGCACTTGGTGGAGTGCGTTTTTTCTTTTGCGGGATCCGGTTACGGGTCCAGGGGGGAGCGGACGGCGAGGCCGCCGCGCT
>DAOUAN010000024.1:0-9399 GCA_034433385.1 Anaerolineales bacterium | reverse complement strand
TTCTTTCAGGCGAGACATTTGAAATTCCTGCATCTTTTGATGACGAGCAGCTCCTCCAACACGCCTGGGGCATCTGGTTTGCGGATAGGAAGCCCGTCACGGTGAAACTGCGCTTTGCCCCCAACCCTGCCGTGATACAACGGCTGGAAGAAAGCATCTGGCATCCGCTGGAACGGGTGGAAAAGACCGAAGACGGCGGCAGAATCTGGAGCGTGGAGGTTGCTGAACCGCGCGAAATGCTCCCCTGGATTCGCGGCTGGGGCGCAGATTGCGAGGTGCTGGAGCCAAAGGACTTGCGCGAGGCGCTGGAGAAGGAGGCGAGGAGATTGGCGCGGGTGTATGGGGTGGGACAGCAGGAAGATGTTCCCGCCTATTTCCATTTGTGGGCAAAGTCCGAGAAGTATCAGTCTCCCGATACTCACCCATTGATTTATCACCTGTTAGACGTGGGCGAATGCGCACTGGCGCTTTGGAAGCATGGCTTGAGTGAACAGGCGCACCAAAGTTTCTCGCAGGGGCTGGATTTGGATGTCGAATCTGCCGGGCGTCTGCTGGCTTTTTGGGCCGCTCTGCACGACTTGGGCAAGGCCGCGCCTGAATTTCAGCGCAAATACGAACCGCGCATTCCTATTCTTGAGCGGGCAGGATTTGCCTTTCCGTCTGCAAAAGACCGGAACGCCAACCCGCCCCGGCATGGCATCCTCTCTGCCTGGGCGCTGGCTGACCTGCTGGCAGCCGAAACCGGCTTGTCTCCGCGCCTGGCAACTCGCGTCGCGGCAGCCTTGGGCGGTCACCATGGAGTATGGCCGCTTCCAAACCAGTTGCGATCTCCAGTGTTGCAGCCAGCCGACAAAGGAGATGAAACCTGGAACGACGCCCGCAAACAAATCTTCCTGACGCTGAAAGAAATCTACTCGCCGCCCGAGGCTGTGAGCCTGCCCAAAGACCGCGAAGCGCAACATGCCTTCCTGTCCCTGCTTTCCGGTCTGGTCAGCGTGGCCGACTGGATTGGCTCGATGGAAAAATATTTTCCCTTCCGGGATGAGTACCTGTCGCCTGCCGAGTATGCCCAAAAGTACGCTGCGCCCCAGGCAGAGATGGCGTTGAAAGAAGTGGGGTGGGCCGGCTGGCACGCAGATGGTGAGCCGAAGTCGTTCGACGCTCTCTTCCCCAAAACACCCAATCCCAATGAAATTCAGCGCATTACTTTGCAACAGGCATCTGACGCAACCCTGCCGGCCCTGCTCATTTTGGAAGCGCCCACCGGCATCGGCAAGACCGAGGCCGCCCTGGCCCTGGCCGATGCCTGGCTGCAGCGGCAGCGGGGCAGCGGGCTGTATGTCGCCATGCCGACACAAGCCACCAGCAATCAGATGTATGGGCGCGTTGTCGAATTTCTGCGCAGCCGCTACCCGGAGCAGGCCATCAACGCTCACCTGATTCACGGCGGCGCGCTGCTGGCTGAAGAACAGCCCTCCCCCAGGGGCATTGCCCAGGACGAAATCACCGCCGAGCGCGGCGTGAAAGCCGAAAGCTGGTTCTTACCGCGCAAACGCACGCTCCTGGCGCCCTTCGGCGTCGGCACGGTGGACCAGGCGCTGATGAGCGTGCTGCAAACACGGCATTTCTTTGTGCGCTTGTTCGGGCTGGGCCATAAAGTGGTCGTCTTCGATGAAATCCACGCTTACGATACCTACATGTCCGAGTTGTTCCAACGCCTGTTGCATTGGCTGCGGGCGATGGGAACTTCGGCCATCTTGCTGTCGGCCACCCTGCCGGAGAAGACGCGTCGGGCATTGGCCGCCGCCTGGCTAGGCCAAGATGACGATCAGGAACTTACCCTGCCTACGGCAGAATACCCGCGCCTGACGATGGTCAGCGGCGGGCAGGTAAACAGCGTTCCGCTTCCCGCCCCGACCTCGCGACGGCTGCGCCTCGAGTGGATTGAATCTGCCCCCCAGCAGATTGCCGCTCACCTGGCCGAAAAACTGCGCCATGGCGGCTGCGCGGCGGTCATCTGCAACCGCGTTCAGCGAGCGCAGGATGTCTACCAAGCCTTGCAAGATACGCATCTGGTCGAAGCGGAAAATCTCATCCTCTTCCACGCTCGTTTCCCGTTCCATTGGCGGGAGGAAATCGAAAACAAGGTGTTGAAAAAGTTTGGCAAGGACAAAGACCATCCTGACCGGTCCAATCCTGACCGTCCGTATCGCGCGGTGGTCGTAGCCACCCAGGTCATCGAGCAAAGCCTGGACCTGGATTTCGATTACATGGTCTCCGACCTGGCGCCGGTGGACTTGCTCTTGCAGCGCGCTGGCCGTTTGCAGCGCCATTCGCAAAATGACGCCGGCCGACCGGCGGGACTCTCCCAGCCAGTGATGGCCATTGCCCAGCCTGCCGAGAAAGACGACCTGCCCGACTTTGGGGGGGATGTGTGGGTTTACGATGAGGCGACCTTACTACGTACCTGGCTGACCCTGCGAGGGCGTCAGGAAATTACCTTGCCGCAGGAAACTGTCGCGCTCATTGAGCAGGGCTACCCCCTGAAACCGGATGACGAGTTATTCGAGCCTCTCTATCAGGCCGCGCTGCGCGCTGCTACCGAAAAGGCTTGGCTGGACGAGAGCAAGGATGTTCACGCTGCCAGACAGCGACTGATTGCCAGACCCACTTACGAAGGCTTGATGACTGAACGCAATGAGGAATTGGAAGAAGACGATCCAAAAGTCGGCCAGGCTTTTCGCGCTCTCACCCGCCAGGGAGAGCCGAGTCTCTCGCTCATCTGTCTGTATGACACGCCGCAGGGAGTAGCCCTGGATCCGGATGGAAGAGGCGCACCACTGGACCTTAACAAGCGCCCTGACCTACCTCTGGCGAAAGAATTGCTGCGACGTGCCGTGAGTGTCCAGCGCAGAGAGGTTGTAAAATACATCTTGAGTCACGACAACCGCACTTCCGCGTGGAAGAAATCGGCGGCAGTAGGCGACCACTTTCCCATCGTATTCGACGCCAATGGGGAATATCATCCCGACGGCGCAGGCTTTGCCCTGAAACTCAGCCGTGAACTCGGTTTGCAAGTACTCAAAAACTCGAAGGAGGCCCAATGACTTACTCTTTTAATCTCGTAGAGCAGCCCTGGATTCCCTGCGTTCGCCTGGATGGACGCGTGGAGGAACTCGGCCTGCGGCAGACTCTCCTGCGCGCCCACGAGTTACGCGCTGTGCAGGGCGATTCGCCGCTGGAGACAGCCGCCCTTTATCGCCTGCTGTTGGCTGTGCTGCACAGCGCCCTGAGCGGCCCGCGCACCTGGGAGGCGTGGGGCGAATTGTGGGAAGGAGGCCGCTGGCCGCCGGAAGTGGTGAACGGCTACCTCGACCAATGGCGCGAGCGTTTCGACCTGTTCCATCCGCAGCGGCCGTTCTATCAGGCAGGCGATGACCGCGTGAAGCCAAAATCCATTGCCTCGCTGGTGTTGGACATGGTTTCAGGAAACAATGCCGTCTTGTTCGACCACCACACCGAAGAGACCGGCGTCACGCTCACGCCGGCGAAAGCCGCACGGACGGTCGTGGTTGCCCAGACGTTTGGACTGGCAGGCTTGTCGGGTATTCCTGGTCAGGCTTTCACTGACGCGCCCTGGGCGCGTGGCATTATTTTCCTGGTCGAAAGTGACAGCCTCTTCCGGATTTTGATGCTCAATCTCCTGAAATACCCCGACGAGAAATACAACAACATGACTTCTCACAAAGAAGACCGGCCTGCCTGGGAGCAGGATGACCCCTTTCGGCCAGAACGGCAAATTCCTCTCGGTTACCTGGATTACCTGACCTGGCAGAACCGCCGTGTGCTGCTGGTTCCTGAAGGAGAGGGGAAATCCCCTACTGTCAGCTCCATGTCGGTAGCCCCCGGCCTGCGCCTGGATGCCTCCATCTTCGACCCGTTCAAACTCTATCGCAAAGGCCAGGGAAAGGGCGGCGAGGAAATGTGGTTGATTACCCGTTTCTCCGAAGACCGCGCCCTTTGGCGGGATAGCGATTCCCTCTTTGGCCTGAAGGGCGAGCGTGGCAGGCCGCCGCAAATTTTCTACGCTCTGGCCAATCTGGTCGGCGAGAGATGGATTCTTGAGCAGCAAAAATTTCGCTTCATGGCGCTAGGCATGGCAAACGACCAGGCCAAAGTTGAATTCTTTCAGGAAAATCACCTGCCCTTACCGCTGGAATACCTGGAAGATGAAGGATTGGTGAATGGACTGAGCAATTCGCTCCAGAAAGCCGAGCAAACGTATTTTGCCTTGAAAATCGCGGCCCAGTGGCTAGCGGCGCTCGTCCTCTCACCAAACTCAGACGGCAAAAAATGGCAGGAAATAGATCGCATCACCCGCGATCAGGCGGCCAGCTTGATGATGCATTGGAACGTGGAGCGCGTCTATTGGCAAAACCTGGAACTCCCCTTCCTGCAACTCTTGGAAAACCTGCCCCACGACCCCACTGCCGTAGATTCCTGGCATGAGACCCTGCAGCGGGCGGCGCGGGAAGCGCTCGAACAGGCCGCCGAAGCCGCGGGGGACGATCCCGCCGCCCTCAAAGCCTCCGTGCGCGCCCGCGGGATGTTGGGATATTCGCTCCAGGAGATATTTCCCAAACCCGATAATGCTCCAAATTCGAAAGCTGAAACCACAAAGGAGGTACCCGCATGACCGACCAACAAACTCATGAGTTCATTGCCTATCTGCAAGGGCTGGAGGCGCAAAACGACCGCGCCGCGCTGGCCGCCCTGCGGCGTGGACTGGGCCTGCCGCCCGGCGCCGCGCCGCAGATGTTCCCCTACATCGAGCCGCGCCTGCCGGCGCAGCGCAGCGAGAAAATGGAAAGGACTTGCTACCTCATCGCCTCGCTGTTTGCCCTGCACCCGGCCCCCGACGGCAAGGGCAACCTGGGCGACCATTTCCGCCAGGCTGACCCGGAAGGTAAGAGCAAAGACGCTATCGAGCGCCGCTTCACCATCTTGCTGGCGGCGCACCCCGAAGACTTGCCCGATTACCTGCGCCAGGCAGTCAGTTTCCTCAAGTCCAAAGATGTACCGGTGGATTGGAGTCGCTTGTTCTGGGACGTTTTGTCCTGGGAGGATGAAAGCCGCCGCGTGCAGAAGCAGTGGGCGCGCTCCTTCTGGGGCGGGCGCCAACTTTCGCAATCCGAAAATCAATCAGAAGAAAAAGGAGAATAAGCCATGTTTATCGAACTTCATATCTTGCAGAACTTCGCCCCGTCCAACCTCAACCGCGACGATACGGGCAACCCGAAAGATACCGAATTTGGGGGTGTGCGCCGGGCGCGCATCTCTAGCCAGTGCATCAAGCGCGCCATCCGGCGAGAACCTATTTTTGAGCAGGTGACCGGCGTAGAACTAGCCGACCGCACCAAGTGGATTACACGGTTGATTGCGGCGCCGCTTACAAAGGCTGGCAAAGATGAGCAAATGGCTTTTGCTGTTGCTGAAGCCTTTACCAACGAACTGGGCATCGGCACGGAGACCGACAAGAAAAGCAGTCAGCCCAAGAGCAAAGTGCTGCTCTACCTGAGCAAGAGTGAAATCGCCGAGATTGTCGCCGCTCTGCAAGAGAAATGGGACGAAATCGTCTCCACACTCAAGGACGGCAAATCACCGGCGCTCAAGCCTATTGTCAACGAATGGGTCAAGGCGCTCAAGAACCGCACTAGCGCGCCCGATATTGCCCTGTTTGGCCGCATGTTGGCCGAAAAGCCCGACCTGAACCTGGATGCCGCCTGCCAGGTGGCGCACGCCATCTCCACCCATCGCGTCAGCATGGATTTGGACTATTACACTGCCGTGGACGACCTGCAGCAGGACGACGAAACCGGCGCTGGCATGATCGGCGTCACTGCCTTCGACAGCGCCACCTACTACCGCTATGCTCGCATCGACTGGGAGCAGTTGGTCAAGAACCTCAATGGCGATCCAGCCCTGGCAAAAAAGACCGTCGAGGGCTTCCTGCGCGCGGCCATTACCGCCGTGCCGACCGGCAAACAAAACTCCTTTGCTGCTCAAAATCCGCCCGATTTCCTGCTGGGCGTTGTTCGCAAGGACGGTGCCGCCTGGTCGCTGGCCAATGCCTTCGAGACGCCTGTCAAGGCCGATAAAGACGGCGGCTATCTCAAGCCTTCCATCTGCGCCCTGGATGCTTACTGGGGCCGCCTGACCAAAATTTATGGCGGAGAGGGCCTTAACCCGGCGGCGCTGTGCCTGCCAGAAGACGCCCCGCTCGAAAATCTGAAAGATGCCCTCAAAGAGAACCGCGAGCAATGGATTGAAGCCATTTTGGCAAACTTGGAGTGAGCCATGCATACCCTATTGCTTCGTTTGTGCGGGCCGATGCAATCCTGGGGCGTGCAAAGCCGTTTTACCGTGCGCGATACCGGGCTGGAGCCCTCCAAAAGCGGGGTAATCGGCCTGCTATGCGCCGCCATGGGCATAGATCGAGCTGATGATGCTGCTTTGCAATCCCTGGCTGCCCTGCGCATGGGCGTCCGCGTCGACCGCGAGGGCGTGCTGAAGATGGATTATCACACCGCCAAAGACGTGTTGAAAGCAGGCGGCGGCATCAAGGACACCGAAGTCTCCCGCCGCTACTACCTGGCCGACGCCTGCTTCCTGGTTGGCCTGGCGGGAGAGGATCTGCCGCTTCTTCGGCGATTGCATGTGGCGCTCAAGAATCCGGTCTGGCCGCTTTTTCTGGGGCGCAAGGCGTTTGTTCCCTCTGAGCCGCCCTATCTGCCAGATGGCTTGAAGGAAAACACCGATTTAACTATCGCGCTCAAAACGTATCCGCCGCTTACCAACCGTCTCTCATCGCGACAGGCGCGCCTGGTTCTGGAAGACCCGGATGGCTACCTGGTCCGCCCGGACCAGCCGATCTCCTTCAGTCAGCGGCGTTTTGCCCCTCGACGATTGACCATTCGCTTCATGGCATGGCCGGTCCCGCCCATCGAAAATCGCCCGCCATCCATCGAAAATCCGGAGGTTCCCTGATGTACCTCTCCCGACTCATCCTTAACCCCCGTTCGCGCCAGGTGCAACGCGAACTGGCTGACCCCTACGAGATGCACCGCACCATTTGCCGGGCGTTTCCGAATGCCAACTTCAAGGAGAATGAGTCTTCAGGTATCCTTTTTCGCGTCGATATCCACCCCAAAACCGGCGTGCCTACCCTGCTGGTGCAATCGCAGCAGCCTCCCGATTGGTCGTTCCTGCTGGCCGATCGAAAGAATTACCTGCTCGATGAGGCAGACCTGCCCCTGGGAGTGGAAAACCCCGCCTGGAAAGAGGTCAACTTGCAACTGCAGCCGGGACAGGTGTTGATGTTTCGCCTGCGCGCCAACCCCACCAAACGGCTGGGCAAAAGCGCCGGCGAAGCCAAAGGCAAGCGCGCTGGCATTCTCGACGAAGAGAAGCAAATCGAATGGCTGAAGCGCAAACTCGAAGCCGCCGGTGGCCGACTGATCTCGGCGCACGTCACCGGCAAGGCGAAACTGTATGGTAAGTTGTTTGCTGAGAAAGACGACGCTCGCCGTATGCGCTTTGTCTCGGCTCAGTTCGAAGGCATTTTGCAAGTGAAAGACCCGGAGTTGTTTGCAAAACATCTTGTTTCTGGAATTGGCAGTGGCAAGGGCTTAGGCTTTGGTCTCTTGTCCATTGCCCCCGCTCGCGGGTAGTACGAATCGTACTGCGAGTTTGCCAAAGGGCTGATCCTGCCGGAGACGCGGGAGATGCCCGACGGCAGACTTGGTCTCCATCCGCACCTTAACAACCGAATATTGTTTTGGAAAGGATGTGTGTTATGCAAGACTTACATGAACTTCCCAAGTTGCGGGATAGTTTGTCTTACCTGTACATCGAACACGCCATCGTGGACCGCAAAGACTCGTCCGTTGAATTTATTCAGAAGGATGGGCGCACGCAAGTCCCTGTGGCGGCGCTGTGTGTGCTGATGCTCGGCCCCGGCACGAGCATCAGCCATGCGGCGGTGAAAGTACTGGCTGAGAGTGGTTGTCTCATCGTCTGGACGGGCGAGGACGCCACCCGCTGTTACGCCCAGGGACTGGGAGAGACGCGTAAGGGGTACCATCTTCTGCGCCAGGCCGAATTGGTCAGCGATCCGGCTAAACGTCTGGATGTGATTCGGCGTATGTACCAGAAGCGTTTTCCCGAGCCGCTCGATCCATCCCTGACCCTGGAACAGATTCGCGGCATGGAGGGTTCGCGCGTCCGCAGCGCTTACTACCAGGCCAGCAAGATTTACGGCGTGCCCTGGCATGGGCGCTGTTACGACCGAAGCAACTGGGGCAACGCTGACCCGGTCAACCGCGCTCTTTCAGCAGCCAATGCGCTGTTGAACGGCATTTGCCACGCGGCCATTATCAGCGGCGGTTACTCGCCGGGGCTGGGGTTCATTCACACCGGACGGCAGACCTCTTTCGTCTATGACATTGCCGACCTCTACAAGGCCGAACTAACCATCCCGATTGCGTTCCAAACTGTGGCCGAATCGTCTGAACACGTAGATGGGCGTGTGCGCCAGGCCTGCCGTCAGAAGTTCAAAGAAGCGCGGCTGTTGGAGCGGATCTTGCCAGACATTGACGACTTGCTCGGTGTGGACAGCAGTTTTATCCCGCCCGAAGGCGACCCCGACAGCGAGACCTCGCTTCCCGCGCCCCTGTGGGATGTTCCTACGGATGTGGATGGCGAGGGTTGCTCCGAGGAGGAGGTAGACGGATGATTGTGATGATTCTTGAGAGGATGACCCCGGCCCTGCGCGGCGAATTGACGCGCTGGTTGATCGAGCCGCATCCCAACGTCTTTGTTGGGCATGTCAATGCCATGGTGCGCGAACGTTTGTGGGAAAAGTGTTGCAAGATGACCGGTTCTATCGGCGGCGTTGTTCAAATATGGTCAACGAATACCGAGCAACATTTTGCGATGCGCATGCATGGCATAACACAGCGCTCTATTGTTGAGTTGGAAGGATTACAATTGGTGCGTATACCGGACTTGCCAGAGATTAAGAAAAAGAAGGTTAAGGGCAGAATCAGTCGCTACCCAGATATGGAAAAAGATTGTTGATATTTGCATTTTAGCCAAGATTTGGTACTGTCCCCACGCATGTGGGGATGAACCTTCATCCACCGCGTGAGCAAGGCGGAGATAATCGACTGTCCCCACGCATGTGGGGATGAACCGGGCAAGTTCGTTGCTGGCTTCTCGGAGGAATAACTGTCCCCACGCATGTGGGGATGAACCGAAATGTCTGAACCGTTCGGTGAAGTGGATGGCACTGTCCCCACGCATGTGGGGATGAACCTGCTCCTGCGCCATTTTCAAGCC
>DAOUAN010000023.1:0-25919 GCA_034433385.1 Anaerolineales bacterium | reverse complement strand
TGGGCGCCGACTACCTCAAATTCTTCAGCGGCAATGCCGCCCTGGCCTATCGGCCGGTGCTCATCATCCAATACACCCTCCCCTAGCCCCCCATAGTCCTTGCCCCCTCATCCCACGATGAGGGGGCTTTTTTTGTTGGGAAAACTTTTGACTCATAGTTCGCTCATTTTTTAGGCCGGTTTTAGAATTTTTGCTCCACTCAGGCGCCAAACCGATCACGATTCCTGGCTTTTTCTCCCCCGTTTTGGCAAGCGTTTCAATGGCTTGCTTGAAAGTGGGTCAAAATCCCGAGGGGTAGCCTGGTTTTGGGTCTCTAGCCGAATTTTTGTGCAACGGACGGACAAAGCATGAACAACGATCTCAGGGACGAGATGTTGCACGTACCCTCTTCACTGCCCACCCCCACCCCTGCCCCTTCCCCGCAAAAGGCATGTGCCGTAAGCGTCCCCAGTCTGCGGGGAAGGGGGGATGGGGTGTTTGAAAATCAAGGCGAATCTTGAAAACTCTTCTGAAAATGAGTGAACCAACAATTTCAAGACTGTCAACACAAATTACAGAAGCGAAAAGCGCAATTCGTCGCTTTCGCGATAAAATGAAAACAGAACCGAAACGGCAAACCCGGTGAAAACCGGCGACGCAAAGCCATGGGTCTAAAGTTACCTCCGTAACTACGACTGCCAGGCCGCCGAAGTCACACTTTTCCTAAACTATCCTTCTGGCGAGCCTGGTCCCCGAACCAGGCTCTTTGATTTGCCGCACTTTTAAAAAACGTTCGTAACGATAAAGGCAAACCCGGTGAAAACCGGCGACGCAAAGCTATGGGTCTAAAGTTACCTCCGTAACTACGACTGCCAGGCCGCCGAAAACGAGGCAGATTCTCTCTAACTCCCGCGCGAAGTGTGCGGAAACCGGGTGCCTTTATCGAAGGAGCAAGAAAAAAATGGCACCCCGGAAATTTTTCCGCAATCTTTTCCTGACACTTTTCATCCTCACTATCCTGCCCCTCACGCCGGCGCTGGCTCATTCCGCTGCCGAAGGGACGCTCAAAGAACACGTCATCAAGTTCTACCTTGACCCTGCCCTGGTCAGCGATCCAGACCTGGCCCGCTCCGCCTTGAGCAAATACGTCCAGGATATCAATGTTATCCTGGCCAAAAATACCAATCGCCGCCTGTTGTTTGATCCCCAAACCGGCCTCATCCTGACCACCAGCCAGCCCCACACCAACAGCGCTCGCCCGCCTCTCCCCACCAGCGGATTCGAAATTTGGGTTCATGCTGTTTACACCGATAAGGCTCTTTCCTACGGCGGCTACGCCGGCATCGACTCCAGTGGTGCGGGCGTGCTCGCCGGTCTGCACTGGACGCGCCTCTACGATCCGGATCAACTTTCACCCAATCAGGTGCTCGACTATTCGATCCAGCTAAATAACATGCTTCATGAGCTTGCCCATGTCTTTGGAGCGGGCATCGGCGAGTATTACAACCTGGCAACGATCCAGGACACGACGGGTAGCGAACCGCTCCTCAACATCAACCTGAACGATCCGGCCGATCCCTACTGGAACGATAAAACCGATTTCCTGACAGACCCGCTTCTGCGTCTGACGCGCAGCGCCAGCCGCCAGGAATACCTGGCCACCGTGCGCTATTCCGCCCTCACCGCGACCATCCTGAATGGCGAATATCGCAATGGCATCCCCTCATTGAACCAGTTCACCGTGCAGGTGCTGGATCAAAACGGCCAACCCGTCCCCGCTGCCAACGTCAAAGTGTGGAACGTGCAAGGAGGCGCTCCTTACCCCAGCCAATTGCTCTTCGATGTGCTCACCGACGAAAACGGGCAAGTCACTCTTCCCTGGGGGGGCAGCAGCTCACCCCACAGCAGCTACAACTTCTTGCGGCTGATCAAAGCCTACAAAGACGGGGTCCCTATTAGTCAGCCTCGCTATCTCTCCATCTTCGATGCCGATCACGCTCGGCTGGTTTTGGGGCAAACCGAATGGCGCATCTCTCTCGCACCGATCGTGACCGCTCCTGCCGCTCCTGAGATTAAGACCGAAATCTTCTATTCTCTCCCCACCCAGGAGGGAATCACCATCGAATCAAGCCAGACGAGCGGGCGGGGCGGCGCCACCCAACGCGCCACTCAAATCTTCGGCCTGGGCGATGATCGCGCCAACCGGCAGATGCGCGCCATCCTGAGCTTTGACACCTCCTCCTTGCCCGAGCAGGCCGTCATCACCCGCGTCACCCTCAAGATTCGCCGACAAGGCATCGTCGGCAATAATCCCTTTGCCACCTTGAAAAATATTGCGGTAGATATTCGCCAGGACGCCTTTTCCACCTCACCCAGCCTGCAAGCCGCCGATTTTCAGGCCCCTGCCAGCCTGAGCGCCGCCGGTGTGATCGCCAACACTCCTGAACCGGGCAACTGGTATTTCGCCAGCCTGAAAGAGCAGGCCTTCTCCTTCGTCAACAAGGCTGGCCTCACCCAGTTCCGCCTGCGCTTTCAAAGAGAAGATAACGGCAATTCTCAAACCGATGCGCTCAAATTCTTCAGCAGCAATGCCGCCGCTGAAGATCGCCCGATCCTAATCGTCGAATACTATTTGCCCTAGCCAACCTGGAGTGCAAAAGCCTTTTTTGAGACTTCCGAAATCCTCAAGATTTCGGAAGTCTTTTTTGTCGCTCGGCGCAGGCCGACCTGGTAACCTGTAGGGCACTCCCCCTCTCCCAAAAGAATGCAACGCTTTTGAAACGTAGCGCATAAAAAACGCGGGTATGATAAATAGTGACCTTTCAAATATGTAAGGGATATCGGGAAAAACAAAAGCATCACCCAATCAATAAAAGAAAGCGAGGAAAAATGCAAGCCAGATCCCCTCTCACCTCCGCTCGATGGCAGCAAGTCATGGCAATACTGTCCATCATGGCCTTCCTGCTAGCGGCCCTGCCGACGCCAACCGCCCAGGCCAAGCCGTTGGCTGCTGGCACGTTGATCACCGTCACCACCACGACTGATGATGTCACCAATAACGGTAACTGCAGCCTGCGCGAGGCCATTGCTGCTGCCAATGGTAACGCTGCCGTAGATGCCTGCCCGGCCGGTTCCTCCACTGCTGAAGACATCATCGTCCTGACCAGTGGGCAAACCTACTCTCTCACCATCAGCGGCGACCTGAACATCCTGGATAGCGCCGGGCTGAAAATCCAGGCCAATGGTACCAGCCTGGCTACCGTTCAGGCCAATAACAGCAATCGTATCTTCGATGTGGCCAATAACGCCAGCCTGACCCTGGACAAGATCAAAGTCACCGGCGGCAGCAATGTGGGTTCTGGCGCCGGTATTCGTTTGGGCGTCAACACCACCGATACTGCTTCCCTCACCCTGATCCAAAGCGAAGTTTCAGGGAACACGGCAACCACCGATACCAACTGTGGTGCGGGCATTTCCATTAGTGGCACTGCAACCGTTCAAATTTTGGAAAGCCTCATTGCCAACAATACCTGCACCGAGGCTACGATTGGCGGGCATGGAGCTGGCCTGTATGTGCGCGATGGCAATGTGACCATTCGCAACAGTACTTTCTATGGCAACACCACTGTAGCCGGCAAGGGCGGGGGCATCTACATCAGCGCCGGGACAGTCACCATTGCCTTCTCTACTTTCTCGAACAACAGCGCGGCATCCGGCTCAGGCAACGGCTTACACCGCAACAGCACCACCCCTACCCTCTCGGTAACCAGCAGCATTTTTGCCAACTCACTCAATGGCCCAGATTGCTTTAGCGCTGGCACTGCTGGTGAAACTTTCACCAACAATCTCATTGAAAACAATGCTGCCAGCACCGATGGCTGTGGCACCCCAGCCTTTACGGCCGACCCTGGCCTCGGCGCCTTGCAAGATAATGGCGGCCCCACTCCTACGATGGCCATCACCGCTGCCAGCCCGGCCTTCAATGCAGCTTCTTCCTGCACCGGTAGCAATGGCAGCGATCAGCGCGGTATCCTGCGCCCGCAAGATGCCGGCTGTGACCTGGGCGCCTACGAACTGGTCGTAGGTGGGAATAATCCCCCCACCGACATCAACCTTTCCAATAGCAGTGTGGCAGAAAATCAGCCAGCCAACACCACTGTTGGTACGTTGAGCACCACCGATCCGGACGCGGGCGAATCCTTCACCTACGCCCTGGTCAGCAATGGGATTGCCTGCCCAGGGGCGGTTGATAACGCATCCTTCAGCATCACTGGCTCCACGCTCAAGACAGCTGCTACCTTCGATTACGAGACAAAGAATAGTTACACCATCTGCGTTCGCTCCTACGACCACGTCGGCATGAGTTTTGACAAGCAATTCACCATCTCGGTGACCAACGTCAACGAAGCGCCGGTCGTGAATGCGGCTACTTTCTCGCTGAACGAAAACAGCGCCAATGGCACAGCCGTAGGCACGGTGACCTTCAGCGATCCCGATAATGGACAAAGTGGCTCCTTCAGCATCATCAGTGGCAACACCGGCGGCGCCTTTGCCATCAATGCCTCCAGCGGACAAATCACCGTCAACAACAGCGCGGCATTGAACTACGAAGCCACTCCTACTTTCCATCTGACCGTCCAGGTTACCGACAACGGCACACCGCCTGCCTCAGGCTCAAACACGATCACCATCAACCTGAATGATGTCAACGAAGCGCCGACCGACATCAGCCTGAGTAACAACACCGTGGCGGAGAATCAGCCCATCAATACGGTGATCGGCACACTCAGCACCACCGACCCAGATAGCGGCAACATTTTCACCTACAGTCTGGTCAATGGCGGTGGTTCCTGCCCCGGTACCGATAATGCCTCGTTCAATATCAACGGCAATCAATTGCGCACCAGCGCTGCCTTCAACTATGAGGCCAAAAATAGCTACGTGATCTGCGTGCGCAGCACGGATCAAGGCTCATTGAGCGTTGATAAGCCGTTTACAATCACCATCCTCAACCTGAACGAAGCACCCACCGACATTAGCCTGAGCAACAACACCGTGGCAGAAAATCAACCCGCCAACACGGTAGTTGGCACCTTCAGTACCACCGATCCGGATGCCGGCAACACCTTTACCTACAGCCTGGTGGCCAATGGCTCTGCCTGCCCAGGCGCAGTGGATAACGCCTCGTTCAACATTAGCGGCGCGAACCTGCGCACCTCAGCACCGTTCGATTACGAGAGCAAGAATAGCTACGTGATTTGTGTGCGCACCAGCGATCAGGGCGGTCTGACCTTCGACGAGCAGTTCATCATCTCGGTTACCAATGCCAATGACGCTCCCGTGGTCAATGCCGCTACCTTCTCCATTGACGAAAACCGCAACAACGGCACGAACGTGGGCACTGTCACTGTTAGCGATCAGGATGGTGGTCAGAGCCATACTTTTGCCATCACAGGTGGCAACACAAATGGCGCCTTTGCCATCAATGCCTCCACCGGCCAGATCACGGTAGCGAACAAGAGCGCCCTGGATTACGAGACCAATCCCGTCTTTCATCTGACCGTTCAAGCAACCGACAATGGCGCGCCGCCGCTCTCCGGCTCGAACACCATCACCATTAATTTGAACGACGTCAACGAAGCGCCGGTTGTGAGCGCAGCCACCTTCTCGGTGGATGAAAACAGCGCCAACGGCACCGTAGTTGGCACCGTTTCTGCCAGCGACCCGGATGCCGGTCAGACTCTGACTTACTCCATCCAGGCCGGCGACCCGAACGGAGCCTTTGCTATCAACGCTTCCACCGGTCAAATTACCGTTGCCAATGGTTCGCTGCTCGATTATGAGACCACCCCATCCTACAGCCTGACCGTACGTGCAACCGATAACGCCAGCTCTCCGCTCTTCGGCGAGGCGACCATCACGATCAATCTCAACAACGTCATCGAAATCCCCGGCGCTTTTGGCAAAGTGGACCCGGCAAACGGTGCGACCTCCGTTTCCATTGCTCCTACCCTCTCCTGGGGCGCCAGCAACGAAGCCAGCGACTACGAATACTGCGTGGACACCACCAATGACAATGCCTGCGATGGCAATGCCTGGCAATCGGCAGGCGCGAACACCTCCGTGGCGCTGAGCGGCCTGAGCTACGCCACCACCTACTACTGGCAGGTGCGCGCCAACAACGTCCTCGGCACGACCGAAGCCGATGGTGGCACATGGTGGTCATTCACCACCCAGTTCTATCCCACCACCACGCTTACCCTGCTTTCAGTCGGTACCCAGGATGGCTGGATCCTCGAATATGGTGAAAACAGCAACGTAGGCGGCACACTCAACGCCACCGCCACCACCTTCTACCTCGGCGATGACGCTCAGGACCGCCAGTATCGCGCCATCCTTTCCTTCAACACCGCCGCCCTGCCTGATAACGCCGTCATCACCAAGGTCACCCTCAAGATCAAACGCCAGGGCATCGTGGGGATCAACCCCTTCACCACCCACGGCAAACTCGCAGTGGACATTCGCAAAGGTGCCTTTGGCGTGGCGGCCCTGCAAACCATTGATTTCAATGCCGCTGCCAGCAAGAACGGCGTTGCCCAGTTCAGCAGCACGCCCCAGGCCGGCAACTGGTACGTTGCCAATCTCAACGCCACGGCCTTCTCCTTCGTCAATAAGACGGGTACCACCCAGTTCCGTCTGCGCTTCACCAAAGACGATAACGACGACATGGGCGCCGACTACCTCAAATTCTTCAGCGGGAACGCCGTCCTGGCCTATCGCCCCATGTTGATTATTGAATACTACGTCCCATAAAAACAGGGTGGACACCTCTCGCCGGCTGTTGTGTCACTCAGGGATTTGGAAAACCAGTCACAACCCGGCCCACTGGCAAACCTGCCCGCCTGGAAAGGCGGGCAGGTCTTTTACTTCACGGTCACAACAATAGAGGCCGTCTCCAGACGCTCATCGTTGCGGAACACCAACAACTGCACCACATACACCCCCTCCAAACCGTGGCTATCCCATTCCCCCAGCAAACCCTCTGTCACCGGCTGCGTCCCTTCTCCTCCTACCTGCACCCACATTTGCGGATTCAACCCCTTCCCCACCTGCAAGCGATACGCCCGAAAACCCTCCCCCGCCGCCGTGCCCATAATTTTCACCACACCGCTCACCTCGGCAAACATCGCCGGCGCCGAAAGATGCACCTCCGGGTCCGGCGGCGGCAGCTCAATGGCATCGTAATTTTGTGGTGGAACAGGCAAGGCCATCAGCTCGGCCCACGAGCGCCCCTCCGGCGGAATCATCAAATACACCCGTCTTTCCACCAGCTGCGGCGGCGTGAACACCGTCGCCAGCAAACCCGTCTCGCGATTGACCCAATACCCCCGGTAAAGCGTATCGGCACTGGTTGGCTCATTGCCGTTCAAAAACACCTCACTGACCACATTGGGGCAATCGGCGGTGGGCAATAACCCCGAAGGATCACACACGTTCACCACACTCACCTCGGCAGGCGGCGCCCAGCCATCCAGAGGCAAAGCCTGACTGGCCAGGTGCATCAACCCACTCCACAAAACCGCTGGCAGGCGCGGCGTCACCGTCTCGCCGGCGCCGTGACTCCCGGTCCAGGCCACCACCACCCGCTGCGGCGTGTACCCCACCAGCCAGGCATCCTGCCCCTCCTCGCTCTGACCGGGCTTCACCGCCACAGGCCGACCGATCTCCAGCACATTGGGGTGCCCCCAGCTGGGCCAGCGCGCCGGCTCATCACTCAACACATGGTTCACCAAATACGCCAGCCCCGGCGAAACCAGCGACTTCGCTTGTGGCGTGCTCCAATCCAACCAAAGGGCATGATCCGTCGTCTCCACCCGCAACACCGTCACGGGGCCAAAAGCATCCCCTAGCGGCTGGCCAAAATACACCCCCTGGCTAGCCAACGCGCCAAACGCCCCGGCCACCTCCGGCAGAGTCACTGGCGCGTCCAGCGTCATCCCAAAAGAGGCTGCCACCCGGCTCACGTTCTCCGCACCCATTTGCTGTAAAACCACCTCCGCCGGAACGCGATAATCATTGGCCAGCGCCAGGCGCAAACGCAGCGGGCCATGAAACTTGCCATCAAAATTTTGGACATTGACCTGCCCCGGGACATCCCACACCAGCGAGGCCGGACCCAACCCCCGGGTGAATCCCGTTAAATAAACAAACGGTGCGCTCAGGGACCCTGGGCGGTGTGCCGCCAAAAGAGGCGTTTCCTGCCCCCCACGCGTTTCGCCCACCGCCGCCAGAATTTGCCCCGTTTTCGGGTCGAGAATCAGAGCGCTGGCCGCGGCCTCGCCCAGAGTCACCCCTGGCGGCAAAGAGGGCAAAAAGCGGGCCGCCTCGCAGGCGGGCTCAGGGAGATTGCTCAACCGCGCCTGATAGACCGCCGTCAGACAGGCGGCTTGCCTTTGCAGATCGAAATCGAGGGTGGTGAGCACCGTCAGGCCGCCGCGCTCGAGGCGGGCGCGCGGGAAACGGGATTCCAGCTGGGCGAGGACCAGATTCACGAAAGCGGGAGCCGGCGCGGGGGCGGTCGGAGGCGCCGCCTGAAAGGTCGGCGTTTCGCTCAGGGCGCGTTGAGCTTCTTCAGCATCGAGCCAGCCCAACGATTGGAGAATATAAATCACCTCGCGGCCACGTTGCCGGGCTTGCTGAGGCGCATCTAACGGATTCAGCGTTGGAATCTGATTGGTAGCCGCCAGGATGGCCGCCTCGGCCACAGTCAGTTGACTGGCCGATTTACCAAAGTAGAGTTGGGCCGCGGCCTCGGCGCCGAAGGCATTGTGACCAAAATCGGCCGAGTTGAGGTACCACTCCAGCACCTGGGTTCGTCCAAAGTGAGCGGTGATTTGAGCTGCCAACAGGCGTTCGCGCAGCGCGCGCCGCAGGGACGCTGGCTCGGCATAAAGCAACAGGTCGGCTACCAGGCGTTGGGCCAGGGTGGGGTGAACGTTAGGGTCTTGCCAGCCGCTGAGGAGAGAACCGCCATGCGACCAAAAAGTTGGGTCATTCAGGGCCAGGATGGCATCGGCCAGAGATTTAGGCAAATGCTGAGGGTTTTGCTCGGCCAGGGGCAAATAGCGGCGCGGGGCGTCGTTTGGGGCGAAGGTCAGTAAAAGGTGCTCTCCGCTGCGGTCGTAGAGGCGGGTGGGCTGAAGCAAGAGGCCGTTGGGTGGGTTGAGCAGGCGCGGCAGGCTTTCGAGGGAGGGAAGATCGCGAGTGAGATCGGTGTAAGCCCAGGCCAGGCCCAAAATGGAAACTACCAGCAACAACGAAAAAAAAGCCCCCGCACTGAGCAGGAGGGTAAAGCGCCGTCCCTGGCTGGAGCGCTGACGCGCCAGGCGGCGTTCACGACGAGCGCGGAGGATGGGCAAACTGGACATTAATGCTTTTTGCGAACGATGGCATCCGTCATTCTGGCCACGCGGACCATTTGCAACACGTCATGGACACGGATGATATCGGCGCCGCGCACGATGCCCACGGCAACGGCGGCGGCGGTTCCTTCCAGACGCTGATCGGGCGGCAGGTCGAGGGTGAAGCCGATGAAAGATTTACGCGAAGGGCCAAGCAAGACAGGGAAGCCCAGGGCGCGAATCTCGTCGAGGCGGTTGATCAGCTCCAGGTTGTGAGCCACGCTTTTGCCGAAGCCAATGCCCGGGTCGAGGATGATGCGGCTCTCGTCCACGCCGGCGCGGCGGGCCAGTTCCACGCTTTGCAGCAATTCCTGTTTGACCTCACCGAGCAAATCAGCATATTCAGCGCCCAGGTATGTGGCGCCCAGGCGCTCGCGGACTTCCACATTGGCGGAGTTGCTGCGGTTGTGCATGAGGATCACCGGCGCCTGATAGCGGGCGGCGACGCCCGCCAGGTCGGGGTCGGCGCGCAGGCCCCAAACGTCGTTCAGCAGGTGCGCGCCGGCATCGAAGGCGGCCTGGGCCACGCTGGCTTTGTAGGTATCTATCGAAATCAGTGCCTGTGGAAAATGGTGGGCAATCTGGCGGATGACGGGGACAACGCGTTCGATCTCTTCTGCGGCGCTCACCGGCTGGGAGCCGGGGCGGGTCGATTCGCCGCCCACGTCGAGGATGTCGGCGCCGGCTTCCAGGAAGTGCGCGGCTTGCTCCAGGGAGAGCCGCAGGGCATCGCCGCGGGCCAGCAGCCCATCGCCAGAGAAACTATCGGGGGTGACATTCAGGATGCCCATCACATATGTGCGGGTACCCCATTCAAAGGTGTGATTGGCAATGTTCAATGGCTTCATGGGATCTGATCAAGCGGACGGGCCAGCCAGGCTTCGGCTTCGTTGATGTCAGTGAAGAGTTTGACGGCGGCGGTCGTTTCGGAGGGGGCGAGAGCAACAATTTGACGAATAGCCTCTGCCACTTCTTCGCTTGCTACGACGACTGCCAGGCGAATGTTGCGGGCGGCGGGATCGCTGTTCACCTCAACGGCGACACGAATCGCCTTTTCGGGCACTTCGCGAACCTGGCGGAGATCGTACAGGTTGCGCGTCAGGCGGTCCGAATCGAGCAGGTGCTCGTGGGCAAATTCCTGCCAGTGCATGATGGTGGCTTCAGACAGGTCGGTAAAGGTATAGTGCATTCCGCCATCGGGTCGGCGCACAACGGTATAGCCAATGCCAGGGGTTGGTTTCCAGTTGAGGGGTTTGAGTTCAGACATGAGAATACCTCCAGTTGGGCTAAGGTGATTATAACCGGAGGATTGTAACTTTTTGGGAGGGTGTGTGCACAAATTCGCCCGGCAGGTCACCTAAGTTTTGTGCCATCAGGAGCGATTTGCTGAAAAACGTTTTGAAAGTGCTTTGGTGCAAACACGTCGCGGTGTCCCTGCCAGGCGGCCAGACAGGCCGCCGACCGTGCAGCGTGCCTGTGGCAAGCAGTCCCCTGATGGGCGCGGAGATTGCTTCCCCCACGCTTCGCTCCCCCTTCGGGGACTTCGCGGGGCAGGCGCTGCGCTCGCCATGACACCCAAAACCAGGTTTCTCTTATGCTTGCCACAGAGCCTTTCGAAAGCAAGAATTTTCATCGGTTGGGTGACAGGTCGCATCCCCTCCACCGGGCTTTCCCCTCCCCCGTCCGAGAGACGAACGTTGCGCTGCATGGTTCACACAGACGGGGAAGGGGCAGGGGTGGGGGCGAATTCGAGCGAATTTTCAGATGGGTTTTATCCCGAATGGACGTTAAGTTAAAGTTGGGACGGTGATATCAGGTCGGCTGGAAAAGGCCCCCGAAGTCTGGGGAGAGGAGCGGCAGGCAACTATCCAAAGCGATGGATTCCCTCTGTATCGAATCCGCTCAGTAGTTCGCCGATAGTTTTCCCCAAAAGGGGGTGGCGGAAATCGGCGGCAATATCGGCCAGGGGAACAAGCACAAAAGCACGCTCATGCAAGCGCGGATGGGGGATGACCAGGTCGGCTTCGTTCAGGATTAAATCGTCGTAAAACAAGATATCCAGGTCAATGTGACGCGGGCCATAGCGAAAGGTTGGCACGCGGCCCAGGGCGGCCTCTAACTGTTTCAGGTAGCTGAGCAGAGGCCGGGGGGCGAGATGGGTTTCGGCAGATAAAACCAGGTTCAAAAACGCGGGTTGGTCGGCATAGCCCCAGGGGGGAGTCTCATAAATGGGGGAAACGCGCACCGGCTTGACGTCCGGCGGCAGCGAGGCGAGGGCAGATTGCAAGTTCGCCAGGCGATCGCCCAGGTTGGTCCCAAGGGCTAGATAAACCGTGTGTTTTGTCGTCATCTCATGTCAAAGTGTAACACATGTACCCTTTTTGCCTGTTATTCTCAATCGTGTTAGTTAGGTGTATACTGATTCCAATTTGATCTGTTGCAATCCTGTCATTGCGAGACTCGGAAGGGGGCGAAGCAATCTCAAATGACCTGCAAAAACGAGATTGCTGTGCCGCTTTCAGCGGCTCGCCATGACAGGGATGAAAAAGAATTGGCTCTTTGCAACAGAGCGATTCCAATTCATAACCGCAGGAGAAATTGTATGAAAAGAGCAGTCAGCATCAGTATTGGATCATCCAAACGCGACAAAGCCGTAGAAGTGACTTTGCTGGGTGAACAAGTGCGCATTGAACGCATCGGCACCGATGGGGATATGGAAGCTGCCGCCCTCAAGTATAAAGAGCTCGATGGTCAGGTGGATGCCTTTGGCGTCGGCGGTGCCGATTTGGGAGCTATTGTCGAGGGGAAATTTTATCCCTTCCACTCTGTGCAGAAATTGATTCGATACGTCAAAAAGACGCCGGTTGTGGATGGAGGGGGCTTGAAGAACACCCTGGAGAATAAAGCGCCGGTCTTTCTGGAGCAAAAAATTGGGGATTACCTCAATGCTCACGGCCGCAAAGTGATGGTCACGGTGGGCGTGGACCGTTGGGGCCTCTCCAAATCCTTTGTGGAAACGGGATATGAGGTTGTTTTCTGCGACTTGATGTTTACGCTCGGTATCCCCATTCCCCTGCGTTCGATGAAAGCCTTGCGAATCCTGGCCTCTATCATGATCCCTATTGTGACGCTTTTTCCCTTTGAATGGCTATATCCGATTGGCGAAAGCCAGGAAAAACGCATTCCCAAATGGGAAAAGTGGTACAACTGGGCAACGGTGATCGCCGGCGATTGTCACTACATCAAGCGCCACATGCCCGAACGACTGGATGGCAAGGTGATTGTCACCAACACCACTACCCCCGAAGACGTGGAACTGTTCCGCAAAGCCGGGGTGAAATATCTGGTCACCACCACGCCCGTGCTGGAGGGACGCTCCTTCGGGACAAACATGATGGAAGCCGCTCTCGTGGCAGTAGCTGGTAAAGGCCGCCCATTGACCTGGGATGAACTGAATGAGATGCTGGACAAATTGGGCCTTGAGCCGCAGCTACAGGAATTGAATTAATCCCACGACTTTGCCCGCCTTGCAGTGTTCTACTTTGTGGCAACCAATTATTTGGCCGATAGGAGAACGTAACGTATGGATGCTATTGTAACCGCGGGAGGCATTCCCCTCCCGGAAGATCCGCTGTACCCCTATTCAAACGGTGATTCAAAGGCCCTGATCGATGTGGCCGGCAAGCCCATGATTCAATGGGTGTTGGATGCGCTGGGCGCTTCCGAAAAGGTTGACAATGTGGTCATCGTTGGCCTCTCGCCCAAAAGTGGGGTCACCTGCAAAAAGCCTGTGTACTTTCTCTCCAATCAGGGACGCATGTTGGCCAACATCGTCGCAGGCGTCCATAAAGTGCTGGAACTCAACCCCAAGGCCGAATACGTCTTGATCGTTTCTTCGGATATTCCTGGCCTGCAAGCCGAGATGGTGGACTGGTTGATCGAAACCGCCATGCAAACCCAGGATGACCTCTACTACGGCGTGATCCCCCGCACTGTGATGGAAACCCGCTACCCCGGCTCCAGGCGCACCTACACCCGCCTCAAAGACATGGAAGTTTGTGGCGCCGACATCAACATTGCTCACGTGCGCATGGCCACCGAACATCTCGATCTGTGGGAAAGATTGATCGGCAATCGCAAGAGCCCGCTCAAACAGGCGGCGGCTATCGGCCTGGATACTCTCTTCCTGCTCCTGACACGTCAGTTATCCCTGGACGAGGCGGTTGAACGGGTCTCCCAACGCATCGGAATCAAAGGCCGTGCCATCGTCTGGGATCGCGCCGAACCCGGCATGGATGTGGACAAACCCTTCCAGCTCGAATTAATGCGCGCCGACCTGGCCAGACTCAGCGGTCAGCCGCTCGAAACCAGCAACGAAAAAGGCGAAACGGTCGCATGAATTTGCGTTCTCTGCTTGAACTGGACAACCGCCTCTCAAATCGCATCCGCATCGCCGAACGACCGGGACGGTTGCGCGCCCTGGCGATTTTCTTTGCCCATTCGGGGGATTCCTGGTTTTGGGGCTTGGGGCTGATTGTGCTTTGGCTTTTGGGTAATTCCTTTTGGAAAAGATGGGCAGTGATCGAATTTGTGGGCATCACCGTCCTGGCCATCATTGTGATGGCGCTCAAATTTACCATCCGCCGCCGCCGACCTCACGGCGAATGGGGCAGCATCTATCGTAACACTGACCCGCACTCCTTCCCCTCCGGCCATGCGGCGCGGGCCTTTCTCATTGCCGTCATCGCGAGCGGCTTGGGGCCATTCTGGCTGGCTGGCCTGCTCTGGCTGTGGGCGCCATTGGTCTCACTGGCACGAGTGGCCATGGGTGTCCACTATCTCTCAGATGTCATCGTGGGTGCCCTCATCGGCATCCTGCTTGGCCTGATTGGCCTGCAAAGCAGCGGACTGGTCTTCTACCTGGTCAATCAGTTGCCATTGGGCTAAACGACCTCGCCCAATCAAAACCTCCCGAAGGGTGGACGAGCCTTCAGGAGGTTTTTTGATTCCCTGCCTACCTTGCCCGGTCCCTTTGCCCAAAAACTGAATTGTCAGGCAGATTTTGCGTTTTTTACCGATTGCAAGTGCTCCTCGATGTGCGCCAGGTTGCGCTCCACCCACAGTTGAAGCGTAAAACCACCCCCGTTGATCTCATGGCGGCTCTGACGCGCCCAGGCCTCGCCAGGCAATTCGCGCAAAAAAGCTACCAGGGAGCGGATGTTCTCCGTCAACTCGTTCAAGATGGCATCCAGCGGCTCGGCAGGGTTGTAATGTGCCGCCATCCAGGCATCGGCATCAAAGTTTTTAAACTCCGGGTTATCTTCTGTGGCTGTGCGCCGCACGCGTGGCCCATAGACGTTCACGGCGACATCGCGAGTGTGCGCCGCCAGCTGATGTACCGTCCAGCCCTCGTGTCTGGCTGCGAACGGATCAGCCACCGCCTGGCAGGCTGCCGCGAATTCGCTCGCGGCCTTTTCTAACCGCTTCAATAACTTCTGGCGATATTCCTGCAATTCGATGGATGTCATCATTCCTCCACATTGACAATCTGGCCGTTCAATTCAGAAGTGCACAAAAACATCACCGCATCCATCCACTGGCGCGGGATGTTTTCCTCCGCCGCTTGAAATGCCTCCAGACCGGTGCCCACCGCGTGGACACGCACGCCAAGCGGACCTAACTCATGCGCCGCCTGACGGGTGAGCCATAGCAAACCGCCCATACTTGCCAGGTAAGCCCCCCGCTCGCTGCCGACGCCTGAGCCGGATCCCGTGACGAGATTGATGATCACCCCCCCGTGGCGGGCGCGCATGACGCGTCCCACCGATTGGAGCATGAGAAACGCCCCCGTCAGGTTCACATCCAGGGTGCGATGCCAATCCCATTCGTCCATGTTGAGCAACAAAACGTGTGGTTCTACTGCGGCATGATTGATCAGCACATCAATGCTCCCCCAATCCTCTTCCACCTGCTGAACCAGCGCTTGCGCCGACATTTTCTTTGCCACGTCTTCTACATAGGCCCTGGCTTGCCCTCCCTGCGCCCGAATTTGCTCAACGACTTGTTCCACGTTCAATGGTGAGATGTCATTGGCGGCTACAATGGCCCCGCGGCGGGCAAATGCCAGGCTAAGGGCACGTCCTTTGCCTTTGCCTGCCCCAGTGATCAATACGACCTTCCCTGAAAAATCGTTCACGGCGTGCCTTCCTCGCAAAGTGGAATTTGATCCCGATTTTTGCTGGCATTCAAAGCCAGGCCAAAATAGGGCGAGGGATCATAGGTGTTGCGAATGTCCAGTTCGTTTTTGAAGTGCCCAGAACCATCGTCCTTCACGATGGAAAAATGCAAATGCACCCCCACCGGATTGAGAGCATTGCCCGAGTAGTTGCCCTGGTAACCCAAAAACGTTCCCGCTTCCACGTAGACTTCGGATGTGCCTGGCGGAAATTGGGGCGAGATAAACGATTCGCCATTGCGATCTGCCATGTGAGTGTAATAGAGCCAGATCTGCCGCCCCGGCTGAAGCGGATCGTTGGGAACGCGTACGATCAGGGATGACTTCCACTCCGACAGGCGCGTCAGGTAGCCCGGATAGGCCGCGATGACCGGGGTCACGCCGGCCTGTGTCCCGGCAAAGATGTCAATCCCCTGGTGACGATGCCCCAGGCGGAAGGAATCACCCCACAGGAAACCCACCATGCCCTCGGTGGGAAAAAGAAAGGGGGCCGATTCACATCGGGAGCCGGCACCCAGCCTCAGGTCGGGGTGCGATGCGGGATCGCGTAACCAGGCCAGCACCAGCCGTCGCCGGGGGTTGTCTGGTCGAAAGGAAAAATAAAAATAGGCGAGCACTGCCCCCAGTGTAAAAAGGGAAGCGGCAAAGAACAGGCGTCTGGACATGTGGAGGAATTATACCCTTGAAGAGGATGCCCAGGGTTGGCGGGAAGCAGCTCGTGTGCGCACCAATCTCTCACAGGAAGAGTACCCTCCTTGCCAGGACACTTGCTTTGGGAATCGTTCCCGCTTTCAAACAGCGTCAGGTTGCAATGCAACTGTGATTTTTAGTACTTTCCGTTGATTGCTTTCATGACCAAAACCATGTATGATTAGATTGTCGACGGGGGTTGATTTTGCAAGCACGATGTTCCCCGATTGGAGGCAAACATGTCCTTGAAGCAAATGTTCACCAGCGAGGAGTGGCTGACGTTGGAGTATGCCCCGTTGTGGATCCTCTCTGGCATTGCGATTGCCAATGGTCGACTCGATGAGAAAGAGGTGGAAGCCTTTACCAAAGAACTGGCCGATGCTCCTTTCTACAAAGATGAATTGGTTCGCGAGGTGATGTTGGATGACTTAACCGGCCTCAACGGTTTGATGGAAAGTTACAAGGCAGATACTCGCAATGTGGAGACGGGACTTGGGCAGGTGGCCGATATTCTGGAAGCCAAAGCGCCAACCCATGCTGAAGACTTCAAAAAAGTCTTGCTGGCGATTGCGGCCAAAGTGGCCAACGCATCTGGCCCGGTATTTGGTGAGAAAATTAGTGAAAAAGAAAAGGCCGCTTTTGTGATCATGGCGCTCTCGCTACGGGCAAAGCTGACCTGAAAATGGCTGGCAGTGCTCTGCCCTAAAATTTCAAAAAATCCAAAAGGAAACCCCATTTATGCCCCAGCAGTATCACCTCGCTTTTTGGAACGTGGAAAATCTTTTCGATATCGAAGGGTCGCCTCGTCGCACAGAAAAGTTGACCCGCACCCTGGGGGATGCGATCGTCGGCTGGACTCAGCAGCTGCTCGACCGTAAAATCAGCCAGCTCGCCTCAGTCATTCGGCGGATGAACAACGGGCGTGGGCCTGACCTGCTCGGTGTATGCGAGGTGGAAAATCGCTTTGTGCTGGAATTGCTCGTTCAGGCGCTCGCTCCGTTGGGACGGAATTATGGCATTGTCCATCACGATACCGAAGACCAGCGCGGCATTGATGTGGCCTTTTTGTATGATCAGGCCCTTTTCCAGCCCCAAAATGTGTTCAGCCACTTCATAATGAAGCGCACGGCTACCCGCGATATTGTTCAGGTGAATTTTCAAACCAGCCGCGGGCGACTTTTCGTGGTGGTTGGCAATCACTGGCCCTCGCGCCTCGGCGATGAAAGTGAATCGGAGGCCTATCGTGCTATGGCGGGCGAGACCCTGGCTTACTTCCACGAGCGCATCCTTCAGGTCCACGGTAGTGAAACGCCCGTGCTGGCGATGGGCGATTTCAACGATGAGCCCTTTAACGAATCGATCGTCAACTATGCACTTGCTGAACGGACAAAATCCAAAGTGCTGCGGGGGCGGATTCCCTATTTCCTCAACCTGATGTGGCCTCTGTTGGGTCAGGGGTTACTTACCCATTATTACGATGGTCCGAACGTTCTGGACCAGTTTTTGGCCAACAAGAATTTACTGAGAGCCGATTCTCCGCTCAAAATTCTGCCTGAATCGGTGAATATCTTCAAGCCGAGTAATAGCGCCACGCCGGTTCGGTTTGGCGGGATGGGGAAGCCGGTCAACCAAAATGGGTTTAGCGATCATTTCCCGATCGAGGTGTTCGTCAGCGAAGCCGATTAACGAGAAGACCTCCGAAGTCTTTACGACTTCGGAGGTCTTCTCTTATGCTCCTTTTTGCTCGCCTGGCTAAATGTATCTTAACCTGAGTTTGGGATAAGTCGTTATCTGCAATAAGGCTCAATTCTCTTTTGCATCGAATTTTCACGAATGTCCCGAAGAAAATTTGCCGTATTCGTGTCATTCGATGCGGAGTTGCGAAGTCCCCAAAGGGGGAGCGAAGCGTGATGGATGTGAACCTGCTCTTGTCCCGTCTGGTGCTTCAAACGCCCCATCCCCCGCCCCCTTCCCCGCAGACTGACGACACTTAGGGCACATGCCCCTTGCGGGGAAGGGGGATGGAGGCTGCGGTAGGGAAGGGGCGCTGTGCGCCCCTTCCCTCCGCCGGGCTTTCCCCTCCCCCGTCCGAGCGAGGAACGTTGCGCGGCATGGGTTCACGGACGGGGGAGGGGCAGGGGTGGGGGTGGCCGTGAAGAGGGTACGTACAAAATGCTCTGTTGCAAGCATAAGAAACCTGTTTTTTTGGGTGTCATTGCGAGCCGCTGAAGGCGGCGACCTGTGCCCCGCAGGGGTAAGCAATCTCCTGGTCGGCAAGGAATAGATGGATTGCTTCGGGGCTGACGCCCCTCGCAATGACACTAGCCGTTTCCCTGTTTTCCCTCTTATCCACAACCTTTTAGTGCTCCCCAATTCGGGCGAATTTTCAGGTGGGTTTTATCCCGAATTGACATTATCTTAGTGCTGCCCATACAAACCCTGCTTGAGCCGACGTTGTACGGGGAGCCTGGAGGTTTATCTCCGGGCGGAACTTATCCCGAATTGACGTTATCTTACTTTGGCGCTGGTAGGGGCAGGATAAATTGATTGCCGCTGGGGACAAAGATCGTTTGCACGCCGGATGCCAGTTTAATGACATAAAGATATTGCACCAGTTCTGGTGTGAGTGATTGTGCCAGCAATTGATTGGCCTGGGCCTCGGCCTGTGCCTGAATCAGGCGCGCTTCGGCTTCACCTTTGGCCGCGATCACGGCTGCATCCGCCTGACCTTGCGCCACCTGGCGAGCCTGTTCAGCTTCTTGCTTTTTCTGCTCAACAATGAACTTGGCCTGTAGGGCTTGCTGCTCCGCGATTTGCTTTTGTTCTACTGCCTTGGCATATTCATCACTGAAGCGAATGTTGCGCAGCAAGAAGTCGTTGAGCATCAAGTTGTTGCGTGCTAGGCCTTGCTCAATGGTTGTGGCGATCATTTTCTCCAATTCGGCGCGCTTGGTGCTAACGATCTCCTCCACGCCGAATTGTGAAACCGCATCGCGTATCGCCGAGCGTGCCAGCGGGCGAACCACACCATCTTCGTAGCGATTCTGCCAGGTGATGTGCAGGTCAATCAAATGCGCCGGATCAACCGAGTAGATGACCGAAGCGTCAATGTGCACCAATTGCCCGTCTCTGGTGCGTGCTTCGATCGAATCGTCGCCTCGCACCTGCCCCTCGGCCTCAGCCACCGACATGGTGTAAGTGCGCCGGGCAATCGAATATGGTTGCACATGTTCTACGAAAGGTACAATCCAGTGCAGGCCGGGCGCTAACGGTTGTGGACGATAGCCGTTCGGTTGCAGCGCCGAAATGACCACCCCATATTGATCCGCTTGCAAAAATACCAGGCCTGCGCTCAATGTGGTCAGTACCAGGGCAAGGACCAGCAAGAAAATGGGCAGCCCCACCAGGCCGCGCACGCCCTGTCCGCGGCCGGCGCGTAGCAGTACCAGTACCACCACGGCGATAAAGCCGATCCAGGCAAAGCCTGCCAGGGTTTGGAAGATACTTGTCACGTTCATGGGTTTCTCCTCTCATCTGTTGATGAATGTTTGACTTTACTGCAAAAACGCGCCACAGAAAACACCAGGCGCGCAAAGTCCTTTATCGCTGATCCGTGTGTTTTGCAAACTCGGCGGTGAATGGGGCTTTTGCAGAAGCTCACGGCTACTTTTCATTATACGGAACTTGATGAAAAACGTTGCTCTGTCTCAGCCATATATGGCGATGGCCAGGATACCGGCAAAAATTAAAAGCGATCCGCTCAGCCGCAGCGGCCCGAATTTTTCACCCAGCAAAAGCCAGCCGATTAATGCGCCCAGGACTACGCTCACCTCGCGTACTGCGCCGGAATAGCTCAATGGGGCGATAGAATAAGCCGCCAGCGCCAATAAATAGGCCACAATTCCCAGCAGGCCGCTGAGCACCAGGGTGACTTTGTGTTCGCTCCAAACAGTCAGTAAATGTGGCCAGCGATATTGGCGCAACATCCAGGGGGTAAGCGGCAAGGGGACGAGGCTGAAAATCAACAGGGCATAGGGCAGCGCCGGGCTACGTTTCACCGCGGCGCCATCAATGACCGTATAGGTTGAAATCACCAGTGCCAGCGCCAGCGAAAGCCAAACGCCGCTCAGGTGAACCCGGCGCAGTCCAGTTTGCAACAGGGCGCTGGCGCCAATCACCAGCAGCCCAAGGATGATCAGCGCCAGGCCTGCTATTCCTGCCGGGCTGGGCCTTTCTCGCAAAAACAAAAAAGACCAGATCGCCAAAAAGGCTGGCGCTGCGCCGCGGGCGATCGGATAAACCAGGGAGAAATCATTCACCTGGTAGGCGCGGGAAAGCAGCAGGAAGTACACCGTCTCTGCCAGCACGCTGAAGAAGACAAACCCCCAAATTTGCCACGGGGGCAAGCCGACGAAGAGGAGGAGAACGAGCGATGTCGCCCCTCCCACCATGACCAGCCACCAGGTGGTCATGTTCTTTTCGGTAGAACGTTTGAGCAAAAAGTTCCAGGTGGTGTGGAGCAGGGCAGAAAGAAACAGCAGGAGGATGGCAAGGGGGGGCACGCCCTGATTCTAACTGGAAATAGACGGGTGCATCAGGGTCGGTTCAAAGCAGCGGCAGGCGCGCCCCGTTCAGCCGAGCGGCGGCATCCGAACACAGGTAAAGCATCGCGGCGATGATCTCTTGTGGCGAGGCGCCCGTGCCTTTGTTTTCCAGGTCAATTGAATTGACGACGAGGATATTTGCTGTGACTCCACTGCCGCGCAGTTCTTCTGCCAGGGTGAGGACGAGGGCATCTTGGGCGGCTTTGCCCGCTGCATAAGCGCCTCGCCGCCCGACCGGACGGCTGGCGACTGGCGCCGAGACGGTGATGACTCGCCCCCAGCCGCTTCGCAGCAGGAAGGGCACAAAGGCTTGAAACAGGTTGAAGGTGGTTTGGGCATGTTGGGCGATCATCGCCTGGAAATCGGTTGGCGCGGTCTCTGCGATGGTTTGCCCGCCTGTCCAGCCGCCGACGAGATGAATCAGGATGTGGATGGCGCCCCATTTCGCGGTAACCGCCTCGGCGGCGGCGTGAAGCGCTGGCGCGTCGAGCAGGTCCAGCGCGTGGGTGGAGATTCGGTCGGGGGGCAGGTTCAGGGCGCGGGCCAGGGAATCCAGGGAATCGGCTTTGCGTCCCAAAAGCGCCAGGGAATCGCCGCGTTCGGCAAAGGCGCGGGCAGTGATCTGGCCTAACCCGCCGGTGGCGCCGCTGAGGACGACGATTTTATTCATTTGACTCCCCTTAGGTTTCTTCCATGCCGGCAATGATGGGTTCGTCGGGTTGCTCGGGGAGGTGGGCTTTGCCGTGAAAATCGATCAGGTGTCCCGATTTGCGCGCTTTGGTTTCCAGGTAGAAGCGGTTGTGTTCGTTGGGTGGCATGATGTGGGGGATGCGGCTGGTGATTTTGATGCCGTGCTGGGTGAGTTGCTCGATTTTGCGCGGGTTGTTGGTGATGAGGCGGATGGATTTGACTTTGAGCGACATGAGCATGTGCGCGGCGACGGCATAGTCGCGCTCGTCGTCGCGAAAGCCGAGGGCTATATTGGCCTGGACGGTATCCAGGCCACGATCTTGCAGGCTGTAGGCGCGGATTTTGTTGATCAGGCCGATGCCGCGGCCTTCCTGACGCAGGTAGAGCAGGATGCCTTTGTCCATCTGGCCGATCATTCGGAGGGCGCTTTCGAGCTGGTCGCGGCAGTCGCAGCGCAGGGAGCCGAGCGCGTCACCGGTCAGGCATTCGGAGTGTAGGCGGACGGGAACGTCTTCGGCGCCGATGATTTCGCCTTTGACGATGGCAACGTGTTCTTTTTCGTCGCGATTGTTCCAGAAGGCGACGATGTGAAAGTCGCCAAAGCGGGTAGGTAGTTCGGCGATGGCTTCGATGCGCACGCAGACTTTGTCTTTGCCAATGCCTTCGCATTCGTGGCAGCAGTTTTCTTCGAGGATCATTTCGATTTGTTCGTGGGTGAACGTGGTCATGTTTTTTCTCCGTAGGCGGTTTGGGGCCGCCTTATAGTTGATAGTGTATGAGGATGCCGCCTTCTTCATCGGGTTCAGCGCTGACAAATTTGAGGGGGATGGCTGCATGACGGGGGAGGCCCTGGCCATCTGCCAGGGTAGGGGCTGAGGCGCCCCCCAGGATTATGGGGGCCTGGTAGATCAGCAATTCATCTACCAACCCCTGGCGGAGTAGCTCAAAATTTAGAGTGCCACCGCCCTCCACCATCAGGCGGCGGACGCCGTGGTGGTATAAAATGTCGAGGGCGGCGGGCAGGTCAACGCGCTGCTCGCCGAGGATGAAGACTTTTGCCTGATGTGCTTGCAGCATTTCAATCTGCTCTTTAGATGTTTGGGTGGTGGTAAATATTACGACCTGGGCCGGGCCGGCGTTGAGGAAATTGCCCATGGGGTTGAGATCGGCGCTGGTGACGATTCCTACTTTGAGGGGGTTGGGCGGCAGGCCGCGTTCCAGGCGTTGCTGGTGAAGCGCTTCGCGCTTGACGGTCAGGCTGGGGTCTTCGCTGAGTAGGGTTTTTCCGCCGACCATGACGGCGTCTACGCTGGCGCGCAGGCACAGGACGCGTTCTTTGTCGCGGGGGGAGGAGATGGCCGCGCCTTTGCGCTCGAAGGTGTCCATTTTGCCATCGGCAGAAATGGCGACGTTGATGAGGACGTGAGGTCGTTTCATGGGGAATACAAAGGGGAATGTAGATAGTGGATGGTGATGATTGGCATATACCTCTGTAAGTTTCAAGTGATATTTTCTTACTTGTTGTCTTTGCAAATTCCGCTACAATTGACGGCAATCATTAGACTTTGTCTGCAATAAGGCTCAGTTCTCTTTTGCATCGAATTTTCACGAATTTCTCGAAGAAAACTTGTCGTATTCGTGTCATTCGATGCGGGGTTGGCTATTGCAAATCATGACTATTTTCTTTTTAGGCCACAAGGTGACCATGCCTAACAAACTCAACGATCTTGATGCCAAGTCCTGGTTGAAGTTTCAAAAATCCTGGTTTGTCCACAATCCACCACCGCGTAAAAAAGGGGTGTTGGTGCATCCGGCCAAATTCCCTGAGACGTTGGCGCAGGAATTTATTGAGTTTTTTACCAAACGTGGGCAGACGGTGTTAGACCCGATGGTGGGGACGGGTTCGACGTTGATCGCTGCTTTGCGCGCCGGGCGGCATGGGTTTGGCGTTGAATTGAATCCCAAGTATGCGCAAATTGCCCGGCAGATGGTGGCCGCGGAGCGAGAAACGCTGGGGGAGGCCGCGGCCGGCTTGAGGTCCGAAGTGATCGTGGGAGATGCGGCTCAAATCGCGACGTTTGATCTGCCGCTTGTTGATTATGTTCTGACCTCGCCGCCCTATTGGGATATGTTGCGCGCGCGCGGGGCCGAGACTCAGCGCAAGCGTCGCTCCACTGCCGGTTTGGATGTGACGTATTCGGACGATCCCAATGACCTGGGCAACATCAGCGATTATGAGGTTTTTCTGGAAAAGCTGGTGGCGATTTATGCGGGTCTGAATCCTTTTCTGCGCGAGAAGGCTTACCTGACCATTATTGTCAAAAACGTGAAAAAGGGGGGGAAGGTTTATCCGCTGGCCTGGGACCTGGCGCGGGAGTTAGGGAAGACGTACACGTTGAAAGATGAAAAAATCTGGTGTCAGGATAATCAGCCGCTGGCGCCCTTTGGGTTGGGTTCGGCCTGGGTGAGCAATACTTTTCATCACTATTGTCTGCAATTTCGTAAAGAAACTTCATGATCGGCGTGGCAGATTTGCTTCGTTTGCCCTATTCGCCGGATCTTAGCGAAGGGGGCATTGCATATGCGATTCGTTCGTTGCCCTTCACGTATAACCGGGTGGGTGGCTCTCCATTGGAACGAATGCGGCGCATCGTCGCGGGGGTCGCGGTGGAACTGGCCTTTCGGCGTTATCTCACTGCTCAGGGGATTATGTTCGATGTCAAAGGCGCTACGCCGTTTACCGAGCCGGATCGTTACGATATTGCGCTGGGCGGTCATCGCTGTGATATTAAATCTTTTCTCATTAGTCGGCGCAGTCAAATTCGCGAAATTCGCCGCGACCCTGCCCTGCTGCTGAATGCCCCCGCGCTTGTGCCGCTGGATCAACATCTGGCCGAGGGGCATAGCGAGAGCGATCTTTACCTTTTTGCTTTTTTGAGCGGTCTGGTCGCCAGCTCTGCGCACGATGTAAAGCGGGTTCTTGCCGCTCATCTGCCCGCTTACTTTGTTTATCCGATGCCTGCTGTATGGGCCAGGCCCAATACCTGGGCTTCGCTCGGCGCGCTTGTCTTGAAATCCGAATCGGATGTGTCGCTCACGGTTGAGCTGGGTGGACAGGTGGAAAATCGTGAGTATGCAAGTCGGGTTGTCATCCTGCCGCCGCATCAACGGGTGGAAATTGAGACGAATTTTTATGCCCTCTCTTCTTTGCATGTCCATCGGTTGCCGGAGGGGCGGTTAGGCGTTCATAGCCCAGCCCTTCGGGAAACTTGTTTGATTCAACCCCAGCAGTGGGGGAATGTCTGGGTCTATGGCATGGAGATTGTCTTTGCCGGCTATATTTCCTATGGGGAATTTCGTCAACGCGCTCGGCTGATTCCGGCAGGAAGGCGTGTCTTCCAATATGACCAGACGCGCACGAAAAACCTGGCCGTGGAGGTGTCCAGCCTGCGTCCTTTGCCCGAATTGCTGGAGCGTTTGCAGGACTGGAATGCTGAGACAAAGCGGGGATAGTCCGTTAACGTGAGCTCAGGAGAAATGCGCCGCGCACAGAGGCAGAATTCGCTGAGATTTTTCTGTGGGGTTTCTCTGCCTGTACGGGGCCGCAGGTATGTGGGGCGCGTCTCGGTGGGTACCCTGAGCGGTTTTCAATAAATCGCTCCCGATGGCACAAAACTTAGGTTAACGTCAATTCGGGATAAAACCCACCTGAAAATTCGCCCGAATTGGGTTGTCCTTGCGAGACGACGTTTTTTTCCGTCGAAGCCATCTCCCGGCAGGCTAGCCTGACTTTTGTGCACCTGGCGGACAAAGCATGAAAAACGACCTCCGTGAAGAGATTGGGTCAACACGTTACTGTATCACGGCGAGGCGGCCAGAAAGGCCGCCGACTGCGCCGCGTGCCAGTCCTCCGCATGAGCGCGGAGATTGCTTCGCCGCCTTCAGCGGCTCGCAATGACAGCAAAAAAACAGGTTTCTTATGCTTGCAACAGAGCATTTTGCACGTACCATCTTCACGGCCACCCCCACCCCTGCCCCTCCCCCGTCCGTGAACCCATGCCGCGCAACATTCCTCTCTCGGACGGGGGAGGGGAAAGCCCCCGGCGGAGGGAAGGGGCGCACGGCGCCCCTTCCCTCCGCAGCAGGTCTACATCCCTCACGCTTCGCTCCCCCTTCAGGGACTTCGCAACTCCGCATCGAATGACACGAATACGGCAAATTTTCTTCGGGACATTCGTGAAAATTCGATGCAAAAGAGAA
>DAOUAN010000022.1:0-3091 GCA_034433385.1 Anaerolineales bacterium | reverse complement strand
ACCTCTCAACCGACTTTGCTGCCAACGGCCACAAGCACAACTGCTTCAGATTTCATTTTCTCGGATGGTTTTGAGAGTAGCGACTTTTCTAACTGGTCTTCCGTCACCGGCGGTAGTCGGATCAGTGTTACGGCTGGCGCGGCCCTGATTGGCCAGAAAGGGATGGGGGTTGTCCTGAACGGCAATACTCCCGCCTACGTCACGGATGACACCCCGCTGGGAGAAACAACCTATCATGCTCGCTTTTACTTTCACCCCAACGGCACGGCCACCGGTGGCGCAACCACGAACATTTTTGTGGGCCTGAACAGTGTCGGTCAAAGTGTCCTGACTGTTCAGTATCGTACGAACAACAGCACGTATCAAATCCGTGCCGGCATTTTGCTCAATGACGGTAGCCGCGTTTTCACCAACTGGTACACCATCACCAATGCTGCTCATGCCCTCGAAATTGCCTGGGAAGCGAACACTAACGCCTCGTTCAAACTGTACATGGATGGCAACCTGATGCAGACCCTTTCTGGCAAAAATACCAGCAAATATTTGGTAGAGCGAGTATGGCTTGGTCCGTCGGGAGGTCTCAAATCTTCAACACTGGGAACAGAATATTTTGACGCTTTTGTGTCCACGCGGGGCAGCTACATTGGCCCCTGATCGTTATCCGTTTACTCACCAGGAGAGAAAAATACCATGAAGAAATACTTGCTTGTCCTGCTCGTTTTGCTTGGCCTGCTTCTTCCTGCCTGTGGTGGCGCCAGTGGTCCGGCTACCACCCTGAACATTGTCATGACCGATTTCAAATACGAACCCGCTGATGCGACGGTCCCCGCTGGAAAAGAGATTACCTTGAATCTCAAAAACGAGGGGAACGTTGTTCACGAGTATGTCATTATGAAATTAGGACAATCTGCCGGCGAGAAATTCGGCCCGGAAGACGAAGACAACATTTACTGGGAAGTGGAATTGGATCCGGGTAAATCAGTTAGCGTGACTTTCACGGCCCCCACCGAACCGGGCACCTATGAAGTGGTCTGTGGCACGGAAGGGCATCTGGAAGCCGGCATGAAAGGCTCGCTTACCGTTGTTTCACCCTGAAAGCGTCAGATCGGAGAGCAACCTCCTGTTGAAATTTCATAGCGTGGCGCAGCCAAAGGTGGACAACTCATTGAGTTGTCCCCAGAATCTTTGTGGTCATGAGGAATTCTCAAGAGCAATACGATAAGGTTGCGTATCCAGTCGCCTAGTTAAGCGACTTAATACGCAAACCCTTATTGGTATGCAGGAGGTTGCGATGTCTAACCAACAATTACTCAAGTCACTTGCCTATCTTTACCGCATCGTTGAAGCAGGTGAAAAAGGCTATGCTGTTGCCGCAGCCAATGTGAACAACCGTGGCCTGAAGATCTTGTTCAAGTCGTATGCCCGCCAGAGAGAGCGCTTCAAAGGCGAATTGCTGGAGCACATTCACACCCTGGGCGGCACGCCTCGTCGCTGGGGCAGCATTTTGGGAATGCTCCATCGCGGACGCATCGACATTTTCGCCGCCCTGGCGATCAGCGCAGATGAACGCGAACAAATTGTGCTGAAGGAGGCCTCTCTGGGGGAAAGAGCCGCCCTGTGGGCATACGAACGCACCTTAAAACATGCGTTACCGCCAGAGATGCGCTCCTTGCTGACCCGCCAATACGAAGCGGTACAGCGATCTGCAGAACAAGTGAGGCTGTTGCAAGGGAAAGGGCAAACCCGCCTGTTGGTCCGGCTCTTTGATTCGCCTGCCGATGCCGATCTCGCTGTGGAGGAACTTCGTCGAGCCGGATTCCAGCCTCAAGTCCAGGCGCGGGTGCCGCTTGCTGAGATTGGCGAATTGTACGAAGGGCGAGGGAACACCATCCGCGAAACGCTTTTCTCTGGCAGCGTCGGTGGCGCTTTGTGGGGTAGCCTGATCGCTTTGCTGGCGGGTTGGAGCGCGGAGTATTCCTCCTATCTGATTCCCTTCGGCAGCTTTTCCCCACAGGGAATTTGGGCATTTGTCGCCTTGCTGGGCTGCCTGGGTGGTGCTCTGGTCGGCGCACTGCTGGGGTTGTTTGTAGGCATTGGTATTTCTGAAGAAGATGCTTACCTGCATCAACATAGCCTCCATCACGGGCAAATGCTTCTGTTTGTTACCGTGAATGCTTCTCAGGCGGCTATTGCCAGTCAACTGCTGGCCCAAATCAATCGTCAGGCTCGAACAGGGCCAGTGAAATTGCCATCGTGAGGCTTTCCCGCGTATCTGGAATCGCCCTGGCGCCATGGAGGGTAGCGGTGGCTAGGGCGATTTTTTATAAAGTTTGACCGAAAGTGAGCAAAGCATGAAACTTTCTGCGATTTTTCGCTTTTTATGGGTCTTTTTGTTGGGAGCAAACCTTTTGCTTCCCTTTCGCCCCGCGTTTGCTGCGGGGGTTATCACGGTGACGACGACGGCCGATAGCCTGGCCGAGGATGGCCAGTGTTCGCTGCGCGAGGCGGTGATCTCGGCCAACAGCGACACGGCCGTCGGGGGGTGTGCGGCGGGGAGCGGAGCCGACACGATCGTCTTCGACGCTGCGTTGTCGCGGCCAGCGATCTTTTTGCTGACCCTGACGGGGGCGAACGAAGACGGGGCGGCGAGTGGCGATCTGGATTTGAGCGGGACACTGACCCTGGATGGGGTCTCGGCGGGGGAGATTATTGTGGATGGGAACGGGACGGATCGGGTCTTCGATGTGCGGCCGGGAGCGACGGTGACGCTGAAGGGGATGACGGTGCGCAACGGGGATGCTGGAGCGGGGGGCAATGGTGGCGGGATCCGGGTAGTGGGGACGACGCCGGCGAGCAAGTTGAGTCTATTGAACAGTGTGGTGGTGAACAACCATGGGGTGAGTGGAGGCGGGGTTCAGACGGAGGGGAGCGGGGCGACAGTGATATTGCAGGATGTGCGGGTGAGCGGGAACGTGGCGGATGTGGCGGGGGGAGGGCTGGCCAACAATGGCAGTGCCACGTTGGTGGGCAGCACGCTGGACCACAATCAGGCGCGCTCCGGCGGGGGCATCGATCACGCCGGCGTGTCGCT
>DAOUAN010000021.1:0-15798 GCA_034433385.1 Anaerolineales bacterium | reverse complement strand
GCCGCACCGGGCGGCTGGAAGACCTGGAAGAAGCCATCCGCGTCTTGCGCCAGGCCGTGGCCGCCACGCCGGAAGGCCACCCCGATTTGCCTGGCTATCTCAACAACCTGGGCACCGGGTTGAGCGACCTCTACCGCCGCACCGGGGAGATGCGCGACCTGGAAGAAGCCATCCGCGTCTATCGCCAGGCCGTGGAAAACGTGGAACGCAACCCGGCCGATACTCTGCGGGCAGCGCGCAACGGGCTGCGCCTCGCCTTCGAAGCCGGGCGCTGGGAGGATGTCCTGGGCTTCTGGGAAGCCGTCCAGGCCGCCGGCCAGGCCCGCCTGCGCGCCCAGTTCGAGCGGGAGGACAAAATCGCCACCCTGGGCGAAACCCGCGGCCTGTCCGCCCTGGCAGCCTGGGCCGCCGGGCAGCAGGGTGACCTGCCCAGGGCGGCCGAAATCCTGGAATCCGGGCGCGCCCAACTGCTGCGCGAAGCCCAGGAGCGCCAGCGCCGCGACCTGCACGCCCTGGCGGGCGGGGAATACGATGCCCTCTACCGGGCCTACCGCGCCGCCGCCCGTCAGGTGGATGACCTGTACGCCTTGTCCTACGCCCAGCGCCCGGCCGATTGGGGGCAACAACTGGCCGCTGCCCAAGGGGCCCTGCAACAGGCCACGGAGGCCCTGCGCGACCAGGCGCCCGGCTTCAAGTACTTCCTGCGCCCGCTGCCCTTCGACGCCATCCAGCAGCAGGCTGATGACGCCCCGCTGGTCTACCTGGCTGCCACCGAGCGCGGCGGCTTTGCCCTGGTGGTGCCCCCGCAGACTGCCGAAGCCTGGCACATCCCCCTGCCGCAATTGACCGACAAATCCCTGCGTGAGCGTGTACAAGGCCCCGATGATGATCCTGCATGGGGCGGCTACCTGGGCGCCTACCTGCGCTGGCGTAACGATCCAAGAGACGAAACCGCCCGCGCCGCCTGGTTCACCGCCCTGGAAGAGACCCTGGACTGGCTGGGCAAGGCCGTCATGCACCCGCTGGTGACGGCTCTGCAGGAAAACGGCCTGCCGCAAGGCGCGCTCGTCCGCCTGGTGCCGGGCGGTCTGCTGGGGCTGCTGCCGCTGCACGCCGGAAGATGGACCGTGGACGGTGGACGGGAGACGGTAGATGGCGAAGCACCGTCCACGGTCCACGGTCAACCGTCTACCTTCGCCCTCGACCACTACACCTTCACCTACGCCCCCTCCGCCCAGGCGCTCTACCATGCCAGTGCTGCGGTGGAGCACCAGCGCAGCGAGACCCTCATGGCGGTCAACAACCCGGATGGCTCCCTGGTTTACACCGAATGGGAAGTAAAGGAAATCCTGGCACACCGCTGGCAGGGCAGGCCAAAACACCTGCGCCATAAGCAGGCCACCCGCAAGGCGGTACTGGAAGCCATGCCGCAGCATGATGTGCTGCACTTCTCTACCCATGGCCAGGCCGGATGGTCGGACGCCGAGGAGGCCCGGCTCACACTGACCGACGGCGACCTGGCCCTGGGCGAGATCTTCGACCTGCGCCTGACACAGCCCCGGCTGGCCGTCCTCTCCGCCTGCGAGACCGGCGTCCCTGCGCTCGAAAATCTGGACGAGGTCGAATCCCTGCCCTCCGGGCTGATGCAGGCCGGGATCTCGGGCGTGGTAGGGTCGCTGTGGTCGGTCAACGACGCCAGCACCGCCATTTTGATGGCCCTGTTCTACCATTTCTGGCGGGAGGAAGCATTGCTGCCCCCCTTTGCTCTGAACAAAGCCCAGCGCTGGCTGCGCGATGCCGCTCACGATGCCGAAATCCAGGCCCAACTGGAGACATGGGCCGAACGCGGCGGCCTGCGGATGACCGCTGAAACGGCAGAGAAATCCCTCACCCAGGTGCTGGTGCGCGATTTTAAAGATCCCTTTTACTGGGCGGCCTTCACCTACACTGGCCTGTGACGCCACTTTCGGGAACTCGTCTGACCACAAGGAGGTTGAGATGCCACAGATTGACCGCGCAAACCCCACCCCAGCCGAAGTTTACTATGCTGCCCGGCGCGCAGCGGAGCAATTGCCTGCCACCGAACGGGAGGAACTGCTTGGCCTGATCCGCCGCACGCACAAAGATCGTAAAGCGCATCATCAGGTGCTGAAACGCTTCCAGAACTACCCCGGCTTGCGTTCCTGGCTGGACAAGGCGCTCTTCCTGAGCGATCGCACCAAAGGATTCGCCCAACTCAGCGGCGATCTGACCCCCATCCCGGCGCGCAGTTTGTGGGTTTGCCCGCAATGCGGCTTCCAGTGGCGCGTGTTGCGCAAAGGCCGCCCGGTACCTCCCTGTCCACGAGACGGCTCCGAACTGGTGATGGCGGAAAAGGAGGCGTGATCCATGATAGATAAATTCTGGGAGAGTCTGGGCGGTGACCTGGCCGGGGAATGGCTGCGGCACGCCTTCAGTCCGCCTTTCCTGTTCTACCTGAGCGGACTGGGGTTCTACATCCTGCGCCACGGCTGGCGCTCCCCATGGAACTGGTTGCTGGGGCTGGAGACCGTCGAACAAATCGTTCTGCTCATCCTGGTGCTGACCGGCCTGGTCCTTTCGGCGCTGCTCAGCGCTCGCTGGCGCTTCACCCTGCTGCGCTGGATGGAAGGCTACTGGCCCTGGCCGTTGCGCTGGCTGGAACAGCCTCTCATCCAACGGAGGCGAGTCCAGTTGGAGATACAGGAACGCCGGTTGAACGCCATGCTGGCGAGCGAAACCCATGATCCGCGTGCCTTGCGCCATCGCGCCGAACTGGAAGCCTTCGTTCACTACCACCCGGCCGACGCGGCAGAAATCCGTCCCACGCGGCTGGGCAACATCCTGCGCGCTGGGGAGACCGCCCCAAAAGAAAAATACGGCCTGGATGCAAACGTCTGCTGGCCGCGGCTGTGGACGTTGCTGCCTGCCCATCTGCGGGATGACTTGAGCGCGGTTCGCACGCGACTGCTCACCCTGGCAGAAATCTGGGGGATGGGGATGCTTTCCCTGATCTGGGTGGTCTGGTCCCCCTGGGCGCTGGTGCTGGCAGCCGTGTGGATGTGGGCGGTTTATCAACTGGCGCTGCCGGTCGCCATGTCCTATGCCGACCTGATCGAGAGCGCCTTCGACCTGCACCGCTCCACCCTGTACGATGCACTCCACTGGCCGCGCCCAAAAGACAGCAAAAACGAAGCCAGCGAAGGGCAAAAACTGACCGAGTTCCTGTGGCGCGGCACGCTCGACGCGCCGATCCGGTACGAATATGGCAAGGATGAGTGACCATCCCCATGTCCCAACTCCCCGCAGCTGGCCGTGCTCTCCGCCTGCGAGACCGCCGTCCCGCCGGAACTGGAATCGCCGGATGAAATCATCGCCCTGCCCACCAGTCTGATGGTGGCGGGCATCCCGGCGGTCATCGGTTCGCTGTGGTCGGTGTCCGACGTCAGCACCGCTATTCTGATGGCGCGCTTCTACGACTATGGCGCGGCGCGGGCATGGACGCCGTCGGCGCACTGCACGAAGCGCAACACTGGCTGCGGACCTCCACCACGCGGCAACTCAAGGAATACTTCAAGAAAGACCTGCCCCAGTTCGCCGGAGAGCGCCTGCCGCAAAGCAGCGCCGCAGCCTTTTTCAAGGATGTCAGTCTGCGGGCTGGGCTGGACGAACGTCCCTTCGAACATCCCTACTATTGGGCCGGGTTCGTCTATGTGGGCTTGCCGCTCGCGGCTCACGGGGGGTGAAAATTTCGCAATCCAAAAGGCATTGAATTGCGAAAACAGGCTGTTTTCGCTGCATAATCCGTGCTTTGCCCCCTGTTATCCCCCAAAAAGTTCGCAATCCAAGTTACTCCAAATTCTCCACCGCCCGCTCCAAATCCCGCGCGCCCGGGGCGACGTAGATGCGGGTGGTGTTGAGATTGGCGTGTCCCAGCAGCGCCGCCACCCGCTCCAGCCCGACCCCGGCGTCTACCAGGTTCTTGGCAAAGGTGTGACGCAGCGTGTGCGGAGACAGGTCCTCGACCCCCGCCCGCCGCGCCAGGTCCGCCAACCGGCGGTGAATGCCCGCCGGGGTCAGCGCTTCGCCGCGCTTGCCCAGGAAGAGCGCCTCGCCCGTCGCAGGCCGGACCTCCAGCCAGGCGCGCAATGCCTGCCGCGCCGGTTGGTTCAACGGGATTTCGCGCTGCTTCGCCCCCTTGCCCGCCCGCACGATGACCTTGCCCTTGCGCTCCGTGAGTTCCACGTCGCGCAGGCGCAGGGCGCACAATTCGCTGATGCGCAGTCCGCTGTTCAGGAGGAGAAGCAGGATGGCGCGGTCGCGCAATGCCTGGGTGCGGGCCGCGTCCGTGCTGGCAGCGTTCAGGGCGCGCTCGCTCTCGCGCAGCAGCGCAGACTGCTCGCGGCGGTCGAGCCAGCGCGGAGCCAGTTTCTGCGCCTCCAGGCCGCGCACATCGAGCGTCTCGCCGCGCAGCCAGTGGACGTAGGCGCGCAGAGCAGCCAGGCGGCGGTTGACGCTGGCCGGAGCCGCCTGACGGCCGACCAGCCACTGGCGGTACTCGCGCACATCGGTGGGCGTCAGGTGTTCGGGGAGGAAGGGCTCGCCGTTGGTCTGTTCGTACCAGCGGACAAAGGCGCGCAGGTCGTCCAGATAGCCCTGGACGGTGCGCTCGGCGCGGTCGCGGCTGCGCAGGTGGGAGGCGAAAGAGTCGAGAGTGGTTTGCATGGAGAGAATTATAGCAGCCGGGCGGGTGAATTTTGCCCGTTTCTCTCCGCTCCTACCGTTTCACTTCGTTGTTATCCCCGCTGATGATGGCGCTGCCGCGGACATCGCCCTCGATGAGCACCCCGCCCGCGCCGACAGCCTTCGCACCGGGACCCTGCGCCACCGCCCCGCAGCCATGGACGACGGCCTGATACTGCCCGCCCGCCGCCTCGACCAGCGCCGCCAGGGCGCGGGCGAAGTCGGCGTCGGCTTCGAGCAGGTCCTGCAAGTGGTACTGGAAAGCGCCCTGCACGGCGGGATTGCCCGGCTCAGCCAGCAGTTTGTCGGTCAGTTTCTTCGTCTCGTCCTTTTGGGCAAAACGCCCCTTGACCGCTTCCCAGACCTCGCCCACGGCGCGCTTGCCGAGTTCTTCGCCCCCTTTGGCTGCCAGCAAGGGCAGGTAGGGCTGGATGAGTTGCCAGACGGCGGTGGTCAGTTGTGGAATATCCATAACACCTCCAAATGGTTTGTTGCACACATGTTGCTGTGTCACTGCGAGGCGGCCAGAAAGGCCGCCGAAGCAGTCTCCTCACTTCAGAAGATTGCCTGTCCTGCCGTCAGGCCAGGGCTTCGCCGCCTGCGGCGGCTCGCAATGACCCATGATTCTCAAAATTTTTCGCCGCCCTTCGCGAAGCACCCTGGAAGGGTCGGGCGGGGAATCCTGACTCTTTTCAGATGATCTTGACTTGCACAACCAGAGACCAGAGATTCATCGCCCCAGAGTCCAGAGCGCCAGAGCCCAGAGTCATTCAGAGAAGAACGGGGAGACCACCACACGAAAACCGAAGTACCTGTGCCTGAGGTCGGGACTGCCCCAGCGACGGGCAGCGCAGCGCGCGTGGCCTGCATTGTAGTAGAACGAGCCGCCCCGCAGCGCGCGCAAAACGTCTCGCGGCGCATGGATGTCTTCTCTTTTCGCAGAAGGCTGATAAGGATATCTGTAGTCTGGGTTTAGCAAGTCTTTACCCCATAAACTGCGCGTCCATTCCCAGAGGTTGCCGCTCATATCCAGGCAGCCATAAGGGCTGGCGCCGCCCGGGAAACAGCCCACCGCCGTGGTCGAGCCGACACCGGTCTCATCGGTATTGGCTTTGTTCGGGTCGAACTCCCCTGCCCAGGGATATTCCCGGCCATCCGCGCCGCGGGCGGCTTTCTCCCATTCCGCCTCCGATGGCAGGGTAACGCGCAGTCTCCCCTCCGCAAAACCATCCCAGAAGGGGTCGCCCTGCCCGGCCAACTCCCGGCTGAGAGCGGATAGTTCCTGGTGCAGCCAGTCGCAGTACGCCAGGGCGTCATACCAGGTGACCCAGCGCACGGGGCGGTTATCGGGGTCGGCCAGAGCGTCCTTGTCGAAGTCTTCATAGCCGGTCGCCTGCACAAAGGCGCGCCACTGCGCCACGGTCACTGGGTATTTCGCCATCCAGTAGGCGTAGGGCAGGTTGCATTCGTGTTGGGGTTTTTCATCGTTGTAATGTTCATTGCTGCCCATGATGAACTTTCCGGCGGAGATGGGCAGGAAGCCAAAGTGCGGTTCGCGGGGAAGGTACCAGTGGTCGGGGTCGAAGCGCGGGTCGCCCAGGGCGGCGAGGGTATCTCCGGCGCGGGCACGTTCGAGGGCGGGCAGGCGGCCGGTTTGCAGCACCTGCACCAGGCCGTTCTGGACGCGTTCCAGTTTGGGGCGGTTGCGCTCGCTCACCGCACCGCTGTCGAGCCCCTCGGCCAGCGCCTGCCCGGCCAGGTGCACACCCCACAATCGCTCGTCGGCGCAATCCGGCCGGACTTCTTCGTAGCACAAGGCGTCCACCAGCGACCAGATGGCCGAAGCCGTGCCACGCGCCGCCTTGGCGCCTGCCAGCAGGGCCACTTCGCGCCAGCGGTTGAAATCGGCGCAGGCCAGGGCGGCGATTTGTTCGGGATACTCGTGGTCGGTGAGATAGCAGGCCGCCAGGTATTCCTGGAAGGTGCGATGCGGGAAGGTGTACACCCCCACGCCGCGCGGGATGAGCAGCCCGGCGCGGTCGCGCAGGTACTCCACCAGGCGCGCCGGTCTGACGTCGGGGTTGTTGCTGACGCGCAGCAGTCCGTCCACCAGGTCTTTCTCGGCCACGTCGGCCGTGCCTTGCAGGTCGGGCTGGGCCGCATGGGCGCGGTACGCCAGTTCGTTCAGCGCCTCGCGCACCTTCTGACGGTCCACCTTCAGCCACTCAGCCAGGCTGGGCTGAATCATCAATACGTTGCCCTTGCCGTCGCGCACCACCCGCTGGCTCTCCCACCAATCCAGCAAGAGTTCAACCGTGTCGGCGTACAACTCTTCCCGCTTCTCGGGCAAACTGCCGCCACGCCAGGCGTGCAGGGAGGCCATCAGGGTCAGCAGCAGGGGACGCTCCGCCAGACCGCGCAGGCGGTCGCTGTTGAAAATCGCCCGTTTGAGCAGTTCGGCGCGCCCGCGCGCATCTTCGGCGTTCAGGCTGCGCAGGATGGCAATGTGGGCGTACCAGCGCTCGACAAACTGGCGAATCTGTCCGGCGCTGAAGGGGGCCAGCACAGCCTCGGCAAAGCCCTGCAGCCGCCAATCCTGCTTCTGGTAAGCATAGGTGCGGCTGGTGACGAGGATGCGGCATTTGGGAAAGGCGGCGGCGAAATCTTCGATGGCCTGTTTGATTTGCGTCCGGCGCTCTTCGGCCTCCGGGACCTCGTCCAGGCCGTCCAGCAGGAGCAGGCCGCCTTTTTTGAGCAATTCGTCCGCCAGCAAGCGCTCAAAGTCTCCCAGCGCTGCATCCTTGAGGTCGGCGGCGATGAACTCCCACAGGTGGCGGGCGGCAGCCTTCTCGCCAGATGGCGGCAGGCCGCGGGCGGCGAAGTCACGCAGCACCACCCGCACCGGCAGCAGCGCGCCGTGATTCCACGGCTGGGGATGGTCTTCTTCATCCTGGTCTTCTTCCGGCGGGAGGGGGGCGGTGAGCGCCTGCAGGTTGGCTTCGGGGCGGCCCAGGGCTTCGCCCGCCAGGCACAGGGCGGCAAAGTTGACGAAGGTGGTCTTGCCGCTGCCGGGGTCGCCGAGCAGCACCAGGCGGGGGTGGGCGTCGAGCTGCTCCAGGACGGAAAGTCGGCGCGGCTCTTTCTCCCTGGATTCCGCAGTCGGGAGACCCCTCTCCCTCTCGCGCCCTTCGCTGGAGAGGGTCAGCAGGGCGGTGTAAATGGCGCTCAGGCTGATTTGCGATTGGGCTTCGCTGGCGGCTTTGGGGTCAATGCCGGTGAGCGAGACCTTTCCCACCGTCTCGAACAGATGATTGAGGTAGGCGCGGCGCAGATCGGCCGGGTCGGGGCCGGGCTGGCCGATGACATTGTTGTTCCCGGTGATGATGGTGCTGCCTTGGACGGTACCTCCAACCAGCACCCCGCCCGCGCCGACAGCCTTCGCGCCAGGTCCCTGCGCCGCCGCACCTTGACCTTCAACCTGGGCTTCATACTTGGCTTTCTCCTCCAGCGCGGCGAGCATGGCTTTCGCCTGCTCCTCGGTAATCAGTCCCTGCGCCTGCATGGCGCGGATTTGGGCTTCAATTTGGGTGCGGTTGTCCTGTGGGCTCATTGTGCCTCCCGGCGTGGGTCTCTCTGGGGGAACGGTTTCCCCGTTTGGAATAACTATACAACAAATTCCCACGCAAGGGTAGATTGTATTGCGAACTTTTTGGGCGATAACTGGGGGAAAAGCGGGGATTATGCCGCGAAAACGAGCCATTTTCGCAATTCAATGTCTATTGGATTGCGAAAGGTTCGCAAGATAAAAATCGCTTATCGCGCTACCAGATTAGAGATTGCCCTCTATCTTTACGCTCCCTCTCCCTTCACCCGCGCGGCAATTTTCTTCACGGCGGACGAAACGACCGCGCCGGGGCCGGAGAGCGCCGCCAGGGCGCGGGCAAAGTAGGCGTCAGATTCGAGCAACTCCTGCAAGTGGCGGCTCCGCCGGGCAGCCCATGCCCGCTCCGCCCCCAGCAAATTGTTTTTGACAGTTTCGTTAGCCGCATGTGGATAGAACTTTGACAAGAAAATCCAGATGCTGGAGCTGGTCAACGGCTTGGCCTGGCGCGGCGTCTCGCCTGGGCAGGTGGCTTTCGGGTCGTGGACGCTACGGCGCCGGCGCCTTGCCCGTCATGGCTCTTGCCTGGCGTTGTGAAAAATGGTCGGTGGGTGTTCTGGCTGTTGCATTTTGCCTGGCGTTGTGCTATAAAATTTTTAGGTGTAACAGCATTGGTACTTTACCAGCAGCAAAAAGCGGGGTTTGTGGGCGGTGGGGTCTTGCTCCAGCCTGTGGGCTGCGGCTAACACTGTTTCCAGCGGATAGCGGCTTCGCCGCTGAGGGTATGCGCCGCGAGCCAGTGGAGTTGAGTTCAGGCGAAGGAGTCTTGCCTGTCTCGCCGCTGATACTGAAGCCAACCGTTGGGCGGCCATTAGTTAGGAGATGAAAAGATGACACGGGAAAGTGTTCGTTCTTCTCTGAAAGATACCCTGCAGCTAGTTCTTCTCATCACTGGTTTTATTGGCACCATAGTAACATCGGTTTTGCAGATCCGCGGATGGGTACGGGAAACACAAACGCTTCGTATTTTCTCTATATCCCTTTTTGTTTTATTTTTTGTTAGTACAGTGTGGTTTGTGCGTAACGCTCAAGCGAGTCAAAAATGGGTTCGTATGTGGAGCGGAATAGTGTTCCTGTATATCGTTAGTATGGGTTTCTTTATATGGGTAGGCTCTTGGATTGAGCCACACGCTAACAGTTGCGCCGACTACGATATTCGCATTACATCGCCACTAAATGGCACAAAGGTTCAGGGGGGCGCTGTTGATATTCTATCAAATAAAATGTTACCGAAATATGATCGTTCACTCAAAAGAAAATGTTACCGGAGTGAACGAGATGGCCGAAACAGACCCCATGACCATAGACGAACGACGTAAGTTGTAGAGTCTCATAAATTCGTACCTTACCAAGTCTCATAAAATCATACCCCTTGCAAGGGAGTAGGCAGTGGCAGTTGAAACGGCTTTGGCATCTGAACGGGTAACGGGGCAAAGCCCAGGATATCTTCCTTGCTCAAGCCACGAGCGGGCAGATCGCGAATAAACTCGCCCTGAGCCGTGCGAAAACGGAAAACGACCTGAGCTGGGATGAATTGTGCCGTGACGGTTTGCCCGGCATATTTGGCGCCGACGTCGAGGGATTGAAAAGAGTGTTTCCCGAAAAAGCGCTGGTCGAAGCGGGGATCTAGCGCTTCAGGAGATTCCCCGCCTGCTGGATGGCTTCGCTTCTTTCCCAGCCGGAGCCTGATTCGTACGCCTCCTGCCATTCCTCCGCCGGGAGTTTTTTCTGCGCCAGCCGCATGCGTTCCTGATTCCGGTTTTGGTAAAAAACGTTGAGGACCACCCCCCATTGCTCGGCAAGTTTGTTCATCGCCCCGAACAACTGCGCGGCTTTGCTGTGATCCTCTGCACCATTCGAGAGCGCCAGCCACCCTGCCAGCGCGCACAAGAACACAATGAAACGCCGCACGTGCTGGGTTGCATACGGATACGCCTCCTGCAAATACTCCCAAGCCTTTTCAAAATTTTCCTCCGCCAAAGCGATTTCCGCCAGGTCGGTGTGCGCCATGGCGAGGAAGATGGTTTCCTCTTTTCCCAACACGGTCAACGCCTTCTCCAGCAGGGATTTTGCCTCGTCCAGCCTGCCATCGAACAAAGCCACCTCGCCCAATTGCGCCAACGGCGGACCGGGGTTCAGGTCGGGGCGTTGTTGCATGAGGGCAAGGCATTCTTGCAGGGCGACGCGCGCCTCGGCGAATTTCCCCTGCTCGATGTAAATTCTGCCCAGAAGGTTGCGATACCTGGGGTCTTCGTCCTCTTTCCCATGTTCGTGTTCCTGCTCGACGGCTTCTTTTGCATACAACAGAGCGGTGTCAAAATCGTGCTGTTGCCAGGCGAAGGTGGAGGCTGCGTTCAGCAGAGAGGCGCGTTGACGCGGCTCGATTTCGCTTGTGGAGCGCAGGAGGCGGGTGACCGCGTCGAAGCCCTCTTTGAAGTATCCCAGCGTTTCCCAATACTCGGTCAGCAGGGAGACAAGTTGAACGCTCAATTCTGTCTTGTTTGAGTGGACAGCCCACTTTACGGCGTTTTGAAGATTGCTGAAGTTGGCGAGAAAATATTCCTCCTGCTTCTGACGCGAGGCGTCGTGTTTCAGCGCCTGGATTTGACGGAGGAAATGTTCGGTGCGAAGCAATTCAACGCGCTGGCGTTCTTCATCCGTCAACTTTGAAACCGCAACCTCGCGGATGAGTTCCAACATGCGCCAGTGCGGCTTGCCGTGGACGGGCTCGCGCACGAGCAGGGAATGTTCAACGAGGGCGTTCAGGTGCGGGGATGCTTCGGTTTCGCAGACGGCGGAGGCGGCTTCGGCGTCGAACCAGCCTGAAAAGACGCCCAGTTTGGCAAAAACGACCTTTTGCCCGTCATTGAGCAGGTTGTAACTCCAGTCAATGACGTTTTCGAGCGTGCGCTGTCTCTGCGGCAGGTCGCGGGCGGGGGTGGCGATCTGCCTGACCCAGCCCTGACGTTGGAGCAAGGCGACCATCTCCTCGAGGGACATCTGCCGCAGGGTGGCGGCGGCAAGTTCGATGGCGAGGGGGATGCCGTCGAGCAGGGCGCAGATCTCGATGACGGATTCGGCGTTTTCAGGCGTGATCGTGAACTTCGGCTGGTGCTGTCGGACGCGCGCGACGAGCAGTTGTACCGACTCGAAGCGCAGGAGCGCATCCTGGGTCTTTTCCGCGTTGCGCGGAGGGATGGATAGCGGCGGGAGCGGGTATTCGTTCTCGCCGTAGATGTGCAGGGGCACGCGGCTGGTGACCAACATTTTGACGTGCGGACATGCCCTGAGGATTTGCGCCGCGTCCAGCGAGGCGCCTTCGACAATTTGCTCAAAGTTGTCGAGGATGAGCAGGAGGCGCTTGTCGCGGAGTCCGCTGAGGAGTTGGGAAAGGCTTGGGCTGGGAGGCAGGCTGAGGGTCGGGATGAAGCGGGCGATCGTGGGGATGAAGAAGTCCGCGTGGGTCACGTCTGACAGATCCACGAACCAGACTCCGTCGGGGAAGTCCTCCAGCAGTTCGTTGCCACAGTGGATCGAGAGGCGCGTCTTGCCGATGCCCGGCGGACCGATGAGCGTGACGAGGCGGACGGCTTTCTCTTTGAGGAGCGCGGAGACGTGGGTGAGGTCGCGCGTGCGGTCAACGGTGGAGGTGAGCAGGGCGGGGAGGTTGTGCGGATGCGCCCTGGCCTCGATGCGGATCTCTTCGACGAGGACGCCGCGCGCATACTGGAGGAAGGTTTCGCGCTCGGAGGCGGGAATTTCGAGCGCGGCGGCGAGCAGTTCGGCGAGTTGACGGGACGGCTTGCGCTCGTCGGCTTCGATCTTGCGGATGGCGGCTTCGGAGCAGCCGGCGCGTTGACCCAACCCGGCCTGGGTCAGGTCGAGTTGGCGGCGGCGGGTGCGGACCCATTTGCCGAAGGTGGAGGGAGGCATGGCGGTCATTTTGTCACGGTTTTTGTCACGCTGGGCGTGACCCGTTGAGACGGAGAACATGCTATTTATAGTGTAATACAGAGTATGAAGGTCTGGAATAGGAGAAAACTACCATGAGAGACGCACAAGACGAAGCGCTGGAAATCATCCACCGCCAGCAGGACGCCTGGAATCGCGGCGACGCGGCAGGTTATTCGCAGGACTGCGATGAGAACCTGTCGTTCACCAACATCGTCGGCGAAATGGTTTTCGGGCGGCAGGCATTCGAAGCCAAACATGCTTTTATATTCTCCCACATTTTCAAGGGCAGCCGGTTGGAGATGGACGTTCGGCGCATTCAGTTCCCCGCGCCGAACGTTGCGCTGGTGGATATTGTCTGCACGCTGCGCGACTACGCCGCCCTGCCGCCAGGCGTACCACCCCGTCCGGACGATCTCTTGCGCACCTGCCTGCTGGAGGTGCTGGTGCGCACGGAGGCTGGCTGGCGGGTGGTTGCCTATCACAATGTGGATGTGAAGGTATGAAAAGGCTCTTTTGTCTTTTCGCAGAAGGTGATGGAAGAGATTAATCAGTAAATGGAGAGAGCATGTTCAAAAAAATCATTTCATTGACTGTGGTTCTATTCCTGCTCAGCGCCTGCGGTGCGCCTGCAAATTCAACGCCCGACTCGGCTCCAATCAAACCCACGCCCACAGAGCCGTTCAGCGGAGTGATCAATGAGTTCGAATCCACACAGACGCCGATCGCCAACCCCACCCCCGAAGGCGACAGCAGCGAATGCGACAATCCCTTCTACCCCGTCGTGGACGAAGCCACCTGGTTTTTCAGCATTTCCACAGGCGAGAACGCCATCCACACCATGTCTGCGGATGACTTTGGCAAATTCACCATCACGGTGAAAGGCGCCGACAGCACGTTTACCATTGACGGTCAGTGCGACAGCGAAGGGGTCACCATCATGAACGTCCCAGGCGCACAGACCACCTATTCGGGCGAATACGGCAGTTCAACCGTTACCACGGTCAGCGTCAGCGGCGTGTCCCTGCCCAATGACGTGAGTCAGGGTGAGCAGTGGACGCAGATCATCACGGTCACAACCGAATCGGGCACTTCGATCATTGAAACCAACTACACAGCGGTTGGCTTCGAGAATGTCACTGTCCCTGCTGGGGAATTCTACGCGCTCAAAGTGGAGCAGTCTGGTTACGTTACCGTGTTCGGGCAGAAGGTGGCGATGCACGGTTTCAACTGGTATGCCGAGGGTGTGGGTCCCGTCAAATCCGTCATGGACGGCGCGCCGACGATTGAATTGACAATGTACGATATTCCCGATTAGTAAAGAAGATAGACCATGTTTAGAAAATCTCATGTTACGATACTTCTTGCGCTTCTTGCCCTGACCTTGAGTACGCTCGCCTGCGGGATCCCTTCTTCACCCCAGCCTGTAGAGGAGGCACCCGCTCAATCGGTCCAAGCCACCGAACCGCCTGCCAATTCTTCCTCAGGGAGCGGGACGGACCCGAATGCGGTTGTCCCATGTTCGCAGATCGTCCCGCCCGATGAACTCAAGAACCTGCTCATCAACCTCACGCCCACCCTGACAGAGAATTCCTACCCCGGCGCTACCTCCTGCATCTGGTCATACGTCAATGCCGCAGGGCAGACGAGCGCCTTTTACCTCCAGGTGGGCTTCAGCCCAAACGCCGTGTCGCTTTGGGAGTCCACGCGCCAATCCGAACTCTCGAATGAACCGTCCGATATCGTCGTCAACAGCATTGACGGCCTGGCGGATGAAAATTATGTCTGGTCGTCCAAAGCCACGGGGTTGTATGTGGTCTATGCCCGCAAAGGGAGCAAGACCCTCATCATGCGTTACGTGCCGCAGGATGTCATTTATATGGCGAATGAATCGGGCATCATTGACATGGTGGAACGCTTCTTCAATCGGTTTTAGACGGGGCGGCGTGGTGAACGTTCGCTAACGTCCACGAGGAGAACCGCCGCTTGACGGTTCTCCTTTTTGTGATAAAGGCTCAGGCCTGGAAAGGCCGTTCTACTTCATAAAAACATCGCTGTACACCACTCGTGTGCGCGGCTCGGCCGGCGAATGTGGACATGAACGATGTACATCGCGAACTCCGTTCTCCTTGATCAGCGACGCATGCGGAAATCTATTCCGCCCTACCGTCAGCGGTGCAGATTCGGCGCGGCGATGAACGAAAGGCCGCGCTCGGTGAGCATGCGCGCCGTGGAGTTGGCCGCCTCCACCTTGAGCAGGAAGTTCTTTTGCAGGGCGTCCCAGTCGCCGGACTCGATGACCTCCTTCTTCTCGCGGAAGTAGTCGAGGATGTCGGAGGGGTGGTCGAGGGTCTGCTCGACTTCGGGCAGGCCGCCCTCGTGCTTGGCGCTGATGTTGGCGACGTGGTCGGCGATCTCCATCAGTTCGAGGCGGCGGTCGTAGGGCTGGACGACGATGCTCTTCCACGTCTCGGTGATGTGATGCTCGAAGCGGACGACATGCTCGAAGCCCAGGGCGCGGCGGAATTCGGCGGTCAGTTCCATCGTCCGGTTGTGAATCGAGTTCGACCAGTTGAAGCCGATGAGCGGGGTGGTGCCGTCGTCGCGGCTGAAGAGTTTGGCCATGGTCATGATCCACAGCGCGTGATAGGGATTGTCCGAGCCGAAGAAGACCGAAATCTTGAAGTTGATGTCCACGCCCAGTTTGTAGAGCAGGAAGCCGAGCAGGATGGTGCCGGCGTTGAAGTTCAGCACGTGCTGGACGCCGTAGTTGGTGTAGTAGTACAGGAACTCGTCCAGCCATTGCAGGGCGTGTTCGTCCGGCTGGCCGATGCCGCCGAAGTAGCCGGTGATGGTAGCCGGGCCACCCAGGTGCGGGTTCGAGCCGTCGGTGCCTTTCGTGTCGAGCGTCTCGACGAAGGAACAGCCCATGATGTCGAGGGCGGCGACGATGGCGGGCAGGTCGCCGTCGGCTTCGGATTCCTTCATCTTGCGGACGGCGATGAAGCGCCCCGGGACGAGCGAGCGCTCGGCGATGGCCTTCTCACACATCGGACGAATCCAGGGGAAGTATTGCAGGGCGCTGACCTCGAGCGTGACGGCGTATTCGTCCTTGAAAGTCATCGCGTCGGCTTTCGGACCGAGGACGGCGCGGCGGTAGTCGGCGACGGTGACGAAGGCGCCGCGCTCGCGCTGCTCGATGAGCCATTCCAGGTCTTTGATGTATTCCGGGGCGCGCTCGCGCACTTTGGCGAAGAGGGCTTCCATCTTGCGGTTTTCGCGGTGCTTGCGGTTGATTTCCTCCGGCGTGCCGTATTTGGCCACCACGTCGAGGAATTCCTTCATCACGGTCGAGTTCGGGTCGGTGAAGACAGCGTTGACCGCGGCCAGGCGGTCGGGGGGGATGGCGAGGGATTGTTGGAGAG
>DAOUAN010000020.1:0-7652 GCA_034433385.1 Anaerolineales bacterium | reverse complement strand
AAAGAACCTTCGCTTGGCTGGCAAAGCGCCGTAGCGTGGCTACCCGTTGGTGCAAGAAACCCGAAAATTGGCTTGCTTTTGTTCATATGGCTTGTGCCGAAATCGTTCTCGGATTAATTTCCGGATAGATACTAAATTGTTTTCCTTGCGAGTTTGTTATGAAAGTACCATGCTTGAGCGGGGGCAATGTAGTGTAAAATCGCCAGTAAGTTCTTTTCTCTTTTCAGGAAACCATGTCTCAGTACAATAAATTGCTTAACCGAAACCTTCAAATTTTGGTGTTCATTTATCAGATGATCGCCGTGGTGGCTTTTGGCACGGCGATTGTGCTGGCCGTCTCCTGGCTTCGCCTGCCATTTTTGGGGGCGTTTTTTGAGCATACCCTGGTGTTCAACGATTCTGGGCCAACGCAATCGAACGAGGCATGGGATTTGTATCGCCAGGGTGTGATCCGGCATCAGCTGATAGCAATCAATGATGTGCCGGTACGCAGCGCCCGCGATGTGATGCAAATCCTGGCAAATTTTTTCCCTGGAGAAACCCTGCCGGTCGCCGTTCGCACGCCACAAGGTGAATTGAAAACCATCCTTGTGACGTTGCACGTCTTTCCCGAAGCCGACCGGGTTGCCTATATTTACATTCCATTCATGTTAGGGGCGGTATTTCTAGCGCTGAGTTTGTGGATTTTTTGGGTGCGGCGCGCCGAATCGGCCGGGCGTTCCTTCACGATTTTTGCCACCTCCCTGGCCATCGGCTCTTTTGCCTTGTTCGATGTTTATACCACCCATCGCCTCATCTACTTGTGGACATTTGCCATCGCTGTAGCCGGCGGAGCTCTGATTGACCTTTCTTTGAGTTTTCCACAGGAAGCCCGCTTTGTTATCAAGCGTCCTTATTTGCGCTGGGTGGGGTATATCCTCGCCATTTTGCTCAGCCTCTATGCGTTTACCACCCTGTTTAATTTTTCTCGGCCCCTGGCCTATTACTCGGCCTGGCGTTGGATTTACCTTTACCTGGCTTTTTCTGTCGCTGTTTACCTGGCTGTAAATGTTTATTCTGCGTTGACTTCGCCATCGCCGGTCATTAAAACCCAAGCGCGCATGATTGTGATCGGAGCAATCCTGGCCTTTGGCCCGCTGGCGATCTGGTTGGCCACAACGCCCTTTTATTCTTTCATCTTTTCTCCGTACCTACTGATTCCCGTTCTCCTTTTCCCTCTTGTTCTGGGCTATACCATTTTGCGCTTCCGCCTTCTGCGCACCGAAGATCTCCTGCGCCTGGGGATTGTTTATCTGCTTTTAACGGCACTGGTTGTGGGTGGATACGCCTTGCTGGTCAGCGGGGTGAGTTTGATCTTTTCCATTGCAATGCCAGCCACTCATCCCTTGTTGATCGGTGGGCTGGCATTCTTGTTGGCACTGATGCTTGAGCCCGTGCGTGCCAAATTGCAGGGAATTGTGGATGCCACCTTCTTCCGGGGTCAACGCGTGTATGCCGAACGGCTACAAGATTTTAGCCGCCAAATGACAACCGCTCTGGATCTGCGCACGATCGGTCAGGTTCTACGCCAGCAAATTTTTGCTGCTCTCGCTCCAGAGCGGATTCATATTTACACCTACGATGCACTCAACGACCAATTTGTAGCGCTGCCAGCAGAAGATGGCCGCCCCAGCAGCGATATCCGTTTTGCAGCGAGCAGTCCGCTGGCGCGCTATTTTGCTAGAGAGCGCGTTCCTCTTTACCTGGATGGCAACAACTTACCTCCTGCTCTGGCAGAAGACCGGACTCGCCTGGCCTTGTTAGGCGCTCATCTCTATGTGGCCTTGCCTGGCAAAGAATTCCCCAATGGCTGGATTGCCCTCGGACCGCGACGCTCTGGTCAACCTTATACACCGCGAGACCTGGCCTTTCTGGAGAACCTGGGTGACCAGGCCTCGGTCGCCATCGCCAGGGTACAGACGATTGCCAACCTGGAACGTCGCGTCCAGGAGATGAATGCCCTGACGCGCGTTTCACAGGGCGTGAACGTAACGCTTTCCTTCGATGATGTTCTGGAACTCATTTACGCTCAGACGGCTCAAATTATCCCAGCTTCACATTTGCATGTTTCACTTTATAGCCAGCTGGGGGATTATTACTATTACGCCTTCTGTGTGGAAGACGGAGACCGTTTGCGCGAGCGGGAAAACGTGCCCTTTCCGTCCGATCGTGGCCTGGCGCCCGAAGTGATGCGACGCGGTCGCCCCATCTGGACGCAAGATTACCTCCAGGAATGCCAGTCGCGTGGTGTGACCCCCGCTTTGAATGGCGTATTTGCCTGGGCTGGTGTTCCGCTCAACGCTGGCCCGGAGACTATCGGTGCGCTCAGTGTCGGCAGCAATGACCCGGCGGTCGCATACACAAAATCGCAGGTGGATCTCTTGCAAGCCATCGCTGACCAGACAGCAGGGGCAATCGTCAAAGCCCGATTGCTTGAAGAAACGCAAAAACGCGCGCAACAACTTGCTATGCTGAACGAAATTGCGCGCAAATTGACCGGAACCCTGGAAATTGAACCCCTGTTGCAAAATATTTTGGAAAGCGCTGTAAGCATTTTGAACTGCGAAGCAGGCAGCCTGCTTTTAGTCGATGAGCAAACGGAGGAGTTGATCTTCAAAGCCACCGTTGGACCTGTGGCAACCAACCTGGTGGGGCAACGTTTGCCACCTGGGACGGGCATTGTCGGCCATGCAGTGCAAAGCCGCCGCCCCGTGATCGAAAACGATGCACAAAGATCCCCTGTCCGCTTCGATCTTGACCGTCAGACAGGCTTCGTCAGCCGTTCTTTGCTGGCAGTCCCCCTGCAGGTTAAAGATCGCGTCCTTGGGGTAGTAGAAGTCATCAACCGCCGCGATGGCTTGCCCTTTACCGAAGACGACCAAACGCTGCTCACGGCTTTCGCCAGTCAGGCAGCGGTAGCCCTGGAAAACGCTCGTCTTTACACCCTGACCGACCAGGAACTGGCAGCCCGTGTGGAAGAACTGTCCATCATGCAACGCATTGACCGCGAATTAAACGCCAGCCTGGAGATCGATCGCGCCATGCGCATCACCCTGGAATGGGCCATGCGCCAGTCAAAGGCTGAGGCCGGCCTGATTGGTGTGTTGGAAGATGAAAAATTGCGCATCATGGCGGCCCAGGGTTATGATGAAAAGCAAGCCAGCAAGGAAATGCTCTTGCCCTTGCATTTGCCGGCCATCCGCACGGCAGTGGAGAGCGGCCAACCTCAGCAAGTCAATGTGCGAAAAGGGGATGGCTTGCTGCCCTCAGCACATACGCAAATTGTCATCCCCATCCGCCGCGAGGCGCAAGTCATTGGTTTGTTGTTGCTCGAAAGCAGCAGTGATTCGCAGGAAGACATTGCCTTCCTCAACCGCCTTAGCGACCACGCCGCCATTGCCATTTCCAATGCCCAACTCTATGGTGAAGTCCAGCGCGCCAACGTGGCGAAAAGCGAATTCGTCTCGTTTGTGGCGCATGAGCTCAAAAATCCGATGACATCCATTAAGGGTTATACGGAGCTGCTCGCCGCCGGCGCGGTCGGCCCGATTAACGAGATGCAGGCCAACTTCCTGAATACGATCCGCTCGAACGTGGAACGTATGGCCACGCTGGTTTCCGATCTCAACGATCAATCCAAAATCGAGGCCGGGCGCCTGCGTCTTGAATATAAAGCCGTGGCGATTGCCGATGTGGTGGATGAAGTGCTTCGCTCCACCCGCCGTCAAATTGAAGAGAAGAAACAAACGATCACCGTTGAGATTCCCGCTCAGCTGCCCACCGTTTGGGCTGATCGCACCCGTTTGGGCCAGGTGCTAACCAACCTGGTGAGCAACGCTCACAAATATACGCCAGAGGGCGGCCAAATCATTATCGGCGCGGAGGCCAGCGACAATCAATGGGATCCAGGTGGAGCAGCCAGGGTCGTTCATGTCTGGGTGCGCGATACCGGCATTGGCATCAGCGTGGAAGACCAACCGAAGATTTTCCAAAAATTCTTCCGCTCCGAAGACCAGAAAGCGCGCGAAGCGCCTGGCACCGGCCTGGGGTTGAATATCACCCGCAGTCTGGTGGAAATGCAGGGGGGGCGCATCTGGTTTGAGAGCGAATTTCGCAAAGGAACAACCTTCCACTTCACCGTGCCGGTGGCGGAAGGCTAACAGGGAGGAAACATGGCGTGGATTGCAGCAGTTGGAACTGCCCAGGCGCTGGATGGCCGCGAAGCCGGCCTGCAGGCCACCCACCAGGCCCTGAATCAGCTGGGAGCGGCGACTCCTGCGTTGGGAATCGTGATCGCCTCCCATCAATATCAGGGGCGCGACGTGATCAATGGCGTCGCCAGCCTGTTGGGCAATGTGCCTTTGAGCGGCTTCAGTGCTCCGGCCGGATTGGTCCGGGAGGGCCTGCAACCTCATTCGGTGATGGTGGCCTTGCTGAGCGGCGATTTCCAGGCCGAGAGCCATTGGTTGCCTGGCTACGCCCAGTCGGGACGGGAGACCGCCAACCGCCTGGCACAATTATTCACTGCTCCAGAACCCGTTTCCTTGCTCTTCTTTGCTGATGGGTTTAATGGAGATGCCGAACAATTTTGTGCCGCTCTCCCCGAGGCCTTTCGCACTGCGATCGGTGGTCTTTCCAGCGGCGACTTGCATACGGGTCTCACCTATCAGATGGCGGGTACACAAACCGGAAGCGGCGCTCTGGCGGCGACGTTTCTGCGCGGCCTGCGGCTCGGCGTCGGATACAGCCACGGCTGGGACCCGATTGGCAGTCAATTCCGGGTGACGCGCTCGCGCGGCTTCTGGCTGCGCACCCTGGATGGTCGCCCCGCCTCGGAGACGTATGCCCAGCTGTTCGGTTATCCGGCGCGCGATTGGGCCTTCCCACCGCTCAGTCATCTGGCACGGCTTTATCCCCTGGGGGTCGAGCAAGGCGATGATCTGGTCGTTCGCTCCCCGATTCGCGTAGAAGCGGATGGCAGTTTCCGCATGAATGCCCCCGTGCGCGACGGCGCAGATGCCTATCTGCTGATCGGCAGTCGTCTTTCCTGTGAAAAGGCAGCTCGCCAGGCAGCGCAGCAAGCGCTGCTCGAATTGGGCGATGCCCGTCCCTTCTTTGCCCTGGTTCTGGTAGATGTTGCCTGGCAAATGTTGCTCAAAGCCACCCCCGGCGCTGAGATCACTGCAGTGCAAGAAATCATCGGGAGCGAAGTTCCCCTTTTGGGTGGCTACACTCTAGGGCAAGTCGTCCCAGGCAAAGGTTCGGCGCCACGCTTTTTGAATCAGCATATTGTCGTGGTCGTCTTTGGCGAGCCAGGCGAAAAGTAAGAAAACAGACTTCCGAAGTCTTTGAAGCTTCGGAAGTCTGTTTTTTTTTGGGGGGCTTGCTCAGGCGGGCATTTCCACTTTGGGTAGTTTTTGCATGGCCGCCTGGACTGCATCGGCGGGGTATTCGTAGTCTTGTAATTTTCCGCTCAAATACGCCTCGTAAGCCGACATGTCAAAGTTGCCGTGGCCCGAAAGGTTGAAGAGAATGACGCGCTTCTCGCCTTTGGCTTTCGCATCCAGCGCCTCATCAATAGCCGCACGGATGGCATGTGCCGATTCGGGTGCGGGGACGATTCCCTCCGTGCGGGCGAATTGGAGCGCCGCCTCGAAGGTGGGTGTTTGGGGTACGGCCACTGCCTCGATATAACCGGCATCATACAAGGCGCACAAGCTGGGCGCCATGCCATGATAGCGTAATCCCCCAGCATGAATGGCGGGTGGGACGAAATCGTGTCCTAATGTGTACATTTTGACAATGGGCGCCATCCGGGCGGTATCGCCGTAATCGAAAGTGTACACCCCCTTGGTCAGGGATGGAGCCGCTGTTGGCTCCACCGCCAACAGACGCGTGCGCTGTCCGTTCTTCAGGTTTTCGCGCAGGAATGGATAGGCAATTCCGGCAAAATTCGAACCACCGCCCACGCAGCCGATCACCACATCGGGATATTCTCCGGCCAGGTCCATCTGCTTCAGCGCCTCCTCACCGATCACGGTTTGGTGAAGCAAGACATGATTGAGCACTGAGCCGAGGCTATATTTTTTCGCTCCCCCCGAAGTGGCAGCCACTTCTACGGCCTCCGAGATGGCAATGCCCAGCGAACCAGGGTTATCAGGGTCGTTGGCCAGGATTGAACGCCCATAATTCGTGCGGTCGGTGGGGCTGGCAAAGACCTGGGCGCCGTAAGATTCCATCAAAATGCGCCGATAGGGTTTTTGCTGATAAGAGACCTTGACCATATACACCTCCAGGTCAAGATCGAAAAAGTTGCAGGCCAGCGAGAGCGCCGATCCCCATTGTCCGGCGCCGGTTTCTGTGGTCAGGGCTTTGGTTCCTGCGGCCTTGTTATAAAACGCCTGGGCCAATGCCGTATTCGCTTTATGACTGCCTACCGGTGAGGCCCCTTCATATTTGTAATAGATATGAGCCGGTGTACCAAGCGCCTTTTCCAGTCGCCGGGCACGGATCAAGGGGGTGGGGCGATACAATTTATAAATTTCGCGCACTTCCTCAGGGATTTGAATGTATCGCTCTGTCGAAACTTCCTGCAAGATCAGCTCCATGGGGAAGAGCACAGACAAAAAGTCGGGTGTGACCGGCTCCAGGGTGTCCGGGCGCAATACCGGCGTCGGGGGGACAGGGCTATCGGCGTTGATGTTGTACCAGTAGCGGGGCAGGTCAGATTCGTTCAAAAGAAAACGGGTTTGGTCAGACATGAGAACCTCCGAAAGGTGATTTTAGATTTGCGATTTTGGATGTGCGATTTTAGATTTGCGATTTCGGATTTGTAGATGAGCGTGAAGGGTGGGCAGTCAGGGAGGGCGAAAAGGAATGGCGTACATTTTCTCTCCTCTCAGGCAAATCTCAGGGCACAAAGAGCGTGGGAAAAGGATGCTCTGTTTTTTCGTGTTGTTGGTTTTCAATAACCTCATCGGCCGGTAGAGAGCGATCCTCGAGGGGAAATGCCTCTGTGGCTTGCAAAACGGTCTGTGAATCCATTGGCTTGTTGTCCATGTGTGCTTCTCCTTTCCTACTTCAAGGCTTAAACAAAAACGTCCATCCCGACATGGGACGGACGCGAATCCGTGGTGCCACCCAAGTTAGGCCGCTTTAATCAAAAACCCCGTTGTGATGCAACGGGGAAAAAGCCAGCCTCACTCGTTACGGGTACGCTCACTGACGAGGGTCAATGATAAATACCCTGGCTCGATAACGGGAGCCTCCCGTCTCAGGCTACTCATTCAGCTCTACGGACTGAATTTTAGCCCTGCGGCTCAGAGGTCCATTCCACGCTGTCGTTTCGGGCAGGGCTTTCACCGGCCGCCTGCTCTCTGTACCGTCGTTCAGCGTGTACTCGTCCTCGTCACAGCCTTTAAAGTTTCACTAGATTATAGACAATTTTTTCAGACTGTCAATGGCGAATTTATCTGTGGGTGCGCGAAAAAGTTGTTAGTCAGGTGTGAGCGGTGGATGGATGCTCATTTCGCCAGTGCCTTGAGAGATGACGCTGTGGGCGAAAAACGCCGTTTTGTGTCATTGCGAGCCGCCAAAGGCGGCGACCTGTGCCC
>DAOUAN010000019.1:0-4668 GCA_034433385.1 Anaerolineales bacterium | reverse complement strand
GCGATTCGGAAGGGGTGCTGGAAAGGGTGGGGGGGATGGGTGTCGCAATGGTCGTGACGGTTGCGGTTGGCAAGCCGCTTACAGTTGGGAAGACGATGCGGGGGGTGGCTGTCCAAACGAAGGGCGTTTGCGTAGGGGCGGAGGTCCAAACCGGTACGGGGTGTGGGGTAACCGACCAGACATCACAGGCGCTGAGCAGGAACACGCAAAAGAGCAGGCTTATCTTTCTCATGCTCATATTATGCGCCTGCGATGGGTTGTTCCACAATCCCCTGTTGTGGGGAAGAATCAGTCATTTTCTAGTTGATTCCCCTGAACACGATGAAGTCTTTTAGGGGACATAATATTCAACGATGAGTTTGGGACGATTAACTGCTGTGCTATTGCCGCTATAAAACGACAGAAAATCTGCGCCCATGTCGTCATTGTCATCTTTAGCGAAACGCAAGCGGAATTGGGTCAGCCCGGCCAGGTTGATGTAAGGAAATACGCCCGCCGTCCACACCTTTGTGTGCCAGCCATTGATCGCTGTTTTGGAAATTACGCCGACAGCATTTTTGCTGGCCGCGCTTTGAAAATCGCTCAATTGCAGGGCACTGTTGTCGCTAAATGCATTGTTCCGAATGTCTATCAACAGGTTGCCATGGGTGGTAAAGGGATTTGTCCCAGTGACGCTTTGTAGCTTTATCTTGAGCGTAACTTTTGTGATGACTGCATTGTCTGGCAAGGATGAAGTATCGAAGGAGAGAATAGCCCGAAACTGGCGGTCGCCGGCATTATCACCGAGCCGAAATGTGGTTAGTGTGCTGTTAAGCGTTCCACCTTTGTTTGTGCCTTCGCCAGATTCCAGAATCCAACCATCCTGGGCTGCCTTTGAATCGAACGATTGCGTTTCGGTGGTGGGTGGGGTGGCGGTTGGAAAGCTTTGCACTGAAAAAGCGGTGCTGGCATTACTGGTGATGTTGTTCCAGGTTACAGAGGCGATGTAGGCGTAATTTCCGCCGCATACATTTGTTGGTAACGTATAGGGTAAATACCAGATGATCGTGCCGTTATCTGTGGTGATGTTATAGGAGAGGTCAAATACTGTTCCACAGGGGCCACTCACTGCAAAGCGCAATACGATGTCTTGCGCGCTTCCTGTGTTATTGACAACCTCGGCATTGAAGTGAATGCCTTCGCCAGGTGTAAATACAGTTTTGGGATTCCCCCCGTTGTCTGTTGTCCAGGCTCTGGTCACGGCTACACCTGTTACCGGCGTGGGCGTGATCGTAGGGATTGGCGTTGAAGTGGGGGGCAGAGTGGGTGTCAAGGTTGCTGCACCGAAGTGATTGGAAATTGTGATCACGTAGCCGTTCCCTGAAGTCGCATCTATCTGAATCGAAATCTGATTGGTCGCGTCGTAAAACGTTTCGCCTACTGTCCAAACCGCCCCTGCATCACCGGTATTGCCGTTGTTATCAATATCCACTACCTGGGCTGGCTTGGCCCGCTCAGGATCGACATTGTGAATAATTACGCCCTCGAGAGGCAATTTGACATCATACCCGATCTTTTTTCGCACTTCCACCGTATACAAACGGTTGCTGTTCAAGCCAATTGGCACCTGCACCATGAGCATCGTTCCGCTTTGGGGTTGTGCCAGGCGATCTAGCGTGATGGTGGCTCGGTTTCCGTAGGAAACGGTTGTTTTGCGCCCATCTAACCAGCCGACCAGATCTTTGTGATACGAAATGGTGTGTTGCCCCAGGCAACCATAAGTGGCATCGCTGGAATTGGCGCAATCCGTCCAACCATCGCTCATGACATCCCAGCGATTGTCGTAGGTCTGTCCATACATTCCTGATGAGTGGGGCATGCCGAACCCATGTCCCATTTCATGGGCAATGACGGTGATATTCGCATATCCCCACGGTGGCTCCCAGGTCATGTACCAGATGCGAGAAGTGCCATCCAGCGTCATGTAATGTCCACCCCCCCAGGCATAGCCATCCAATTCATCGTTGAACATCAAATTGATGCCCACAAAGTTTCTGTAGTCAATGACAGCATCCGCAACAGCAGTACAATCATTGGCGGCGCGATCGAAATTCAGGTCTGGGACGCCATCTCCATTTTGGTCATATACATAATACGAACGCGCATGGGGTAATACATACCACTGTGTCACTGATGTGCTGCCGGAGATGTTCATTTGATTGAAGGATTGTTCACGCCAGTAGTGATCCAGTCCCGGATAGATGTTGCTGTACATTCCCTGAAAATAGGAGGGCGGTTTGGGGGTGGTCGTTTTATCACTGAATTTACACAAAATGGTGACCCACGGCTGAGCGCCTGTCTTCGCTGCTGCGACTGGGGTAGATTCTTGAACATCCTGAACGAGCCAGAGCGATTCCTTTTGGAGCAGATTCAAGCGAATGCGCTGGCCGTAAAACCTGCTCAAGAAACTTGCCTGCCTTTCCGAATCCGGTTGAATAGTCAGCCGCCTGCCATCATCCACTCGGAGGGTATACACTACCGCTGGTGCAGTCCCCGGACGATCCCCGTAGGCGATCTCCAGCACACCTTCTGTCCATTGCGGAATGGCCGCCCTTGCCGCCGAGAAAGACCCCAGTGCAACCAGGATGAATACCATGGCTACGAGCCTTGAAAATCGAAAGCGCTGTTTGCCAGACATTGCACACCCTTTCTCTTTTGGTTGCCCTTGCTTTTTGGGCAAATTTGAGTAAAATAAAAATGAACTCGTCGTTGGGTGCCCCCCTCACTCAGCGGCGAGTTCATTTTATTACAATTGCCCTGTGTCGTTCCAGTTCTCGAGCTGCTTTTGGTATTCTGCACTCTCGTAACGACCAGGGTGGAAGGCAGGTGCATAGGCGGGTAACTCTGAACCGATAACGTGAGCCGCCAGCAATTCCCCGCAAGCGCAGGCAGACATAATCCCAAAGCCCGAAACCGCTCCGATGACAAAAGCCCCGTCCACCGGTAATGGTCCCACCAGCGGGCGATTTTCGCGGGTTTTTGTGTAGTAACCGCCATCCAGGGCGGGGCGGGGAAGGCGCTCAAAATACTGACGCATACCGGGCAACATGGTCGCCAGCCCGCGCAGCGCAATCTCAGGGTAATTCTCATCCAGAGGAGGCGGCCAGATTGGCTCCATCCTTTTGGTTCGATATTCCCACAACATCAAAATCACCTGGCTATCGTGTCCTCCCTCCGGGCGGGTATGAACGCCGGGCGGAAGCGGCCCGATCAGCCAACGAGTGCTCGGGTCGCTGGATAAAGCATCTTTTTCTTCATCCGTCCAGGGCAGCACCTGCGGATCATCCCAGATCAACAAAGGGGCATCGCGGCCAACCACGCCTAGCGTATCGCGGATGGCCGCCTTGAGATGCAATTCGGTGTAAACCGGCAAATCCACGCCCAGCATTTGCCCCACCTGTTTGAGAAAGGGGCCAGCTGCGTTGATAAAGATGGGGGAGAAGACGCGTTCGCCGTCGCTCAGGCGGACACCCCGCACCCGGCCGTTTTCCACGTCCACGGCCTCTACCCGTTTCGCTTCAAACCGGACCCCGCGCTGGCGTGCCGTTTCGAGGAGGTATCTGCCCAGCTGTTGGGCGCTCAGCCACCCCGCCCGACGCACGTGCAATGCGGCCACGGCCTGTTCGCTCAGGTAAGGAAAAAAACGGTGGACCAAATCAGCACCGAGCAACAAGTCGGCTCCTTCAGGTTGGGCGCGAAAGTCTTCGGAGGAGGCAGGGTGGTAGGAGCAGGCTTGGGCGGTGTGGACGCGCAGGGGGCCGGCGCCCAGCTGCGAGGTCCGCTGCGACCGCTCTAGCAGGGTGGGGATTTTGCTCTCATCGGCGGTGACGTATAAATAGCCGCGCCGGTTCATGTGGAAGATGTTCCCGCTTTGCCCGGCCAGCTCTTCCAACAAATCAATGGAGCGATTCATCAGAGCCAGCATTTGGCCATCGGGCCACCAGTTGCGATAGCATTCAGTGGAGCGATCACTGGTGAGAGAAAGAGGCGGGCGCTCGTCCAGCAGGAGAATGTTGCTCACCCCTTGCTTGCTGAGGAAGAAAGCGGCGGCAACCCCAGTGATCCCCGCGCCGCAAATGATGACATCGAAAGAACGCGGCATGTTGACTTAATTTGCCTGAGAAAGAGCGGCGAATTTTTCTTCCAGCTCGGCCTCACTGGGTTCAACCAGCAAGGTGCCATCGGGGAAAACGATGGTGGGCACAGAGCGCATACCGCCGTTGAGTTCTTTGACGAAGGCAGCGGCCTGTTCATTTTCATCAATGTTGACATCCAGATAAGGGATGTTTTTGCGCTTGAAGAAAAAGCGGGCGCGCCGGCAGTCTGGGCACCAATCTACTCCATACATAACGATTTGACTCGGCTGGCGAGTGTAGAGGTCGTTTTGGCTCATAAGCCCTCCCAGTGGTGAAATGTTTTGCTAGAGACCATTCAATGGCTGCCTCTTGATTATGGCATAAAGTGAGCGAACAGGCAAAGGCAAATGCCTGGCGGGTGCGCTAAAAAGTTGTTAGTCAGGTGTGAGCGGTGGATGGATGCTCATTTGGCCAGTGCCTTGAGAGATGACGCTGTGGGCGAAAAACGCCGTTTTGTGTCATTGCGAGCCGCCAAAGGCGGCGACCTGTGCCC
>DAOUAN010000018.1:0-10306 GCA_034433385.1 Anaerolineales bacterium | reverse complement strand
GGTCGATTCCCCCCGCCCCCTCTACCGAATTGCCGACATGCACGAAACAGAACGTCCGCGCGAACGGCTGGCCTCAGTCGGCCCCCAGGCACTGACCAATGCCGAGCTACTGGCTATTCTGCTGCGTGTGGGCGTCACTGGCGAAAACGCCGTGCAAGTTGGGCAGCGGCTTCTTCAAACCTTTGGTGGCCTGCGCGGACTGCACCGCGCCCCATTCGAAGAACTGGTCAACCAACACGGCATTGGCGCAGCCAAAGCCGCCCAAATCAAAGCCGCCATTGAACTGGGGCGCCGCCTCACCCTCGAAGCCCCCGAGACCCGTCCCACCATCACCAACCCAGCTGACGCCGCCGCCTTGCTCCAATACGAAATGTCAGCCCTGGAGCAGGAACACCTGCGCGTCTTGCTGCTCAACACGCGCAACCAGGTACTCGACATTGTCGAAGTCTATCGCGGCTCAGTCAACTCTTCCCAAGTGCACATCGGCGAGATTTTCAAAGCCGCCATTCGGCGCAATGCCCCCGCCATCATCGTCGCCCACAACCATCCCAGCGGCGACCCCACTCCCAGTCCCGACGATGTCGCCGTTACCCGCGCCCTGCTTCAAGCCGGCAAATTGCTCGACATTGAAGTCCTCGACCACCTCATCATCGGTCAAGGACGCTGGGTCTCCCTCAAAGAGCGGGGATTGGGCTTTTGACTTTTAAGGGAAAAGTCGCCGTGCTTTGACCTCAGCAATAGCATCTGAGCGGTAACGATACAACCGCGCCGGGCGCCCCTCCCTCACCCGCACATGTTCGGTCGGCTCGATCACCCCAGCCTGCAAAATTCGCCGTCGGAAATTGCGCTTATCCAACTGCTCGCCGAGGATGATTTCGTAGGTGTGCTGCAATTCACTCAAGGTGAATTCATCGGGCAACAGTTGGAAACCCACCGCGCTATATTCCAGTTTGTAGCGCAAACGTCGTAGTGCGTAGGTCACAATCGCGGCGTGATCAAAGGCCAGCGGAGGCAAAGCATCCACGCGGAACCAGCGCATCTTCCCCGATTCCTGCCGCGCATCGACGGGCACCAGCGCAAAATACACCACGCTGACCAGCCGCCAACGCGGGTCACGCCCCGGATCGCCATACGTGTAGAGCTGCTCCAGATAGACCTGCTGGCGGTCAATTTGTCCGGCAAAAGCGCGCACCGCCGCTTCCTCCAGGGCCTCATCCGCGTTGAGCTGAGCGCCGGGCAATTGCCAATTTTCGGCTTCAGCCGGCGTCAGCAAAACGTGCAGGGCATCCTCCCGCACGCAGAACATCACCACATGAACATTCAGCAAGATTTCAGGCACGCCAAAATTATACGCCGAATGACCTACTCGTCATCATCGTCACTGGCAGCCGCAGGTTGATCCACCCGTATCACCTCGCCGTGAACGTTGATCACCACCTTGAAACCCAACATTCCCAAGTAGGCGCGCCCCTCTTCAGGGATGCCGGTTTGCAACAAGGCATCAAATTGTTTTTCAACGTTTTTCAATTGCTGCTCAATCATGGCTTTGGTGAAAATATCTTCCTGGCCGAGCATTTTGGCCGTCTGCGCCGAGATCACATCTTCATTCCCCTTCATCAATTCGGCCATTTGCCGTAACACCTGACGATCCACCTGTTCACTGGGGATGTGCCGGCGGAAGCCATCATCGTCCACCACATAGCAGGGTTCCCCGCCCACATAGGCGACTTCCACCGGGCGATCATATTCATCTACAACAAGGCCAGCAAAAAGAGGCTGAACAGCCATTTTTCTCCCAATTCTGATCAATCACTCTGGCGTCCCTCAATGGCCGCCAGCAGAATGGCAGCCGCCACCGCCAACCGTCGGTCGAGTTGGCGGAGCGGATCCATGCTCAAATCCACTTCCAGCTCATAGCGAAACAGATTGAAGCGCTGGCGGAAATCGGCCAAACGTGTTTCGCCCGCAACCCAATCGTAATTTTGAGGTAAGAGCGAACCCAGCAGCAAACGGCGTAACAAAGCCAATCCTAGCTGATCCTCAAAAAGCAGGCCAATCGGCTTTTCGGTCGCGTCGAGCGCTTCCCATTCATCGCGCACCAGCGACTTGAAACCTTTGCGGCGCAAGACACCCACTTTTTCCCCGCTCAGGCTATCGAATACATCGTAAGCCGCCGAAAAATCAACGATCTGACGCGCTCGAATGCTGAGCACTTCCTGGCCTTTGGCCTCATCTGCATACACACGAATATCCTCTCGCAAGCGAAACATCTTTTGCTCGCTAAACAAGATCAGGTTGCCCTGAGCATCGTAAAAACGAAACTTGCCGGTGAGCGAGAAAATCTGCCGTTTGAGCAAATAATAGTTTTGTTGAAAAGCCGGGTGCATGGCTCTCTCCTCAAGGGGATGTCCTGCCTACGCAGGTTGATTTACATTATCGCACAAGTTATGCGAATGTGCACACTCCCGCCCTGCCTTAATTTCGCCTCGAATTTCCTGAAGCGCGGTCGGCGCAGGCCGACCTGGCAGCCGTAGCCCGAAACTTTCGCTTCCGGGCGCGCGGTCGGCGCAGGCCGACCTGGCAGGCGTAGCCCGAAACTTTAGTTTCCGGGCACGCGGTCGGCGCAGGCCGACCTGGCAAGTGTAGCCCGAAACTTGAGTTTCCGGGCGTGAGGGCGTAGTTTTATTTTGCATCGAATTGAGCGAATATCCCTGATGCTTTTCGGGTCGGCGCAGGCCGACCTGGCAAGCGTAGCCCGAAACTTGAGTTTCCGGGCTACAGCAAAATTTCAACTTGCGTGCCCCGCGCCTCATAGGCGAGCTGTTTTCCCGCCGGCACAACCGGCAGAGTCCAGCGATAAAGCCATTTGGCCGCCTGCGGCGAAAGATTGATGCAACCATGACTGTGTGGCTGACCGAAATCGTTGTGCCAGTACGTCCCGTGGAACGAAATTCCGCTTTCAGTCAAATACATCACCCAGGGGACGCCGGGCAAGTCAAAGCCACTGGAAGCCAGGTCGCCAGTGGCCATGTGACGGGTGGGTCGTTTGTGATAGGTCATGAAGTGACCCGTAGGAGTCGTGTATTTATCGGCACGCAAGCGTTTCCCCGTGGAGGCGCGAGTGGCGAAGACCAGCCTCCCATCTTCCCAGGCCAGCACCAGCTGTTCGCCCAAACGCACCTCGATCCGCTTACGGGAGGCGGGAACCTCGCTCGAAAGCGGAGCCAGCTCATCGTCCGGCAAGAGCCGCAGGTGCTCGGCCAGGGCATAGTAGTACTGATTCCATTTATCATCCAACAAAAGATACCAGATTCGCCCATCTTCCCCCTGCACCGCCTTCAACGCCCAATGCACCGACTCGTAATACAGGCGGTAAACCACATCCGCCGCCTCAGCCGGTTGACGACGGACATCGGTAAACGGGACACTTACTTCGGCCAGTTGGCCACGCGGCGGCAAATCCAGCCGCGGCGTGTTGAGCGACATCCGCACCGGTTGAAGGTTGCCCGAATAAGCAAATTCCCCCTCACCAACCTGATACCAGATGCGGTTATACGCGTTCACGTCCTCCTCACTCACTGTCACCCCCCTGAGCGGCAAAACAAGGTCGCGCCAGTAGAGCCGGGCGCGCCGGGCGCGGAACGAGGGCTGCTCATACGTCCACAGCGCGCGCGTCGTCACCCGCCCATACAAATCAGGGGGGAAATCATCCCCCGGAAGCACAGGCCAAAACAGGCCCAACAAACTCAAAACGCTCAATTTAAGAAAATCGCGTCGGCTGAGCGAATTCATGGGGTTACCCCAAGCTCCCAAACTTTTTTGGTGTCATTGCAAGCCGCTGAAGGCGGCGAAGCAATCTCCACGCCCATCAGGGACTGCTTGCCACAGGCACGTTACGCAGTCGGCGGCCTTTCTGGCCGCCTCGCAGTGACACAGCAACGTGTTTGCAACAAAACAATGCCAAAACCTAATAATGGACATTGACCAGGGTGCCCACCGAGGCCCAGTTATACAGCCATTCCGCATCCGGGATACTCAAATTCACACAACCATGGCTCATCGGCGTGCCAAAATTGTTGTGCCAGTACGTGCCATGCAAACCATAACCCTTGTAAAAATACATCGTGTAAGGCACATTGGGCAAATAATAACCAGGGCCGGTCATCGTCGTCGAGCGCAGTTTGATCCAGATGTGAAACTGCCCGGTCACCGTAGGCGTTTGCCAGGTGCCAGTCGAAACAACAAACGAATTGACCAGTGTATCGCCCTCATACGCATAAACACGTTGCTGCGAAAGATTGACATCAATCCAGCGAACCCCCTTCGGCATCGAAAGCGACGGAGCATCAGGGACAGTTACGGCGGCAAGCTCAGGCGTAGGTGTATCGGGCACAATTTCCATCAACAGCGTGCCAGGGGTAGCCGTTGGCTCGGGGGTAAAGGTAGGCTGCGGCGTAGGTGTATCCGCCGGCGCTTGGGTAGGCGCAAGGGTCGCCGTGGGAGTAGCCGGAAGGGGCGAAGGCGTAACCGTGTACGTCGGCTTGGCGATCTCGGCCTGTGCCCAAACCTGCGGGTGAGCCGGTGTCGTCGGAGGCACCTGCCCCAGGCTCAACACCGAAGCCACTGCAGGAAAAGAAAGGGCGGATACGCCGGCCACGGCCAACGCCAAACACCCTAATGTGATCAACAACAACGGGTACAGATTCCGCTTTGGGGCCGCCCCGCTTCGCCGCGGACGAGAGAGCGGGTCGCCGTTTCGCGGGCGATTCTCCGCTTCGGGCGTTTCCTGCAGGCGCCGCTGCGCCCATTCAATTCCCTTGCGCGCCCGGGCGCTATTGGGGTTGATCTGCAACGCCTTGCGCAGGTACTCCAGGCTGGCGCTGGGGCTGGATACCGCCGCCAGGATCAGCCAGGCGTCCTCGCTATGAGGGTCAAGCCTGACCGCCTGCCTTGCCCACTGACGCGCTCGCGCCAAATCCTCGCGGCGTAAAGCCTGCCGGGCGTTTTCGATTGCTTGAGATACTTCTATAGAACGCTTCATCGCCAGTCACCTGAGATTTACGGCCAGAATTAATGCTGAATTTCAACCGGCGTGCCAAGCTCGGCCCACTCATAAAGCAACTGAGCCTCATAAGAACCGAGCACCACACAACCATACGAAATCGGTTGGCCCAAAAAGCCAGCCCACAACTGCGCGCCGTTGGGCAAAATAGGCAAAGCGTGGATGCCATTTTCCAGGCCACCTGCCCAGTAAATGCCCAACCAGTAAGGCATCCAGATATTCCAGGTGGAGCCGTAGGCATTGGGGATTTTACTCTGCACGGCGAAAGTGCCCACGCGCGTGGAATGATTCATCCCAGTAGAAGCCACAAAACTGTATTTGAGCGTATCCCCTTCATAAGCGTAGAGATGCTGCTCAGAAATATCCACGAGGATATACTTCCCTTCCCCCGTCGAAACGGAAGGCGCCAGCGCGGCGACAAACTCAGGCGTGGGCGTATCGGGGACAATTTCCATCAACAGAGTGCCGGGGGTAGCAGTCGGTTCGGGGGTGTGAGTGGCAGTAGTCGTGGGGAGGGAGGTAGGAAAGGACGTGTACGTCGGCTTCGGCAAAACCACGCCAGCCCACAGGTGGGGTGCGGCAGCAGGCTGAGCACGCCCCGCCGAGGGCAAAAAAGAGCGGAGGAAAACAATGCCCACCAAAAGAAGGAGCAGAATCAACGCCAACGCCGCGAGGATCCCTCTTCCCCGGCGCGACGAGGCGCTGGAGAAAGATCTGGAGGGGCGAAGCGGCTCAAAAGAAACGGTCATGGCCCAAAGGTGGGAACAGGCGTCGGTTCCACGTCTTCGTTATTGACAAAACAAAGAATGCCCTGCACAATGCCCTCGGCCACCCGATCGGTATGATTGGTCAAAATATCTCGATCCAGGTTAAGAAAGCCGGTCTCGATGATCGCGGTGATGGTGTTGGGATCAATTTCGGAAAAGGCATGATACTCGCGCATATCCGCGGTGATACTGCCTGCGTGGAACGTGAGGCCGGTCAGACGCTGGTAGCGATCCACAAGGCAGGCCGTCAGACGGGTAGCGCGGTTGACATCGCGCGTATCCATGGACGCGGCCACTTTGAAACCGGTAGCCTGATCATTGATGTACTCGCAAGAGTCGTTATGAATAGAGACGAGGGCAACAGCGCGATAACCGTTGAGGCGGGTGTCAAATTCATTGAGCAAATCCACTTGCATCCCCAGGTCGGTAAGACGTTTTTGAACCAGGCTGGCAATTTTCAGGTTGACATCGGCCTCAGTCAGGGTTACCTGCCCTGTAGAATCGCGACAAACTGCGCCGGAATCATTGCCAGAGTGGCCGGCAACAATGCCAATACGCAATTGGGGTTGAGGCGTGTTGTTGAAGCTCGCAGGGGTTTGGGGAGTGAGCAGCAGGCTCAGTTTATCGGAAAGGTTGGCAGCAAAGAGACTGTCGGGCGTCCAGGCAGTGAAAAGAGTGGCCAGCAAAAGGGCAACGCCCAGAGTCGTCCACAGAAAATTTGGCGAACGAGGAGAGGCAGGCGAAGAGCGGGGTGCAGTCATTGGGACATCCCTGTTTCGTATAATAGTACCTTATTTGGCTTAAAATGCAAGGGTAGAAGCCTCGCCTGCCGGGCCAAATGGCAGGGCGCCCCATGCCAGGGTGACCCCAGCCCAAATGGGATGAGGCGGCCTGTGACCGCTTTGTAAGAATCACCCGACAGCCCACCATCGGGACATGCAAAAAAAGATGCTCCTCTCCGTAGCAGAGAGGAGCGAGGATTGGCTCGCAGATAAGAAGGGCTAATTTAGCAATTACTCATCCGCAGCGCAACGGAAACCAATCTTAGGAGAAAATTCGCCGTAGTATTGTGCCGAATCCAGGGGAGCATCGGGGTTGGGGCCGAGCACAGAAGCGCGATTGGCAAGACGAATGTCAACTTCACTATCCTGGAACGTGCCGCCACGCACCACGCGGTTGAAGTAGTTGGCACGAGCCAATGGGCCAGGCGGATTGACGTTGATGGCTGAGCTGTAATAGCCAGCATCATAAAAATCGTTGACCCATTCGGCCACGTTCCCGGCCATATCCAGCACCCCAAAGGGGCTGGCACCGGCAGGGAAGCTTCCTACACGCGTGGTATCGCCCACATAGAAGTTGAAGTTGGCACGCGAGGAATCAGGGCGTTCATCTCCCCACGGATAGGTGCGGAAGTCATCGCCGCGGGCGGCACGCTCCCATTCCGCTTCGGTCGGCAAACGACGATTGGCCCACTCACAATACGCCTTGGCATCCCCCCAGCCTACATAGACCACGGGATAATCGTTGTATTCGGGGTTGTTGAAGTAAGATTGGCGAGTCTGCGATTTGGTCTCATGCGGTAAGCGACAGGCGCCAGCCTTAACACACAACATATACATGGCGTTGGTCACTTCGACTTTGTCAATCCAGAAGCCATGCATGGTCACAGGATGGACCGGTTTTTCATCCTGCGAGGCTTTGGGGTCAATGCCACCCATCTGGAAAGTCCCTGCGGGAATATAGACCTGGACCATACCATCCACGGGAGAAGTCCGCTCGCTACCGGCTTCGGCTTTGCCACCACCCGATGACTGGGTGGGGTTGACAGCCGGAGTATTGGTTGGGAAAGCTGTGGGCAAGGCCAGGGGAGTCGGCTGTGCCTGACCACCGCCCATCTGACAGGCCGTGACAAGCACGCTGAGCGCTACTAAAATTGGAATTAACTTTTTCATGGAAGCCTCCTGAAATTATTACGGTTGTTTTGAGTATATGGGGGATGGGAAAAGTTTCCTATCCCCCAAAAGTAACATTTTGGTAAAAAAATGAGACTTTTTACGACCAAACGCGGCTACAATAGACAGATGAGGAGCCTGAAATGACACAGATTGAGATTCCCCCCACCCTACGCGTATTTGTTGTTTGCGATCAGGATGCTACGGCACCTATTTGGGGGTATATTATTCGAGAAAAAGGTCTGGTAGCCATTTTAGAGACTTCGGTGCAGCGCGCCATGGGACGCGCCGCCGAGGATCTGGCAGACTTAATTGTGGTAGATGTCAACGCGCCACACAGCCAACGCATGGAATTGTGTAAACGTTTGCGCTCGCTGAGCCAAAGTCCCATTTTATTATTTATGCCCACCAACAATGAGACTGAAATCCTGGAAGCGTATCAACTCGGCGTGGATGAGTGTGTGATCAAACCGATCAGCCCGGCCATCTTCCTGGCCAAGATCATGGCCTGGGCGCGGCGGAGCCGCCATGAACCGATCACCCCCCCTTCTTCGCCCCATCTAACCCTGGACCCGGCTCGACGCGTTTTAATTGGCCCGGCCAATCGCCAGGTTAAACTCACCAATCTTGAATTTCGCCTGCTGCATTTGCTGATGAGTCGCCCCGGTTATGTGTTCCAAACAGAAGAAATCATTCCCGCAGTGTGGGGAGAACGGCGCAAAGGCGATACTGTGCTCCTCAAAAACATTGTTTACCGCCTGCGCAAAAAGCTAAGCGAACAGGCCGATCAGCCCGATGTCATTCATACCTGGCCTGGTGGTTATAGCTTTCTGGAAAGTTAGCCTGGCTTTTGTGCCATCAGGAGCGATTTGCTGAAAAGCCCTTCGAAAGTAAAAATTTTCAGCGGTTGGGTTACAGGTCGCCTCCATCCGCTTTCGTGGGAAGGAGGCAGAGGGGCGATTGTCCCGTCTGGTGCTTCAAACGCCCCATCCCCCCGCTCCCTTCCCCGCAGACTCGCGACGCTTACGGCACATGCCTTTTGCAGGAAAGGCAGTGAAGATGGTACGTGCAAAATCTCGCCCCTGAGGTCGTTTTTCATGCTTTGTTCGCCAGTTGCAAAAGCTTAGGTTAGGGGGACTGTAAAAAGTTAAGGGCATATTCGGCATCGGGATAACCCGGGTGAATGGAGAGGGCCTTTTCCCAGGCTTTTCGTGCCCCAGCAAAATCATTTTTCCGATAGAGGCCCCAGCCATACCACAACCAGGTTTCTTCAGACATATCGGTAATGCCGCGGGCGTAATCGGTGAGCGCCAGTAAATCGTCAATGCGGTTGGATTGAAAATAGGCAATGAACGGTCCAAACTGGTAACGGAACATGCGCAGCGGCAGGCCAATGCGGCGAGCCTGATCGTAGGCCTGGGCTGCTTCAGCGTAACGCTCAAAGTACACCAGGTCGCTGCCCAGGTTAAACCAGGCGAATGCATCGCCTGGATCTGCCATCGTTGCTGCCTGAGCACTCTCCAGGGCACGCTGGCGGTTCTGGTCGGCATCCCAATCTGACCCCAGTAAGGTTTCTACTTCTGGCTGATCCTGGCTCAGGTAAATCACCATATACAGGTTGTTGAAAGGCTTCCACTCGGCAACAAGTTGCGAGTACGAAACACTCAAGTCAGCACCATGATAAGAATCCTGCACCGTGAAGGTCTGCATCGTGTCATCATAGCCGGTGAGCAAGAGGTAGTGAGCCGCCCACAAATCGTCATTGGGGCCAAGCGCATCATTGGGATCAAGACGAGTCACGCCCTCAATGATGACCGGATAGCCAGCAGCCAGCAAACGTTTCAGAAGAGTCAGATCGCCTGCCACGCGAAATTCAATGTTCAGCCAGCCGGCATAATTGCGCACATAATAGGCCATCTCTTCAGGATTGACGTTACGATCTTGCAGCACAGGCTTGATCACTTGAGCAATTTCGTCTTGCGTGCCTTCCCAGCCATACATGTGCAGGGCCATGGAAAGCGTAGCCGGTCCACAGTTATTGGGCGTCTGTCGTTCCCAGGCAGGTGCAGGAAGGGCGGCCTGGGACGGTAACGGAAGAGGCGTTGGAGTAGCCGTCGCCACACTGACCAGGCGCGGGGTCGGCGAGACTACGGGCGTATTCGGCCCCGCGGCGGGCGTGACCGGTAAGGGAGTGGGCGCCGGCCCAAGCGGGTGAATCCAGTTTTTGAGATACGTTCGGCCAACATCCAACCGCCAGGCCAGCCGGGCGTGAATAGCAGGAACTTGATATAGCCCCAACACCAAAACCAGGAGGACAAGAAAAATGCCCAGGGGTATCTTCAGGCGAGCAATCATGCCACCAGTGTAACACGAGTAGATAAATGAAAATTAACCTAACCTGAGTTCGGGATAAGTCGTTATCTGCAATAAGGCTCAATTCTCTTTTGCATCGAATTTTCACGAATGTCCCGAAGAAAATTTGCCGTATTCGTGTCATTCGATGCGGAGTTGCGAAGTCCCTGAAG
>DAOUAN010000017.1:0-9900 GCA_034433385.1 Anaerolineales bacterium | reverse complement strand
TAACGGCAACAACAACGACCTGAACATCACCATCACCTGGAACGACCGCGCCGATAATGAAACCGGCTACCGAATCTATCGAAACGATAGAATGGTAGCCGAATTACCTGTTGATACTACGACATACAGCGAAATCGTGGCCGTAAATACCGGCGAGCAGATAGCCTACCGTGTGGAAGTTTTCAACCCCAGTGGCAGCGCCAGCACCACTACGTTCACCGTCGCCTGCCAGTAAACTCACGCCTCTAATTGCTCTTTGACCTTCTTCTGCTGCTTACCGCGTTCTTCTGTATCCAGAATGCGCTTGCGAATACGGTAAGACAGGGGCGTTACTTCCAGCAACTCGTCATCGGCCAGGTATTCAATGGCTTCATCCAACGACATCTGGCGCGGCGGCGTCAGGCGAATTTCCATTTCGCCGCGGGAGGCGCGCACGTTGGTCAGGTGCTTTTTCTTGCACACATTGACAGCAATATCACCAGGGCGAGAATTTTCACCCACCACCATGCCTTCATACACTTCCACGCCGGGGCCATAGAACAGCACCCCGCGCTCTTCGGCTGATTTCAACGCATAGGAGGTGGTTGTACCGGTCTCCCAGGCCACCAATGAACCCGTCTGACGGGTGTTCATTGGCCCGGCAAATTCATCGTAGCCATGAAAAATGGTGTGCATGACGCCCGAACCGCGCGTCGCCGTCAGGAATTGATAGCGGAAACCGAGTAAACCGCGCGTCGGCACGATATACACCAGGCGCGTCGTCCCCTGACCTGTATCCTGCATATCCATTAACCGGCCGCGTCGCCCACCGAGCATTTCCACCACCACGCCGACGGTCTCCGTGCTGGTTTCGATGTGCACTTCCTCGTAAGGCTCCAACAGCGAACCATCCTCGGCCTTATGGAAGATGACTTCCGGTCGCGAAACCTGGAATTCGTACCCTTCGCGGCGCATCGTCTCAATCAAAATTCCCAGGTGCAGTTCGCCGCGCCCACTGACCAGGAAATTCTCGGCCGAGTCGGTTTCTTCCACCCGCAAGGCTACATTGGTACGTAATTCTTCGAACAGGCGCTCACGCAACTTACGCGAAGTGCTCCATTTTCCCTCACGGCCGGCAAAAGGCGAGGTGTTTACCCCAAACATCATGCGCACCGTCGGCTCTTCCACGCGAATGGTGGGCAATGCCACCGGGTTGATCGGGTCGGCCAGGGTTTCGCCAATGGCAATCCCTTCCAGGCCAGCCAGGGTAACAATATCGCCCGCCGAGGCTTCTTCGATTTCAACCTTGTTCAGCCCCTGAAACGTGTACAGGTAGCGGGCTACTTCTGGCAGCTGTTGCCCCGAAAGGGTCAGGCGCGCCAGTTTTTGCCCGGCTTTGATGCGCCCAGCGAAGATTCGTCCCACTGCGGTGACGCCGCGATAATCATCATACCCTAGCGAGGTGACAAGCATCTGCAACGGCGCGTCGGGGTCGACGCGGGGAGCGGGAATCTGCCGAAGGATGACGTCGAACAGGGGTTGCAGGTCCGGCCCGAGGTCCGGGGTGAGACCCGCCCGGCCGGCGGTGGCCTGTGCGTAGATCACGGGGAAGTCGGCCTGTTCGTCGGTCGCGCCCAGTTCGATGAACAAATCAAACGTTTGATTGAGAACGCGATCCGGCTCGGCATCTTTGCGATCCACTTTGTTGATCACCACCACGGCTTTATGCCCCATTTCCAGAGCCTTTTTGAGCACAAAACGGGTTTGGGGCATGGGGCCTTCGGCGGCATCTACCAGTAAGAGAACGCCATCCACCATGTTCATCACGCGCTCAACTTCACCGCCGAAATCGGCGTGGCCGGGGGTATCTACGATGTTGATTTTGACATTTTGCCCGGTGAGCGGATCGGGGATGGTGATGGCCGTGTTCTTTGCCAGGATGGTGATGCCGCGTTCGCGCTCCAGGTCGTTGGAATCCATGACGCGTTCGACCATTTGCTGATTTTCGCGAAAGACGCGCGCCTGGCGGAGCATGTAATCTACCAGTGTAGTTTTGCCATGGTCTACATGGGCGATAATGGCAATGTTGCGGAGATCCGTTCGTTCGATAAGCATTTTTTACCTGCGATTCGCAAAAAGCGAGAGAATTTACACACAAAAATCCCCGACCAACGGGGGCCGAGGATTCGAATCGTTCGGCGTGCGGGGTTATCTTATCAGAAGAATGCGTTCTTGGGTAGAGGCGCGCATTTCGCGCCTCTACCCATGACTCAGGTTTAGGTGCCTTCTTCCCAGGAGTTCAGGTATTTGACCTGTTCTTCGGTGAGGGTGTCGATTTTCACGCCCATGGCTTCCAGCTTCAGGCGGGCGATCTCAGCATCAATTTCCTGGGGGACGGAGTAGACGCGCTTTTCCAGCTTGTCGGCATTCTTGACCATGTATTCGGCGGCCAGGGCCTGATTGGCAAAGGACATGTCCATGACCGAGGCGGGATGGCCTTCGGCTGAGGCCAGGTTGATCAGGCGGCCTTCGCCCAGGATGTGGATACGGCGGCCATCCAGGGTTTCGTATTGCTCCACAAAGGGGCGCACCAGTTTAGGTTCACCTTTGGACATTTTCGCCAGGGCAGGGATGTTGATTTCTACGTTGAAGTGACCGGAGTTGGCCACAATCGCACCGTCTTTCATCACTTTGAAGTGGCGCTCGTCAATGACGTTGATGTCGCCGGTGACGGTGCAGAAGATATCACCGATTTTGGCAGCTTCTTCCATTGGCATGACTTCGTAGCCATCCATGACGGCTTCCAGGGCTTTGAGCGGGTCCACTTCGGTGACGATAACCAGGGCGCCCATGCCGCGAGCGCGCGAGGCCAGGCCGCGTCCGCACCAGCCATAGCCAGCCACGACAAAGCGTTTGCCAGCCAGCAAGATGTTAGTAGCTCGGATGATGCCATCTACCGTGGATTGCCCCGTGCCATAGCGGTTGTCGAACAGGTGCTTGGTGAGGGCATCGTTGACTGCGATCACGGGGAAATTGAGCATTTTATCGGCGGCCATGGCGCGCAAGCGAATGACACCGGTAGTGGTCTCTTCCGTGCCGCCGATGACATTGGGCAATAAATCGCGACGTTCTTTGTGCAGCGTGGAAACCAGGTCAGCGCCATCGTCCATGGTGATATTGGGTTTGTGGTCCAGGGCGGCGTTGATGTGCTTGTAATAAGTCACATTGTCTTCGCCCTTGATGGCATAGGTCGGGATCTCGTAAATACTCACCAGGGCAGCGGCGACATCATCTTGTGTGGAAAGCGGGTTGGAGGCGGTCAACACCAGGTCGGCACCACCGGCGACCAGGGTGCGGGCGAGGTTGGCAGTTTCGGTGGTCACATGCAAACAGGCCGAAAGGCGCACCCCCTTGAGGGGTTTTTCTTTTTCAAAGCGTTCGCGAATTTGGCGCAAGACGGGCATTTCGCGTTCGGCCCATTCGATGCGGCGGCGGCCGCCCTCGGCCAGATTGAGGTCTTTGACGTCGTAATTGCTCATAGAAACTCCTTCTAAACGATATTCAATATCTGCTGAAATCATCCAACAGATAGGTTTACAACAATGCGTCCAGTTTGCCCTGATCGTCGAAGTGCTGGCGGAAGCGCTGGACGAATTCCTGGCGGGTATAGCTGTGGCTTTGCGGTCCCTGCTGCTCGAGGCAATAGACAGCCGCCAGCGAGCCGATCTCGCCGCAGAGTACCCAGTCAAAGCCATGAGCAAAACCGGTGAGGAAGCCGCCACGGAAGGCATCGCCTACGCCCGTGGGATCCACAATTTTTTCTTCAGGCACGGTTGGGATGAAGTATTCTTCCCCATTGGTGTACAAATTGGCGCCATCTTTACCACGGGTGATGACCACTACTTTTACATGACGGAGAATTTGCGCCAAATCCCAGCCGGTCTTTTTGGAAATCAAGCCAAACTCGTAGTCATTGCAAAACAGGAAATACGCTCCTTCCATGTCACGCGCCAGTTCCTCGCCTCCCAGGCGTAACACCTGTTGACTGGGGTCATAAAGATAGGGGATGCCTAACTGGCGGCATTCGGCGGCAAATTGAGTCATCGCATCGGGCGCATTTGGCGAAATGACGACGAGATCGGGCCTGGAGGGCAATTCCTTCAAGGATTGATCGGCAGCGTAACGCATCGCCCCCGGGTAAAACGAGGCGATTTGCGCCGAGGCCATATCGGTCGTAGCGAAGAACGAGGCGGTGAATTCACCAGCGATCACTTTGACCAGGCTGGTATCCACCCCTTTGCCCTCCAGCCAGGCGCGATACTCACCAAAATCTTCCCCTACAGTAGCCATAATGCGCGGCCGCTGTCCCAGCAAGGCCATGGTGTACGCGATGTTCGGCGCAATGCCCCCCCGTTGTTTGGCCATTGATTCGACCAGGAACGAAAGGCTGATCGAAGACAAACGTTCGGGCAGGATCTGTTCTTTGAACAGCCCCGGGAAGGTCATCAGATAATCATAGGCTACCGAGCCGGTAAGTAATATGTCCATAGGTTATCCACAGGCGCAAAAAATGGCTCACCAAAAGGCGCTCTCGCAGGAGAGCGCCATCGTGAGCGGAATAAAGTTTAACACGGGACGGCGGGAAAGTAAAGGAAATAGACGGAGAACATCGAATTTACGAACGCCCCGCCATGACCTTTGGTAAGTTTTGCTCAAACGGCGGATAGACAATGCCACCCTCGGTCACAATGGCGGTGATCAGTCGCGCTGGGGTGACATCAAAGGCTGGATTGCGCGCCGAGGCCGCCGATGGCGTCACCCGCTCCCCCTGAAATTGAATGTTCAGCACTTCAGCCGGATCGCGCTCTTCGATAGGAATCTGGTCTCCATGATGCAAAGATAGATCAATCGTGGAAGTGGGCACCACCGCGTAAACCGGCACACCATTATCATGCGCCGCCAGCGAAAGCATGTACGTGCCAATCTTGTTGGCCACGTCGCCATTGGCGGCTACGCGGTCGGCGCCGAAGAAGACTTTTTGCACTTCGCCGCGACGCAGGAAAAAGCCAGCCATGTTGTCGCTGATAATGTCGTAGGGAATCCCATATTGCTCCAATTCCCAGGCGGTCAGGCGTGCGCCCTGCAAACGCGGGCGGGTCTCATCCACCAGCACGTGGATGCGCTTTCCCTGCTCATGGGCCATGCGAATCGCCCCTAGCGCCGTGCCCCAATCTACCGTAGCCAGGGCGCCAGTGTTGCAATGGTGAATGAGCGTATCCCCATCGGCAATCAGTGAGGCGCCCAGCGTTGCCATGCGCTTGTTGACCTCCACATCTTCATCGGCGATGCGTTGGGCCTCTTCCAACACGAGGTGGCGCAGATCATCAGCAGAACCATCGAAAGCAGAAGCTCGCTTCATCACGCGATCTACCGCCCAGGCCAGGTTCACTGCCGTGGGGCGAGCCGAACGCAAAAGGGCGGCTGCGGCCTGTAGATCGGCAAGCAGGCCCGGGGTCGAGGAGGAAGCGCTCTCGCGCGCCGCCAAAGCCAGGGCAAACGCCGCGGCCGCGCCGATCGCCGGGGCGCCGCGTACCACCATCTCCCGAATCGCCTGAGCCACAGCGGCATGTTGGCGAAAGGCCACAATTTCCAGCGTGGCCGGCAGGCGTCGCTGATCAATCATCTTGAGTTCATTGGTTTGAGTATCCCAAAATACGGTGCGCATGGGCGAAATTATACCTGACAGAAAAGGCATTGACACACCTTTGCTTTGCCAGTATAAGGAGCGGAATGAACCGAACAAGGCGCCTCTTATCCGGACTCTGGCTGGTGGCGGCCATCCTGGCCTGTTCCCTGCCCGCAGGTTTACCTGCCATCCCGCCCGGCTGGACGGTAACCCCCAGCATCACCCCTACCCTGACGGCTACTCCCTCCCCCACCCCAACCCCGACACCACCGCCGCTGGTGCGCGTTGAAAACGGCGACCGGGCGCTCTTCAACGGGGATACGGTTTCGGCACTGACCTACTATCAGGCCGCTTATCGCGATTCATCTGACCCGGCCATCCGCGCCGCGGCGCGCTGGGGCGAGGGGCGCGTCCACTTTGCCGATGGACGTTACGCGGAGGCGCTGGCAGCACTGCAAAGTCTGATCAGCGAGTACCCCGACTCCCCCTATGTGGCCCAGGCGTATTTTCTGCAAGGCCAAACGTTGTATGAGTTGAAGCGATACGCCGAGGCGGCGGCTGCCTGGCAAATGTATCTCAGCTTGCGCCCCGGCGTTATTGATGCTTACATGCAAGAGCGGCGCGGCGACGCGCTGAGCGCAGCGGGGAACCTGACAGAAGCCCTCTCTGCCTATCTTGCCGCCGAACAATCTCCCCGCCTGGACGATAATTTTGCTCTGGCAATCAAAATCGCCCAAACCTACAGCCAGCTGGGCGATTACGCCAACGCCCTGGCGCGTTACAAGGACATCCTTGCCCGCACCTCAAACGATTACATCAAGGCACAGGTGACCTACCTGAGTGGGCTGGCATATCAAAGCCTGGGACAAAACACACAGGCCTACGATCTGTTCCGCAGTGGCGTTGAAAACTATCCGCTTTCGTATTATTCCTATCTTGGCCTGGTGGAACTGGTGAATGCGGGCGAGGCGGTCAGTGAGCTGGATCGCGGCCTGGTAGATTACTTTGCCGGGCAGTATCCGGTGGCGCTAGCCGCCTTCGACCGTTTTCTGGCCGCCAATCCGGTCAACGATGGCACGGCTCACTACTACCGCGCCCTGACCTTGCGCGAATTGAAAGAGAGCCAGGCTGCCATAGATGAGTTTACTCTGTTCATCCAGAATTACCCCAATCACCCCAAATGGTCCACCGCCTGGTTTGACAAGGCCTACACGCAGTGGGCCTACTTGAACCAGTATCCACAGGCCGCCCAAACTTTACGGGATTTCGTCGCCTTACAGCCGGCCGCGGCCGAATCGCCCGATTACCTGATGACTGCTGCCCGCCTGTTGGAGCAGAATGGCAATCTGGAAGAGGCTGTCCGCACCTGGACACGCCTGTCCGATGATTATCCGGGGGCTACGCAGGCGCCAACAGCCATCTTCTTCGCTGGCATTGTGCACTACCGCCAGGGCAATTTCTCCGCCGCCTTAAGTGCCTTTCAACGTAGCCTTTCCCTGGCGGTTCAACCAGAAGACCGCGCTCGGGCATTTCTCTGGATCGGTAAGGCACAGGAAAAACTGGGAGATTCCGCCGCCAAGCAATCTGCCTGGCAACAAGCGGTTAGCATCGACCCGGGCGGCTACTACAGTGAACGTGCCCGCGACCTGTTGATTGGTCGCCCACCCTTTGCTCCACCTTCAACCCTGCAGCTGACCTTCGATCTCGCCGCGGAACGATCGGTGGCCGACACCTGGGTGCGGTTGACCTTCCATCTGCCCGCGGAGAGCGACCTGAGCGGCCCCGGCGCGTTGATCAGCGATCCGCGCCTGATTCGCGGCACCGAGCTGTGGAATCTGGGCCTGTATGACGAAGCTCGCCTGGAATTTGAAGACCTGCGCAAGGCCGTCAGCAACAATCCGATAGACAGCTATCGCCTGGCCAACTACCTGCTCGACTTGGGGCTTTATCGCCCGGCCATTTTTGCGGCCCGTCAGGTGCTTACCCTGGCCGGCCTGGATGATCATAGCGAATCCATGATGGCGCCGCCCTATTTCAGTCACCTGCGCTATGGGCTCTATTATGCCGATCTTGTCAACCAGGTTGCGCAAGATTATGGCTTCGACCCCTTGTTGCTCTTCAGCATCATCCGCCAGGAAAGTTTGTTCGAGGGGTTTGTGCACTCCACGGCGGGAGCGCGCGGCCTGATGCAAATCATCCCCTCCACTGGCGCCAGCCTGGCGGGTCAACTCGGCTGGCCCAGCGGGTATGATGACGAAGACCTGTACCGTCCCAATGTCAGCATCCGCCTGGGCACGTTTTACCTGGCCACCAACCGTCAATTGCTGGGTGGCGACCTGTATGCCATGCTGGCAGCTTACAATGGCGGTCCAGGCAACGCCGCCCTCTGGAAAGACCTCGCCGGCAACGATCCCGATTTATTCCTGGAAGTTGTCCGCTTTGAGGAAACCCGGCAATACATTCGCAACATCTATGAGATTTACACGATCTACCGTCGGCTGTATGGGAGCGGTAGCGAATAAAACAAGGCTCTTGCTTTGTTGCAAACACGTTGCTGTGTCACTGCCGAGGCGACCAGAAAGGCCGCCGACCGCGCAGGGTGCCTGTGTCAGCAGTCCCCCGGATGGGTACAGAGATTGCTTTCCCCACGCTTCGCTCCCCCTTCGGGGACTTTGCGGGGCAGGCGCTGCGCTCGCAATGACATCAAAAATCAGGTTTCTCTTATGCTTGCAACAGAGCACAAGGCTCTCCCAAAGTGCCCCCATACGCGCCAGACCTCCGAAGCCTGCGAGACTTCGGAGGTCTTTTCATTCACCTTTTGAAGATCAGGCCGCCCGCAGCACATCCGGCAGAAGACGCGCCGCTTCGGCTACCTGTTCGGTGGAACAAGAAAAAGCAAAACGGATATGCCCCTCGCCGGCCGCGCCAAAAGCCGATCCCGGTGAAGAGCCGATTCCGGCGCGATCAATCAGGTAGTTGGTCAGCGACCAATCATCCCGCTGACCTTCATAGCCGGGCCACTCCGGTAGAATACGCGCCCACAGATAAAAGGCACCTTTCGGCTTGAAAGCGGTCAGATAGGAGGCTTCTTCCAGAGCCGCGAAGAGCAAGTCGCGGCGTTTCTGGTACTCTGCGGCCATGGCGCGGGTGGCATCTTGCGGCCCATTGAGCGCCGCAGCCGCGCCGTATTGAGTAATCGAATTTACTCCATTGATTGTACAACGCACCAGTTTCTTGACGCGCTCCAGCAACAAAGGCTGAGGAACGACCAGGTAGCCCACGCGCAACCCACTCATCGCATACGTTTTCGACATCGAAAACACACTGACGGTACGCTCTCTGGCCCCCTCCAGCGACCCCAGGCTAACATGTTGCTCGCCATCGAAAATGACATGCTCATAAGCCTCGTCACTCACCAGCCACAAATTGTATTTCTCGGCCAGGGCGGCAATGGCTTGCAATGTGGAACGCCGCGCCACCGCGCCGGTGGGATTATGAGGTGTATTGACAAAGATTGCCCGCGTCCGCGAGGTGATGGCAGCTTCGATCTCGGCCGGATCGTACTGATAATCGTTCTCGGGGCGCAACCGGACCGGGCGCGGGATTCCGCCCCCCAGACGGATATTCTCAGCGATCTCAGTCCACATCGGATCAGGCAGGATGACCTCATCGCCCGGCTCAAGCATCGCCCGAAAGAGAATATACAGCCCATGCATCCCACCGTTCGTCACCACCACATGATCGGGGTTGGGCACGCGCAAACCGTTTTCGCCAGTTACTTTACGGAAAATGGCTTCGCGCAAAACCGGGATTCCCGTCGAGGCCGTGTAATGCGTGTGTCCATCGCGCAGAGCCTTCTCAATGGCTTCACGCACATGAACGGGAATATCAAACGAAGGATCGCCGGATTCCAGGCGCAATACTTTGCGCCCGTGTGCCTGCTGTTCCAGCAGACGATCGCGCACCTGCACAATCGCCCCCAACGATACCTGGTCCACAATATGGGTCATATCCACCTCCAGTTGGTCGGTCGAACAGAAAATAAATTGGCGGGATTATACAAAGGGAAACAATTTTTGACCAGTGGCAAAAAAAACAGGGTGCGCGAAAAAGTTGTTAGTCAGGTGTGAGCGGTGGATGGATGCTCATTTGGCCAGTGCCTTGAGAGATGACGCTGTGGGCGAAAAACGCCGTTTTGTGTCATTGCGAGCCGCCAAAGGCGGCGACCTGTGCCC
>DAOUAN010000016.1:0-12404 GCA_034433385.1 Anaerolineales bacterium | reverse complement strand
CCTGCTCGCCAATCTGTCGCTGCTCTTCCCCCATTTGGGGCAATAAACACATGCTATTGCAAAGGTTGTGCCATCAGGAGCAATTTACTGAAAAACGCTTCGAAGGTAAAAATTCTCATCGGTTGGGTTACAGGTTGCCTCCATCCGCTTTCGTGGGAGGGATGCAGATGTGCTCTTGTCCCGTCCGGTGCTTCAAACACCCCATCCCCCCGCCCCCTTCCCCGCAGACTGGTGACGCGTACGGCACATGCCTTTTGCGGGGACGGGGGAGGGGCAAGGGTGGGGGCACACAAAAGTCAGGCTAGCCTGCCGGGAGATGGCTTCGACGGAAGAACGCCCTCTCGCCAGGACAACCCAATTCGGGCGAATTTTTTAGATGGGTTTTATCCCGAATGGACGTTAGGGTTAGATTTGGAATTGCTGGTTTTTCATGCTTTGTCCGTCCGTTGCACAAAAGTTAGGCTATAATCTCGCCATTCCCCATCCGTGGAGGACTCATGGAATTTGAACAAATCGTCAAACGCCTCGAATGGCTGGACGAGGAACGCCGCAAAGACCGGGCAACCGTCGTCAAGCTGGAAGAACGCCTGACTGCACTGGAAACAAGCATAAACGCCGTCTCTCAACAAATCAAAGACTTGAGCAAGGATGTGGCTGAGATCAGCGCCACCGCGGCCCGTTTAAATCAATTCAACGAATTGTTAGCCCGCCAGCGCGAAGACTTCAACAAAGCCCTCGAAGAGATCGAAAAAAAGTATCAACGCCGCGAACAGGAAACCACCAAACGCGTCTTACAAGAATTTGAACCGATTCGCAAAGAACTGAGCGAACTCAAACAAGCGTTCGATCTCACCCCCCTTCAGCGCGAGCTGAAAGCCCACCAAATCGAACAAATGCGCCTCAACGATGCCATCAACCAGCTCAAGCCCAGGTTTGATGAAGTCATGCGCGTCCACGAAGAGGTCAAAATCGCTCAGCTGGCCCTGGATGAAAACCGCCGTCAGGACCTGAAGCGCATTGCCGACCTGCAAGGCGAATTGAGCGCCGCCCGTAAACGCATCGAGGAACTGCGCGCCCGCATCGAATTAAACAACGATGCCTTCCGCAACATCGAAAACCGCATCAACGAATTGCTCCAATCCGAAGCCGAACGCAAAGCCGCCCAAACCGCTTTCATCGAACAACAACAACTGGCCCAAATCGAACGCGACCGCGCCCTCAAAGAAGGACGCGAACAATTCGAAGCCTTCAAAAAACAGGCCGAAGCCCTGGATGCCCAAGTCGCCGCCATGGACGAAATGTTGCGCGCCGCAAAACGCGCCCAGGAAGCCTACACCGAAATGAGCACCAAACTCGAACGGCGCGTCAACGAAATCTCCGAAATGCAGCGCCTGGCCGAAGACCGCCTGCGCCAGGAATGGGTCTCCTTCAAAGCTGATGACCAGAAACGCTGGACGGGCTACTCCCTCTCCCAGGAAGAATCCATGCGCGAACTGCGCAAAAGCCTGGAACAGATCGAAGAGCGTATTACCGCCCTGGACGACCTGATCCAAATGCTGCAAGACCAGCTGCACCAGACCGCCGACGTCACCGAACAACAACTGCATGAATTCATGAATGTCGCCCATGAATGGCTCACCTCCTACGAGCGCATCATGGGGCACGGTCAGAAGACCTCCTCCAAAACCACTCGCTAACCATGCGCGTCATTGGCACTGCAGGCCACGTAGATCACGGCAAATCCACCCTCATCGCTGCCCTTACCGGCGTTCACCCCGACCGGCTCAAAGAAGAGCAGGAACGGGAAATGACCATTGACCTCGGCTTTGGCTGGCTCACCCTGCCCAACGGCGAGGAAGTGGGCATCGTAGATGTCCCCGGCCATCGCGACTTCATCGAAAACATGCTCGCCGGCGTGAGCGGCCTAGATGCCGCCATGCTCGTCGTCGCCGCCGACGAGGGTGTCATGCCCCAAACCAGAGAACACCTGGCCATCCTCGATCTGCTGCAAATCCCCACCGGCCTGGTCGCCCTCACCAAAACCGACCTCGCCCCCGACGCCGCCTGGCTCGACCTGGTAGAAGCCGATCTGCGCGCCACCCTGCACGGCACCGTGCTACAGGACGCCCCCATCGTGCGCCTCTCCGCCAAAACCGGCTCCGGACTCAGCGACCTGCTTCAGACTCTCACCCATCTCCTGGAAAACACGCCTCATCGCCCGGACCTCGGCCGGCCGCGCCTGCCCATTGACCGCGTCTTCACCCTGAGCGGATTCGGCACCGTAGTCACCGGCACCCTCAGCGACGGCAGCCTGGCCCTGGGTGACGAAATCGAAATCCTCCCCACTGGCCAGCGTGGCCGGATACGCGGCCTGCAAGTGCACAAAAAGAAGACCGAACAGGCCCTCCCTGGCAGCCGCACGGCAGTCAACATCTCTGGTATCGCTACTGAGGAAATCCGCCGCGGCGAGGTCCTCACCCACCCTGGCCAATATCAGCCCACCCGCCGCCTGGATGCCCGCCTGCGCCTGCTCCCTGACCTGAGCACCCCCCTCAAGCACGGCATGGAAGTCAAATTCTTCGTGGGCGCCAGTGAAACCATCGGTCGGTTACGCCTGCTGGGCACAGAAGAGCTGCTCCCCGGCCAAAGCGGCTGGATTCAGCTGGAACTGCGCGACCCCGTCGTCGTGGTGCGCAACGACCGCTACATCCTGCGCCGCCCTTCCCCCGCCGAAACGCTCGGCGGAGGCATCGTGATTGACCCACACCCCAAAAACCGACACAAACGCTTCGACGAGGCCGTGCTCAAATCGCTGGAAGCCCTGGCGCAAGGCTCCCCAGCCGACATCCTGCTAGAGGCCGCTCTGGCCCTCGGCCTTGCCCCCATCAAAGAAATGGTGGCGCGCTCGCACCTGGAAAGCGAACCCGCCGCGCAAGCGCTTCAGCAATTGCTGGAAAGCGGTCAGCTGCTGGCCCTGGAAAGTGGCACGGCCACCCCTCACAGCGACCTGCTGGTGCTGGCCCTGCCGCACTGGAATGAAATTCGCCAAAAGGCTTTACAGCTTGTGGCCGGCTATCATCAAACCTATCCCCTGCGCCGCGGCATTCCGCGCGAAGAACTCAAAAGCAAACTGAATCTTCCAACGCGCCCCTTCAACGCCATTCTTGCCCGCCTGAACGAACAACACCTGCTGGCCGAAAGCCGCGGCTTGAGCGGAGAAAGCACCCTGCACCTCCCCTCGCATGAGATCCGCTTCGATAACGGCCAGCAGACCAAAATCCGGGCATTGATGCGAAAATTTGCCGAGGCCCCTTTTGGGCCTCCTTCGCTCAAAGAGTGTCAGGCCGAGGCCGGGGAGGAAATCGTCAACGCGCTGATCGAATTGGGCGAGCTGATCGCTGTCTCACCAGAAGTCGTTTTCCGCCGTCAGGATTACGAAACCATGGTCGGCCAGATTCGAGCAACCCTCCAACAAAAGGGCACCATCACCCTGGCCGAAGTGCGCGATCTGTTCCACACCAGCCGCAAATACGCCCAGGCTTTGCTGGAGCATCTGGACGCCCTCGGCGTCACCTTACGGCAAGGGGACGTGCGGACGCTGAAAAAATAAGCGCCGCGTCCTGGAAAGGAAATCTCTATGTGTGGGCGTTTCACCTTGACCGCCGATGCCAGGGAATTGCAACAGGCCTTCCCCGGCTTTACCTTCCCGGCGCAACTTGTGCCTCGCTATAACATTGCCCCCACGCAGCCCATTCTGGTCATCGCGAACGATGGCAGCCAGCGCGCCGATTTTTTCCTTTGGGGGCTGGTGCCTTCTTGGGCCAAAGACCCCACGATCGGGCAACGCCTGATCAACGCCCGTGCCGAAACACTGGCAAGCAAGCCTTCTTTCCGCGGGCCGTTCAAATACAAGCGCTGCCTGATTCTGGCCGATGGCTTTTACGAGTGGCAGGCGCTGCCCGATCGCAAAGGCAAAGTTCCTCATTTCATTTTTCTCAAATCGCGGCGTCCCTTTGCCTTTGCCGGTTTATGGGATGAGTGGCACGCGCCGGATGGCAGCCTGATTCGCTCGGCGACGATTATCACCACCGCACCCAACGAACTGATGGCACGCCTCCACGACCGGATGCCGGTGATTCTGCCCCCTGCTGCTTACGCGCAATGGCTGGACCCGGCGCCTCAGACTCCCGAACGGCTGCTACCGTACCTGCAGTCCTTCCCCGCCGACGAGATGTCTGCCTACCCGGTCTCGACACGAGTCAACAGCCCGGGGAATGATCACCCTGAGTTGATTCAACCTGTGGGCGCATGAAACTCTCGCTGCAAAATCGTTTCCCTGCCCTGGCCTCGCGCGACTTCGCCATTTTTTGGGTGGGACATTTCCTTTCCCTGATCGGCACGACGATGCAAAACACGGCTCAGCCGCTGCTGGCATACCGGCTGAGCGGCCGTCCGTTTGACCTGGGTTTGATCGGCTTTGCCATTTCATTGCCTACGTTTTTCCTGGCATTGCCAGCAGGGGTGTTGATCGAGCACATGGAAAAGCGCAAGGCGCTGATCGGCTTACAGGCCATCATGATGGTGCAATCGTTCGCCCTGGCTTTTCTGACCCTGAGCGGGAAAATTCAAATCTGGCACATGGTGGTGCTCTCGCTGGTGCTGGGCATTGCCAGCGCTTTTGAGATCACCGCCCGCCAGGCAATGTTGATCGAGCTGGTGGGGCGCGAGGCGCTACCTAACGCCATTGCGCTGCAATCGGCGGCTTTCAATCTTTCCCGCGTGCTTGGTCCTTCATTGACCGCGCCGGTGCTGTTGCTATTTCCTGGCCAGGGTGAAGGGCTGATCTTTCTGCTGAACGGCATCAGTTTTATCGCCATCATTGTCAGTTTAACGTTTGTGCAAACGCGTTATGCCCACCCGGCCACGCCGCGTTCGCGTTCGCTGTGGGAAGAGTTCAGTGAGGGGGCGCAATTTTTGTTCCAACATGCTTCGGTAGGAATGATTGTGCTGGTGGCCGCGTTGCTGGGGCTATTTGCCTTCCCTTTGCTGCAACAAATCCCGGTCGTGGCGAAAGATCTGCTGGCGCAACCGCTGGACACCAAAGCCGCGGTGGATGCACGCAACAGTGCCCTTTACACCGCCCAGGGGATTGGGGCGCTCATCGCATCCTTTTCCATTGCGATGAGCAACACGCCGCGAAAGCACGGTCAGCGGTTGCTGTTGGGTGAGGCCGCTTTCATCAGCGGGATGTTCGGCCTGGCCCTCAGCCGCTTTCTACCCGCCACGCTGGCCTTAATCGGCCTGATGGGCTGGGGAGCGGTCACTCAGCTGGCGACGATGAACACGCTGGTGCAATTGCAGGTGCCCAATGGGCTGCGCGGCCGGGTGTTTAGCATCTACCTGTGGGGGTTGCAGGGAATCGCTCCGTTTGGGAGTTTGTTGATCGGTTGGATGACGCAAACTCTGGGATTGCCGCTCACTGCTTTGACTTGCGGGCTGCTTTGCCTGGTGAGCATTGGCGGGATTCAGGTTTTCTACCCGGCCATTCGGCAATCGGTAGGTTAACGGGGAATGAGCGTCTTTCAGGCCGACTTGACGGGGATTTTATGGCCTGTTATGATGAAAAACGGAGAAATTCTCTTGTATGGACAACAACAATAAACATGAACTTTTTGGCCTTGTGGAGGGTGAAACGCCAGAGGCCAGCACAAACGAAAACGGACAAACGAATCTGCTCAGCCAGGGGGTAAAGGCCCTGCTCCAGATGGGGCTGGGTGAAACACTGCTGCGGGTGAGTAGCAATGCTCTCTCCGTGGTGGCCCTGGTAGTGGCGATTTGGCTGATGCAAGCAGTATTCCGTCAGGCGGCAGGGAACGCGGCAGTTCGCGCCGCCCAGTCCACGGTCCCGACAGCGAGCGTGGTAACTCAGGGTGCGAGCGCGCCACAGGCGGTTGAATCCGCTTTTGCGGGCATCTCGCGGCGGACGCAGATCCACACCATCATCCCCAGCCGCCCGCGCCAGGAAGTGATCAAATATGTGGTGCAGGAAGGAGATACCGTCTTTGGGATTGCGGAAAAATTCGGTTTGCAGCCCCAAACCATCTTATGGGGAAACTACGAGACCTTGATGGACGATCCGCACAACCTGCGGCCAGGTCAGGAGTTGAACATCCTGCCGGTGGATGGCACCTATTACGAGTGGCACCAGGGAGATGGGTTGAACGGAGTAGCCAAATATTTTGGGGTGAAGCCAGAGGATATTCTCAATTACCCGGGCAATCACCTGGACCCGGCTACGATTGGTGATTTGGCCGCGCCGAACATTAAACCGGGGACGATGTTGATTGTGCCGGGCGGGAAGCGCGAGTTCGTCTCGTGGAGCGCTCCTTTGGGCGTGACGCGCGAGAACGCCGCGTATGCTCGCGTGCTTGGGCCGGGAGTGTGCGATCCGGTCAGCGGCGGAGCGGTGGGCTTTGGAACCTTTGTCTGGCCGGCGAACCGGCATTACCTTTCAGGCTATGATTATTCGCCTGCTTCCAATCACTGGGGCATTGACATTGCCGGCAGTGAAGGGGAAGGGGTGTTTGCCACCGATGCGGGGGTGGTGGTGTATGCCGGCTGGAACAATTACGGCTATGGCAACATGATCATGATTGATCATGGACGAGGCTGGCAATCGCTGTATGCACACCTGAGCGCGATTTACGTTTCCTGTGGCCAAAGTGTTGGACAGGGAGAGGCCATCGGCGCCATTGGCACTACAGGGAACTCTTCGGGACCTCACCTGCATTTTGAGTTAATGACCAGCACCTACAAGGTGAATCCGTGGGATTTCCTGCCGCCGCCGTAAACAGAATGGAGGCTGCGGAGGGAAGGGGCGCCGTGCGCCCCTTCCCTCCGCAGGGCTTTCCCCTCCCCCGTCCGAGAGGTGAAAATCGCGCTGCATGGGTTCACGGACGGGGGAGGGGCAGGGGTGGGGTAGGCAGCGAAGATGGTACGTGCAAAATTTCGTCCCTGAGGTCGTTTTTCCTGCTTTGGCCACCCGTTGCACAAAAGTTCGGTTAGACTTGGAATTGCTGAGATTTGAAAAGAATCCTTGCCAAAGCGCAGAGCCTCGGCTATAATCTGCGGCGCTACGGGCGCGTAGCTCAGTTGGTTAGAGCGCATGTATCACACACATGAGGTCAGGGGTTCGAGTCCCTTCGCGCCCACAAAAACGCATCTGAGAAAGGTGCGTTTTTATGTTTGTCAAGTATAATCGCCTCACCATGTCTGCCCGCACCAACGAAGCCTGGCTTGCCGACTTGCGCGCCGAAGGCCCCCCTCGCGAAGCGGCCATCGAAGACCTGCGCGCCATCATTCAGCGAGGGCTACCCTATGCCCTCTCGCGCTGGCTCTCCCCTGAAAACCCCCTCTTCACCCCTCTGATCGAAGAAATCACCCAAGAGACCTTGCTGCGCGTCCTGGATCAGCTAGATACTTTTGAAGGCCGCAGCATGTTTACTACGTGGGTACATAAAATCGCCATTCGCCTCGCCCTGACCGAGTTGCGCCGCAAACGATGGCAGGATTCATCGCTCGATGAAATAGTGGACAACGAAGAAACCCCCGCCTCGCCGCGCCTGTTGGCCGATCCACAAATTGGACCCGAAGCAAGCACCGAGCGCGCCGACCTTGTCAAACACGTCCGCCGAATCCTGGAGCAGGAACTTACCCCCAAACAACGCCAGGCTATCCTCTTAATTGCTTTACAAGACCTTCCCATTGAAGATGTGGCTCGACGAATGAAAACCAACCGCAACGCCCTTTACAAGCTCCTGCACGATGCCCGCCTACGACTCCGCCAGCGGTTAGAGCGAGAGGGAATCAGCTCCCAAGAAATCCTGGCCGCCTTTGAAACCAGACAAATCAGCGGGTAAGATTAACCAAAGATTAAACGTCCAACTACAAGACCGCCATGAGCTTTCAGCGCATTCTCACACGAATACACTCTCTCTTCCGGCGTGAACCCGGCCTCTCCGATGATCACATCAAACAATTGATCCTCTGGCTGGAAAACGCTAATCCACCTTCCATGTCCTGTGAAGAGGTGTATTCCCTGCTCGATGAATACGTTGAACATGAAATCAAAAGTCAGGACGCTTCCCGCCTCATGCCCCTCCTGGAAAAACATCTTGAAGTGTGCGAGGAGTGCTGCGAAGAGTACGAGGCACTCCTGGATGTTGTTCACGCCAGCATAGAGCAATAATAGACTTTGTCTGCAATAAGACTCAGTTCTCTTTTGCATCGAATTTTCACGAACTTCCCGAAGAAAATTTGCCGTATTCGTGTCATTTCATGCGGAGTTGGCAATTGCAAATCATGACGAATAAAAAGAGGCCAACTCAATGGCCTCCTTTTTCGTCGCGAAACAGCTTCTCCCCCGCCCGAATCGGCACCCGCAGTCGATTCTCCGGCGGTGTAATTGGACACGACCACATATCATTATAGGCACAATAGGGATTATAGGCATAATTGAAATCCACCAAAAAACGCCCATCGGACAATGGCTCCGGCTCCAGATAACGCCCCGCTGGATATGTCTCCACCCCTGCGAGGCCATCTACAAAGGGCAAAAAGAACCCAAACTCGTTGCGGTAAAGGGTCAGCTCAGCAAATTGACCTTCTACTTCAAAACGAAACCGACCAAAACGTTCATAGACCTGCACATCGCCCGTTGAAGTTTGCATCTCCACCTGTTCTTTCGGCACAAACTCCTCCACCCTTACCTCCAGCCTGAGCGCCGGATTCTCCGGAAAATAGGCCAATCCGCGAAAATTTTTCCGCTGTTCAAGCGTCAACGGACTTTGGCGGTGATGGGCAAAAAAATCATCCTTCTCTTTACGAAAACGCTCTAATTCCGTCATATGGCCTCCAAAACGTATTTTATAGATGAACAATGTTACACGAATCTTACACTTTTGCAACAACTCTTGCCATTTCCTTCGTCTTATGCTATTTTTAGCCTGAGGTTTTGAAAGAATGTCAGCGAATCACCAGAAGACCGTCATGATCATTGAAGACGAACCGGACGCCGCCGAAATGTTCGCGGAAATGATGCGCGTCAGCGGCTTTAACGTCATCAAAATGTACAGCAGCACACCGGCCATCCCCATCCTCCAACAACAACAACCAGACCTGGTCATTCTGGACATCATGATGCCCGACATCTCCGGCCTGGAAGTGCTACGATTTATGCGCCGCGAACCCGCCTTACAAAACACGCCGGTCATCGTCGTTTCTGCCAAAAGTATGCCATCCGACATCAAAACCGGCCTGGAAGCCGGCGCCTCGCTCTACCTGACCAAACCCATCGGCTTCCTCGAACTCAAACAGGCAGTGGAACAGGCTTTGCAGGGAGTACAACCGGGGAAAGTATGAGTCTCCTGCGTGCTTTCATCGCCATTGAAATTCCAGAAAGCCTTCAAGAAGCGATCTACCAGCAAACAACTCCCCTGCGCAGTGCGATAGATTCAACCATTGTCCGCTGGGTGCCGCCGGCCAACATTCACCTGACCCTCAAATTCCTGGGCGATGTTTCCGACTCAAACCTCCAGTTTTTGAACCAAATGCTGAATGTAGAAGCCCGCCAACATCGCCCCTTCGCCATCCAGATCGGCGGCCTCGGTTCTTTCCCGACCCCAAAACGGCCGCGCGTGATCTGGATCGGAGCCCAAGCCCCGGCCGATCTCGAATCGCTCTGGCGAGGCATCGAGGCCGCGGCCACCCGCCTGGGGTATCAGGCCGAAGAGCGATCCTTCTCCCCTCATCTCACCATCGGACGCGTTCGCCAAAACATCTCCACCGCCGATCTCCAGCGCCTGCGCCTCGCCCTGGAATCAACCCAGATTGGCTCGCTCGGGACGGTTCAAGTCACCGCCGTCCATCTCTTCAAGAGCGACCTGCAACCCACCGGCTCCGTCTATACTCGTCTGTTCAGCGCCGCCCTGGCGAAAAACTGAAATTCTCAAATATAGTGAGGTGCTCTCTGAATACCCTGGACCTGGCTCGTGACATCGTTCGTGTATTAGAAGACAAAAAAGGCGAAGACATCGTCCTGCTGGATATAAAAGACATCGTTTCTTTTACCGAATACTTCGTCCTGTGCACCGGCAGCAGCGCCCGCATGCTGGAGGCTCTAGCCGATGGGCTGGATGAAAACATCCGCAAACAATATCAGAAAAAAGGCCGCCGCGAGGGCGAAGCACGCGACGGCTGGCTGGTAGTGGATTATGGCGAAATCGTCGTCCACCTGTTCTCCCCCGACCAGCGGGAGTATTACCAGTTAGAAGAATTGTGGGAAGAGGGCAAAGTATTGCTCCGCATGCAATAAAGGGACCGCTCCCTATTGGCAAGAGGGCATCATCTCTGACTACCTGACAGTCTTCTCTGCAAGGGTCTTTGCGAGGGCGCGAAGCACCCGAAACAATCTCTTTATGAGCCTGAAAACACGCAGCGACCGCTCCATCTGGCGATCGCTGCGTGTCTTTCACTCAACTATTTCTCAAAAATCCACTTATCGGTTTCGCGGCGCCACTCTACCAGTTCACTTTCCTTGAACCAGAGAGCCACTTCTTTTTGACCGTTTTCCACCGTATCCGAAGCGTGGGTAAGGTTGCGCCCCACTTCCAGCGCAAAATCATGGCGCAGGGAGCCGGGAGCGGCCTCTGTTGGGCGAGTAGCGCCCATCGTCTGACGAATGGCGGCCACCGCATTAGGGCCTTCCCACACCATCGCCATCACCGGCGCAGAGGTAATGTAAGCAATCAGCCCTTCGTAAAATGGTTTGCCTTTGTGAATGGCATAATGGGTCTCGGCCAGTTCTTTGCTCACATGCATAAACTTTGCCGCGACCAGGCGCAAACCGCGGCGTTCCAGCCGTGAAATCACCTCGCCGATCAGGCCGCGCTGCACGCCATCCGGTTTAACAAGTACAAGCGATCTTTCCACTCAGTCCTCCTGAACACAAAATAACCTCGGGGGTGTGCCCCGAGGTCTGTATTTTACCATGAGGGAAAGTTGACTTAGCGCAATAGTTCTTCGGCTTTGGTGTAAGCATCCAGCGCATCTTGCAAACGATTGGCACGCATATACGCGTCGCCAAGCGCCTGCCAGATGGTCACTTCGATGGGATAGCGATAGAGCGCCTCACGCAAATCGCGAATGATCTCTTCCAGCCAGCGCCCCTTCTTGATCAGTTTGCCGTAATACTCCAGGGCGGCGGGAATGTTGCCGCGATTCAATTCGGATTGGGCCGCCACCAGGGCCGGATCGGCGGGCGGCGTGAGCATCCCCGTTCCCCGCGGCCGCATAACAGATGGACGCGGCGCTTCCATCTGGGGGGAAGGCGCTTTTTGGGGTTCGGGGGGCGCGGCCGGCTTTTCAACCGAAGGCGCTGGCGGTTCGCTGGTAGGCGGAGGGGGAGGAGTGAGTCTCCCAGTCACCGGCGGGACGGCAAAATCTACAGCACGGGAGGGCTTTTTCGACTCAGCTGGTGGTTCTTCCTGAGCCGGCGGGATGACTTCCACCGGTCGCCATTCGTCAGGAGAAATCGGCGCAGGCGCAGACGGCTCTTCGACCTCCACCCGCAGCCAGGGAGGTAGCTCATCCGCAGGGACAGCCGGCGTGCTGATTTCTTCTTCCTCAAGCGAGCGTAACCAGTCCGGCAATTCGCTCTCTTCGCCGGTGGTTTCCTGACTCAGCTCGGGCACCATCTCAGGCTCAGCAGGCAGGGCTGCTTCTGGCTGGGGGGCGGAAACTGGTTCTTCTGCTGGCACGCTGCCAAAGGGTTGGGGGGAGGCAATGGGGCCAGTGGTTGTATCACGCAGCCAGGCAGGGAGTTCATCAGTATGCAGAGTTTCTGCACCTGTTTCTGCAAGACTGGCAGGAGGTATTTCAGCAGCCTCTTGTTCGGCCAGTTCGCGCAACCACATGCCGGTTTCATCTTGGGTTGGTTCGGGTTGCGGCGCAGGCGGTTGGCTCGGAGCTGCTGGGGCTTCCGAAATGGCCTTTGCCTGTTCCACCCACGCCGGCGGTACTTCTTTGCGATCTTCGGGATTGGTGACCAGTTCTTCGGGTTTGGCACCATGTTTGGCAGCCAGACTTTCCAGCCAGGCAATAGCATCTTCCTGTTCTTGCAACGTGGTGCCAAGCGTATCCAGGGATGCGCCCGGCGCTACCTGAGCAGGAGTTTCCACCGAAAGAGCGGAGGGCTCAGCCACAGGTTGAGCGGGGGCAGGAGATTCCGCTTCCTGCATCCAATCGAAGCCTTCTGTTGCGGGCAGGGGTTCTTCCGCAGCGGGGGGTTCAGCGGGCGCGGCCGGGGTAGCGCTTTCTTCCAGGCCTTTCAGCCAGTCGGGGATGTC
>DAOUAN010000015.1:0-25561 GCA_034433385.1 Anaerolineales bacterium | reverse complement strand
CTCCACAGATTGCATACTTCGCTGCATACAGCCCAAACTCTGGCCCGCTTCGATGACCTGACCGGGGCGATGAATCAGCGCTCTTTTCGCGATTTGCTGATGCTTGAACTGGAGCGTGCTCGTCGCTATCAGCATCCTTTTACGGTGGCTTACCTTGATTTGGATCACTTCAAGGCCATCAATGATCGCCTCGGGCACAGTGCCGGGGATGCCGTGCTCAAGACGGTTGGCGCCGTTTTCATGCACAATATCCGGCGGACGGATGTCTTCGCCCGGCTGGGAGGGGATGAGTTTATTTTGTATTTGCCCGAAACCGGGCGCAAACAGGCGCAGCATATTTTGCCGCGCCTGCAAAATTTGTTGCAGAGAGAGATGCAAGAGCGGAACTGGGAGTTAACCTTTAGCATCGGCGCTTTGACTTTCCTCTCTTACCCGGAAAGCGTGGATGACGTGATCCGCGCCGCGGATCAACTCATGTATGAGGTGAAAAGAGGCGGCAAGAACGGCATCCTTTATTCCACTTACGAGAAGTAATCCTCATGTTGATTCATTCAGCAACACAATTGCTTACCCTGGCGGGCGGCCCACAACGCGGACGGGCGCTTGGCGCGCTGGGAATCATCGAAAACGGAGCGGTACTCATCCGCGATGAAAAAATTGTGGCGGTAGGCCCCACGGCGGAGTTGCGCGCCGCCTATCCCAACGAACCCTCTCTGGATGCCAGTGGCTGTGTGGTGATGCCCGGTTTTGTGGATCCGCACACTCATCTCATTTGGGGAGGCGACCGGGCGGCGGAATTTGAAATGAAAATGTCTGGGGCGAAATACCTGGATATTCTGGCTGCTGGCGGTGGAATCCTTTCGACCGTGCGCGCCACCCGTTCGGCCTCCATCGAAGTCTTGCTGGCTCAAACCCGGCCGCGCCTGTTGCGCATGTTTGCCTACGGAACCACTACGGCGGAGGCCAAAACCGGTTATGGCTTGCAAACCGCGACGGAGCTGCGCCTGCTTAAGGCGCTGCTTCTGCTGGATGACGAAGGCCCGCTCGACCTGGCGATTACCTTCCTCGGTGCCCATGCCATTCCGCCCGAATTCAAAGACGACCCGCAGGGATATACCGACTTGATCTGCGAGACGATGCTGCCCATTTTGAAGGGCTGGTGGGAGACTCACGCCCCACACAAGCCGCTGCCGTTTGTGGATGTGTTCTGCGAAGAGAAGGCGTTCAACCTCGAGCAATCGCGTCAAATCCTGACCCGCGCCCGATCGCTGGGATTCCCGCTTAAAATCCACGCTGACGAGTTCGCCAATCTCGGCGGCGCTTCGCTAGCCGTGGAATTGGGGGCGGCCTCGGCCGATCATCTGGTCAAGACTTCGGCGGCGGACATCGCAGCCCTGGGGAAATCAGACACGGTGGCAGTGGCCTTGCCCTGTACGCCTTTTGGCCTGGCGGAATGCGAATACACCCCGGCGCAGCAAATCCTGGAGGCAGATGGTATTCTGGCGCTGGCTACCGATTGCAACCCCGGCACGGCCTGGAACGAGTCGATGCAATTTGCCATTGCGCTGGCCTGCCGCATGATGAGATTGACCCCGGCGCAGGCCATTGCCGCGGCGACGATCAACGCTGCTCATGCTATTCGTCGCGCCGATACCATTGGCTCGCTTGAGCCAGGCAAACAGGCCGATTTGCTCATCCTTTCGGTGCCCGATTATCGTCATTTGGGTTATCGCTTTGGTACCAATCTGGTCAGGCAAGTGGTGAAGCGCGGACGGGTGTATTCTGTGGATGTTGGTTATTACCGGACGGCGTAGCGATGAAATTGTTGCATTTTGCGGATGCTCATATTGACATGGCGAACTACGGTCGCCACGATCCACAGACCGGCTTACCGGTGCGCGTGCTGGATTTCCTCAAATCGCTGGATACGATTGTGGATGCGGCGATTGCCGAGAAGGTGGACCTGGTGATTTTTGCTGGTGATGCGTACAAAGACCGTGCTCCGGCGCCCACTTTTCAACGCGAATGGGGCAAGCGCATCATGCGCCTTTCGCAGGCGAAAATCCCCACGCTGCTTTTGGTGGGCAATCACGATGTCTCACCGGCGGCGCAACGGGCACATGCCATTCAGGAGTTCGATACCTTACAAGTGCCGTTTGTGCGCGTGTTGCACAAGCCGCAATTTTTAGGGCCGGCGGATCTGTGGGATGTGCCGGTGCAAGTGATTGCTTTGCCGTGGGTTTCGCGTTCCGGGTTGATGGCGGCGTTGGAGATGAGTGCGGTCAATCCGGCAGAGGTCTTTGCCGGTTTGGAGGAGCGCATCACGGCGCTGGTGCAGGATTGGTTGAACGAGGCGGATGCTTCGCTGCCCACCGTGCTCACCGCTCATGCTTCGGTTCAGGGGGCAACCTATGGCTACGAGCGCACGGTGATGCTTGGGGCTGATTTTGTCCTGCCGACCGCGCTGGTCAAAGATTCACGGCTGGATTATGTGGCGTTGGGTCACATTCACAAGCCACAAGACTTGAATGAGGGCGGTCACCCGCCGGTGGTTTACCCTGGTTCGATCGAGCGGGTAGATTTTGGCGAGGCGGAGGACGAAAAGTTTTTTGTCATCGCTGAGGTGGAGCGTGGTCAGACGAAGGTGCGGTGGAAAAAAATCGAAGGGACGCGCCCGTTTATCGATCGCCGCGTCACCTTACAGTCTGAGGTGAACGTGAACGAGGCGTTGAAGGCCGCGTTGCCGCCAGCCGATCAAATCGCCGGGGCGATCGTTCGTTTGACGGTCGAATATCCCCGTGAATGGGATGCCTTGATTGATGAGGTGGCATTGCGAAAATATGCTGAAGAGGCCTTTGAGTTTCACCTCGTCAAGCGTCCACAAATGGAGGCGCGCATTCGCTTGCCCGGAGAGCAGCCGGTGAGCAGCCTTTCGCCGCTTGAGCTGCTGGATTTGTATTGGCGCTCTATCCATGCCGAGGATGTGGAGGAATTGCAGAAACTGGCGCGTGAGATTCTTACCGAGGAATCGTCAGGCAAAGAAATCGAGTAATTGCCTGTCATTTTGTTGCAACGAGGTGAATATGTTTGCACAGAGTTCACGCTATCGCTGGTTCGTGGTGTTGGTGTTTTTTCTTTTCATGCTGTTGCATCAGACGGATAAATTGCTGATTGGGCCGCTGAAATCGCAGATCAGCGCGGATTTTGGCATCAACAATACGCAGTTCGGTCTGGTCGTGACAGGGGCATTGATCGTCGGCACGGTGCTCTACCCGTTGTGGGGGTATTTGTACGATCGCTTTAGCCGGGCGAAATTACTTTCCCTGGCCTCGTTCCTTTGGGGTTCGACCACCTGGCTAGCGGCGATTGTGCGCACCTATCCGGCTTTTGTGGCAGCACGCGCTTCGACCGGCATTGATGATTCCTCCTACCCTGGCCTGTACACGCTGATGGCCGACTATTTTGAGCCACAGATGCGTAGCCGAGTTTATGGCATCTTGCAAATTGCCCAACCCCTGGGCTATTTGATCGGCATGGTGCTGGCGTTGATGGTAGCGCCAGGGTTGGGGTGGCGCAATGTATTTTTCATCACCGGTGGGTTGGGGCTGGTCATTGCCCTGATGATTTTCCTGGGGGTCAAAGAAATGCCGCGCGGACGGGCCGAGCCAGAGTTCCAGGAAATGAGTGAAATGCCGCAATTTCGCTTTTCCTGGGCGGAGGCCAAAGAGATTTTCAAGAAGCGCACCATGTGGTTTGTCTTCTTGCAAGGGTTTGCGGGTGTGTTCCCCTGGAACGTGATTACTTACTTTTTCTTCGATTATCTGGAAAAAGAGCGCGGCTACGACAGCACCAGCATCCTTTTCACTATGGGGCCGGTCATCCTGGTGCTGGCCAGCGGCTATTTTGTCGGCGGGGCAGCCGGCGATTTGCTCTTCAAATGGACGAACAAAGGACGCATCCTGGTCTCGATCAGTGGCGTGCTGTTTGGCGCCTTGTTCCTTTTCCTGGCGATTCAGACTCCAGTGCAATCGCGCAGCCTCTTTTTTATCCTCATGTTGTTGACGGCCATTTTCATGCCGTTTTCTTCGCCCAATGTGGTTTCGACGGTATATGATGTCACCGTGCCCGAAGTTCGCTCCACGGCGCAGGCGGTGGAGTACTTCATCGAAAACGCCGGGGCCGCGTTTGCTCCGCTGCTGGCCGGCATTCTGGCCGATGCGTTCAACTTGAAGACGGCCATTCTGACGATTTGTATCATCGCCTGGACTTTGTGCTTTTTCTTCTACTTGGGCGCACTCTTCACAGTAGATGCCGATATTCGCATGTTGCGCGACCAGATGGCGCAGCGGGCGAAATTATCCTGACTTCAAGGAGAATCCCATGACCATCGTGGTCGCCGACACAACCTGTGGCTTGCCGCGCCCTCTGCTCCAGCAACGAGGTATTCCTCTTATCCCGCAAGTGGTCATGTTTGCGGAGCAGGCTTACCACGACGATGCCGAACTCGATACGGCCACATTTCTGAGCAAGCTGAAGGCCTCCCGCGAGTTGCCCAAAACGGCCGCACCCGAGCCGGCGCTGTATCATCCCATTTTTGAGCAAGCCCGTGTTCGCGGCGAGAGCGTGATTGTCATCGCCCCGACCAGCAAAGCCAGTGGGACAGTGCGCTCGGCATTGACCGCTGCCCAGGATTTCCCTGACCTTGATGTGCGTGTCGTAGATACTCTCACCATCTCCTGCAACCTGGGGACGTTGGTTTTGCTTGCCGATGACCTGGCCCGCGGCGGGCATTCCTCGGATGAGATTGTTGGCCGCATCTACGAAATGATCCCGCGTGGGCAGCTTTATTTTGTAGTGGACACCCTAGAGTACCTGGCCAAAGGCGGACGCATTGGCGGGGCCAAGGCCCTGCTGGGAGAGCTGCTTCAAATCAAGCCAGTGTTGCAGATCAAAGATGGCCAGGTGGAACCATTCGAGCAGCAGCGCACCCGCAAACGTGCTCTGGCGCGTCTAATAGAAATTGCCGTAGAACAATGTCCGCGCCGGGCGGAGTCCTATCTCAGCGTGATTCATGTCGAGGCTGAGGCCGATGCGCAGGCGTTGGTCGCCGAACTGAAAACCCGCCTGGGGCTTGCTGAAATCCCCATTTACGAGTTGCCTCCTGCCATTGTCGTGCACTCCGGGCCGAAAGCCATTGGAATAGGCTTTTTTGTCTAATGGTATAATGAGCGCGCTCACCGCGTAAATTCCCACGATAGTGGTTTCGTAAGGAGATTCTTATGTCTGGTCACTCGAAATGGTCCACCATTAAGCGCAAAAAAGGTGTGGCAGATGCCCGCCGGGGCGCCCTGTTTACCCGCCTCACCCGTGAAATCGTCCTGGCCGCCCGCGAAGGCGGCGGCGACCCGGAGGCCAATTTCCGTCTGCGCCTGGCGATTGATAAAGCCCGCTCTGAGAACATGCCCAAAGAAAACATCGAGCGCGCCATCAAACGCGGCACGGGCGAAGACAAAGAAGGCAGCAATTTTGAAGAAGTCATGTATGAAGGTTATGCGCCGCACGGCGTCGCGCTGATGATCGAAGCCGTCACCGATAACCGCAACCGCACCGTGGCCGAATTGCGCCACGCCCTCAGCCGCGCTGGCGGTAGTCTGGCCGAGGTAGGCGCCGTCAGCTGGCAGTTTGAGCGTGCTGCCTACTTTTCCTTCCCCTCCAGCGCCTTGAACTACGACAAAGCCTTTGAACTGGCATTAGATGCCGGCGCCAGCGACGTGACCGAAGACAACGGCACCATTGAAATCATCGGCCCAGTCGAATCTTTCAAGGAAATAGCTAACCGCCTCCATGCGGCCAAAGTGCAACCCGAAGAGGCCGGCCTGCGCATGCTCCCCAAGCAGGAAATTGAACTCAGCCCGGAAGATACCGTTCAGGTGCTCAAAGTTATTGAAGCCCTGGAAGAATTGGACGACGTGCAAAACGTGTACTCCAATCTCAAGGTCTCTGACGAAGCCCTCGCCACCCTCGAAACGGCCTGAAAAGGTGCCTTCCTGCCTGGCTATTCATGACGCTCGCCCTTGGGATTGATCCGGGAACCGCCACGACCGGCTTTGGCCTGGTCCGCCTCTTGCCAGACGGTGGGCTGGTCGCCGTTGAATTTGGCGTTTTCACCACCCCCAAAGATTTACCAGCGGCGCAACGCCTCCTTTTGCTTCATCGCCAGGTCAGTGATCTACTTCATCTCCACCGCCCGGATACCGCGGCGGTGGAGAAACTGTTTTTTCAACGCAACATTACCACGGCCATGGCTGTGGGGCAGGCGCGTGGCGTGATCTTGCTGGCATTGGCCCAGGCCGGGCTGGAAATTGTCGAATACACCCCCAACGAAGTCAAGCAGGCTGTGGCCGGTTACGGTTCGGCCGACAAACGCCAGGTGCAGGAGATGGTGCGTGCCTTGCTCGGCCTTGCTACCATCCCGCAGCCCGATGACGCTGCCGACGCCCTGGCCATTGCCATCACCCACCTGCATACCCATCGTTATGAATGAGATCGAACATGGAAATCACCACCCGCATTAAAAAAGCTGCTCGCATTTTGCTCCAGGGCGAACCCGAACAGAAAAAACGCAACCCCATTCCCGCCATTACCCCCGAAGAATTGGCCGAAATCCATCAATTCTTTCCCCGTCCCAAATTTTTCATCCTGGGACATGCCCGCTCCGGCACCACCCTGCTCATGCGGCTGGTGCGTCTGCACCCGGCAATTCATTGCAACTACCAGGCGCACTTTTTTACCCGCAAGCCCCTGCTCAAATCCCTGGTCGATTCGCCCGACATCGAAGAATGGCTGAGACGCAAATCCAACCGCTGGAATCAAGGGCGGGACCTTTCGCCGCTCGTCTTGCGCGCCGCCGCCGACTTCATCATGGAACGCGAAGCGGCTCGCCTGGGCAAACGCATCGTTGGAGATAAAAGCCCCTCCTCCACCATCCACGGAGAGGCTGTGCGCGACATGCACACCCTCTACCCCGACGCCAGGCTCATCCACATCATCCGCGATGGGCGCGATGTGCTCATCTCGGAGCGATTCCGCAACTTTGTTGAAGAATCTCGTTTCCTGACCGCCGAAGACAGGCGTATCATCGCCGACTTGCGGCAGGATGCCACCCCCTTCAGCGATGGTCGCCGCTCCATCTTCACCGAGACCTTTATCCGCAACATCGCTCAGCGCTGGGCCGATGACGTGAACGAAATTGACGCCGAGGCCCGACGACTCTATGACCAGGCCTATTTCACCATCCGCTACGAAGACCTGCTCGCCCGCCCGTTCGAAGAAATGACCCGCCTGTGGCACTTCCTCGGTGTAGATTCGACCCCCGAACTGGAATCCGCCATCCGCCAGGAAATGGCCTCCAATCCCGATGAAGAATGGCAGGAACGCCGTAACCAGGATATTGCTTCCTTCCTGCCCAAGGGCCAGGCGGGCAACTGGCAGAGACTGTTCACCGCCCGCGACAAGGCCGTGTTCAAAGAAGTGGCGGGTGAGATGTTGATCAGGTGGGGGTATGCAGACAATCAGGAATGGTGAAATGCGAAAAAAATTGACTAGCCTTTTGAGCAATTCTGCAATATGGTTGGCTATTGGGCTTCTTGTTAGTGTTCCCCCGCTTTTTCGTAATGCCTTGGAATATAGTCTGCCGACAGGCTATGCCGGCATGTTCAGTTTGATGGCAGAATTGATTGTAAAAAACGATTTTCGACTGCCAATGGATGTGCCGTATTATGGTCCAGGAGGCATTCCTTTTGCCTATCCGCCGTTGGGTCTCTACGGGCTTGCCTTTCTCATGAAAATAACTGGAAAAACGTTGGTGCTTTTACGCTTTTTTCCTCCCTTATTCGCTTGGCTGGCACTTATTCCCTTCTATCTTCTGGTACTTGAGATTTCCAAGTCAAAACCAGCTGCAATGGCAGCAGTTGTTTTAGCGTCTGCCTCGGTTCCGTTGTATGTTCCCCACGTCTGGGCGGCGGGGATAGTCCGCGCTCCCGCTTTTGGGTTTAGCCTGGCGGCTGTGTTATTTTTTACACGTGCCGCCGACAAACGTGCTTGGCGTGATATTTTCTTGGGAGGTATATCGCTGGGGCTGGCTTTACTTACTCACTTTAGCTATGCTCTCTTTGTTGCCTTTTGGATATGTTTCTGGGTCCTGACACACTCCCGTTGGCCCACTTGGCTTGCGGCACTATCGGTTGGCTTGTTAGGGGGGCTGTTTGCCTCACCCTGGGTGGGATTAATGTTCTTCCGTTATGGAGCCTCCGTCTTCGCTGGCGCTTTGAATTCACATGGCAACACTGCCTTTCTTTCGACCATTACAAGTCCTGTTGGGATGTTCTCAAGACTTTATGAGGGACTTCAACCAATACTTGAAAACGTGTTGCTGACAGCATTGATTGGTATAGGCATTGTGGCTCAAGTTGTTAGAAAATCCCCGGCGCTGCCAATTATGTTTCTGTTCTCTGCCTTCCTTTTCCAGGATGATGGACAGCGCTTTATCTACACTTTGGCCATCATTTTGGCAAGTATGGGTATTGCAGAGGCTGTGAACCTGCTGGTAAACTTCTTGCGCAGAAAGCGGCGTCTTTTTGCACTTGGCGTTACTGTGCTCGTATTGTTGACAGTGACCCAGCTTTGGCTGGACGGCGTGAGAATAATAGAAAACTTCTCGCCAAGGCTTACCTCTGCTGCCTTGGATCTGGCTGATTTCATCCAGCAACACACTCATCCGAATGCTACATACCTGGCGATGGTTCCTCAAGACGAGGCGGAATGGATGCCTTATCTTTTTCGGCGCGAGCCTCTCATCGCGCAATGGGGGAGCGAGTGGCTGGGCAGGTATAATGAACAAGTCGAGTTAATGCTTGCAGCGCGCACTTGCCAAACCACGCAAGATTTGGAATGCCTAAAGGGGTTCTTTGCAAAGATCCAACGGGAACCCGATTATTTGATTGTATTGAGGAAAGATGGCAGTTTGAATCGATCTCTTGCCAGCGAAGTTTCCTGGACGCGCGTTTATGAAAACTCTCGCTACGTTATCTGGCAGAACCATCATAGTTGTTGTTGGCCAACCCAACATGAAGATGCTGGTTTGGCTTGGACATCTACGTTAGATTGCATTTGCCGTTTGCCGCGCCGGCAAATACATCATTGAGATAATCCGCACCGTTGTTTCGTTGCAGTATTGTGTTTGAACAGTTAACCCCGAAGCACCACAGAGTATTCTATGAAATTCCTCATCGCAGGTCTCGGTTCCATCGGACGCCGCCATTTTCGCAACCTCATTGCCCTGGGCGAAAAGGACATCGTCCTGCTTCGCAGTCACCGCGCCACGCTGCCCGATGACGAACTGGCTGGCTTCCCAGTCGAAACCGATATTCACGAAGCGCTCGAAAAGCATAAGCCCGATGCGGTCATCGTTGCCAATCCCACTGCCTTACATCTCGATGTCGCCATCCCCGCCGCGGAAGCGGGATGTGCCATTCTGCTCGAAAAACCCGTCTCCGATTCGCTCGACCGCCTCGATATCCTCCAACAAGCCGCGCAAAAAAGCGGCAGCAAAATCCTCGTCGGCTTCCAGTTTCGCTACCATCCCACCCTCAACAAAGCCCGCGAACTCCTTCAGGCAAACGCCATCGGCAAAGTCCTCACCGTCCATGCCCATTGGGGCGAATATCTCCCCCAATGGCATCCCTGGGAAGACTACCGCTCCAGTTACGCCGCCCGCGCCGACCTGGGCGGCGGCGTCATCCGCACGCTCACGCATCCGCTCGATTACCTGCGCTTCCTCATCGGCGAAGTCGAAGCGCTCTGGTCGTTTAACGGTCACATTTCGCCGCTCGAACTGGATGTAGAGGATGTCGCCGAGATCGGTCTCAAATTCTCCAACGGCGTCGTCGGCGGCGTACATCTCAACTACGTGCAGAGACCGCCGCGTCACACCCTGGAGATCGTCGGGACTCAAGGCACGATTCGCTGGGACAACGCGGACGGAATCCTGCACCTTCAGAAATTCCCCGCCCCCTTCGGCTCTTATTCGGACCTCCCGCCTGCTCCCGTCACCGAGACCTTTTCCCCGCCCGAAGGCTTCGAACGGAACTGGCTGTTCGTGAGTCAAATGCGTCATTTTGTGGAAACAGCCCGAGGGGAGTCTGAACCGCTCTGCACGCTCGAAGACGGCATCATGGCGTTGCGTCTCGCCCTGGCGGCATATCAATCTCAAAAAACCGGTCAAATTGTGACTCTAGCAGAGGTATAAATGCGCAGATTCCTGAGAGCCTATCGCATCCCTCTCGTCATTTTGTTTTTGGCGGCAGTTTCTGCGTGGACTTACCTGCCCTGGATACATCAGATCGGCTACATGAACGATGACTGGTATTTGATGTATTCTGCCAAGGCATACGGACCGCGCGCCTTCATTGACATTTTCAGTGTGGACCGCCCCGCGCGTGCATGGGTGATGATGACTACCTATACTCTGTTTGGGGATAACCCGCTGTATTACAACCTGAGCGCCTATGCCTTCCGTCTGATCTCGGCCCTGGCATTTTTCTGGCTGTTGCGAATGCTATGGTCCCGGCAACAGGGCGTGTTGCTGATTGCCGCTTTGTTCTATTTGATTTATCCTGGCTTTCTTTCCCAAGTCAACGGCATTGATTATCAGTCTCAAATGGTCAGCCTGGCGGCGGCTTTGCTCTCGATTGCTCTGTCTGTCAGGGCATGGTTCAGCAATCGTTTGCTGGAAAAAACAGCGCTCATGATTGCCGCCACATTGCTGGGCTGGCTCTATCTGGGGTTGGTGGAATATTTTCTGGGCTTCGAATTTCTCCGTTTGGGTGCGCTGTTGATTCTGGCAAATCGCGCCAATGGTTCCTGGCAGCGCCGCCTACAAAACGGAATCAAAGCCTGGCTTCCCAACATCTTCATTCCTCTGGTGTTTTTGACTTGGAGGATATTTTTCTTCAAAAGCGAGCGCGGCGCAACGGATATCGATTTGCAACTGGAGAATTTTTCCAGCTCCCCCCTGCTTGTGATGTTTTGGTGGGGCGTCAAATTGCTGGCAGATGCGGTTGACGTGCTGTGGCTTGCGTGGGGTGTCCCGTTTTCGAATTTACTGCCGGTTCTGCGGCCGCGTCACATCCTGTTGGGTTCTGCCGCTGCCGTTCTCATGACGTGGGTCGCATATAAGTTGGCCAACGTACCTCCGGAGGTTACGGACGAAGGGGAAAAAGCCGTTTGGCACAAGGAAATGCTCTTTTTGGGCGCAGGGATGTTGATAGCGGGTTTGATCCCCATTATTCTGGTGAACCGTGAAGTGGATTTTGTAAATTTCACACGCTATTCACTGGCAAGTTCGGTTGGCGCCGCTCTTCTGATAAGCGTTCTCTTATTCCATTTTGTTGCGTCAAAGCATCTTCGTTGGATGTTGATTGCCATTTTGTTGACTTTCTCTGTTTTGACACATCACGCCAATAATTTCCAGGCATCTATGCGGACCAAAATCATGAACGAATTTTGGTGGCAGGTCAGCTGGCGGGTCCCCCAAATCAAGAAGGAGACAACGTTAGTTGCCAATTACCCAATCGGCAACATTCAAGAGGATTATTTCGTATGGGGACCTGCCAATCTCATCTATTATCCCGAACCGCTCAATGAGAATAGGGGAATACGCCCCGCCCTGTTTGCCGCTGTGCTAAATAACCAAATCGTAAACAAAATCCTTGTTCATAGCGGCAAGGAATATGACAACCGCCGCGCCATAATCACCTATGCGGATTATGGGAATATTCTCATTCTGAGCCGCCCATCCCTTGAGTCCTGTGTTCAGCTTCTCGACGGAGCGCAACCGACACTATCCGCCTCTGAAGAAAACAGCATTATGTTGATTGCGCCCTTTTCCCGAGCGGAGAACGTGCTTCTCGATGCAGAATTTCATGTTCCTCCTCAAGTTGTCTTTAAGTTGTCTTTGGTGATGAACCGCCTCATGAATGGTGCTATTACTACGAAAAAGCCAGTCTCGCCCGCCAGCGTGGCGAATGGGATGAGGTAATAAAACTTGGCGAGGAAGTGCTCAAGAAAGATTTCGTTCCGCAGGATCCAATCGAATGGATGCCTTTTCTCCAGGCTTATGCAAGAAAGGGAAACACTGATCGTTTAATCGAAATAAAACGATACATGCGAAAAGCGGATCCATTTGTGTTTGTGCAAGTTTGCCAGAACCTTTCTTCCATGCAGGGACTGGATGAGAAAACTATTGGGGTTATAAATGCATATTATTGTGCGGAGTAGTGTCTGCACTGCTGTCAAAACTGTAACCAACCCAAAATTCACTTATTGAATTTTGGGTTATAATTGCGCCCTGTGTCTGAAGATTCCAGACTTCGGAAGTCTGCGAGATTTCCGAAGTCTTATGCTCAAGGAGAACTCATGTCAAAAGCAAAACTCATTACCCCATACGGTGGCAAGCTGGTTAACCTGGTGGTCACCGGCGAAGAGCGAGAAAATCTCATTGCCCGTCTGGCGGATCTTCCCTCTATCAAAATTTCCATGCGCGCGCAATGCGACCTGGAATTGCTGGCAACCGGCGGTTTTTCTCCGCTGGATCGTTTCATGGATAAGGCCACTTACGAGCGCGTCTTACATGAAATGTCCATAGACGATGACACCCTCTGGCCGCTTCCCATTACCCTGACAGCCGATCCCAAAGAGCTGCCTCAGGTGGGGAATGAGATCGTTTTGCGCAACGCGTTGAACGAGCCTCTGGCTATTATGCGCCTGGAAGAAGTCTTTTCCTGGAGCCCGGAAAAAGAAGCCCTGCTGGCTTATGGCACCAATGACGCCCGCCACCCCATGGTGTCAGAAATGGCGAGCTGGGGCAAGGTGTGTATTTCAGGCGAACTTAAGGTCATTAACCTGCCGCGGTATTACGATTTTGTTGAGTTGCGCCGCACGCCCGCCGAAGTGCGCGCTTTGCTCGAAGAGATGGGCAATGACAATGTCGTTGCCTTCCAGACGCGCAATCCCCTGCATCGCATTCATGAGGAACTGACCAAGCGCGCTGCCGAAAAAGTGGGCGGTAGCTTGCTGATTCATCCCGTGGTTGGCATGACCAAGCCCGGTGATGTGGATCACTATACCCGCGTGCGCATCTACAAAGTCCTGGTGGAAAAATATTACGATAAGAGCCGCACATTGCTCAGCCTGTTGCCGCTGGCCATGCGTATGGCTGGGCCAAAAGAAGCCCTGCTTCATGCCATCATCCGCCGCAACTATGGAGCAAATCACTTCATCGTCGGGCGCGATCATGCCGGACCAGGCAAAGATTCGACCGGCAAGCCGTTCTACGGTCCGTATGAAGCGCAGGAGATGATGCAAAAGTACGAAGACAAAATCGGGGTCAAGATGATCCCCTTCGAGGAACTGGTCTATCTTCCCGATGAAGATCGCTATGTGGAGGCCAAAGATGTTCCGCCGGGGGCGCGCACCCTGAATATCTCTGGAACGCAGGTGCGCGATGAATACCTGGCAAAAGGCAAACTGTTGCCGGCCTGGTTTACCCGCCCTGAGACCGCCGAAATTCTGCGCCAGATGTACCCGCCCCGTCACCAACAAGGCTTTTGTATCTGGTTCACCGGCCTGAGCGGTGCGGGGAAATCGGCTACCACCCAGGTGTTGACCGAACTGTTGCTGCAATATGGCCGCCAGGCCACTGTGTTGGATGGCGATGTGGTGCGCACCCATCTTTCCAAAGGCCTCGGCTTCAGCCGCGAAGATCGCGATACCAACATCCTGCGCATTGGCTTTGTCGCCAGCGAAATTGTCCGGCATGGTGGCGTGGTGATTTGCGCGGCCATCAGCCCCTATCGCGCTGCCCGCAACGAGGCGCGCAAGATGGTCGGCGAGAATTTCATCATGGTCTATATGGATACGCCTGTCGAAATTTGCGAACAGCGCGATGTGAAGGGCCTTTACGCCAAGGCTCGCCATGCCATGGCTGAAGGTCACCCGATGGGCTTTACCGGCGTAGATGACCCCTACGAGCCGCCGATTGACCCCGAAATTACCTTGCAGGGCTACAATTCCACCCCCGAAGAAAATGCCCGCAAGATCATTAACTATCTCATCGAAAAAGGGTTCCTCCACCCTGACGGGCGCTAAACCCCGTCTCGATCTTTGGGTGATTGCTACCTCGCCGTGAGCAGGCAAACCGTACTTCATTGGATGTTTTTTGTGGCCCTGGCCATCATTGCGTTTTTCGCAATCTGGCTATTGCTGTATAGCACCCCGCAGGGGCTTTCCCTTTCGGATGATTCCATTGCCTATCTGGCTGGGGCGCAAAGCATTTTGAGTGGGCAAGGCTACCGCGAAGCCTGGCTGGAAAGCAACAAACCAGTGACCCATTTCCCGCCAGGCTTTCCGGCTTTGCTGGCTCTGCTTGGTCTCACTGGCCTGGAGCCATTACGCGCCGCGCGGCTGGTCAACGCCCTGGCCTATGGCCTGAACGCTGCCTTGCTGGGTTGGCTGGGCTGGCGCATGTCGCGCTCTTATTTGGCCGGGCTGGTGTTGGCGGCGCTGTTTGTGATCAATGCTCAATTGCTCTGGACACATGTCCCGGCCATGAGCGAGCCGCTCTATCTCGTTCTCTCTTTGCTGGCCATTGCCTGCTTTGACTTGTATTTCGCGTATCGCCAACCCGGCTGGCTTTTCCTCACGGGCATTCTCACCGGCTGGGCCTGGTTGGTGCGCTATGCCGGCCTGGCCTTGCTGGCCACCTTCCTGGTGGCAATCGTGATTTTGGATGAAACCTGGAAAAAACGCATCAGCGGCGTTTTGCTGCTGCTGGCTGGTGCCCTGCCCTGGCTATTGGCCTGGATGATCCGCAACACCCTCATCGGCGGGAGCGCCACCAATCGCGGTTTGGGCTGGCATCCGATCACTGCAGAAAACCTCACAATCGGCCTGTGGACGGTCTCGAATTTTCTGATGCCAGTGGATGGCTGGCAGCGTGCTCTGTACAAGAACACGTTGTGGCTAAGCGGCATTCTGCTCGTCGTGCTGGCGGCTATTTTCCTATGGGTGGTTTGGGTTGGGTTGCCTCGCCTGTTTCGGCCAGGGCAAAACCCCATGCCCGCGGTGATCCCCTTTGTCAGTGGTCTGTATTTTTGGGGATATTTCGCTTCCATCCTCGCCACGATGACCTTTTTCGATGCCGCGACCAAATTCAAGTTGCGCATTCTCGCCCCCATGTATGTATCCCTGCTGATTTTGCTGGTAGCGGCAGGGGCCTGGTTGTGGCAGCATCGCTCCCTGTTGTGGAAATCTTTCGTTGCCAGTTTCCTGGTGGCGTGGATTGCCCTGAATCTGGCCGGCCAGATCAACGCCGTAAATACCCTGCGCCGCGAACCTGGCGGCTTTGCCTCCTGGCGCTGGTATGATTCCGAAATTCTGGCTACTTTGCGCCAGCTGCCAGCCGATGTACACATTTACACCAACGAACCGGGCGCCGTCTGGCTCTACAGCCAGCGCCCGACGCGCCCTTTGCCCACCGCCGTGGATTCGGTCACCAATCAAATCGTGCCCACCTATGCCGCTCAGGTGCAAGCCCTGCGTGCCGATGTCTTGAGCGGCAAAGCTGTGTTGGCGCTCTTTCGCCCCAGGGGCGATGACCGCAATGTGAAAGAAATTTACCCTGATATTATTGAAGGCCTTTACCTGGCCAAACAGGTTGGCGGCGATATGCTTTTCACCGCCTGGCCTTAGCAAGGAGTAACCTGTGACGATCCTGGAAAAATTCAAACTGGAAGGACGAGTGGCCCTGGTCACCGGTGGAGCCGGACTGCTCGGCGCCGGGTTTTGCCGCACCCTGGCAGAAGCCGGCGCGGCCGTAGCCGTCGTGGACCTCAATGCCGCCGCGGCCCAAAAAGTGGCCGATGACCTCACCGCTGCCGGCTACCGTGCCCTTGCCCTCCCCACCGATATTACCCGCCCCGATTCGGTTCGCAACATGATCGAAAGCCTGTTGGCCACCTTCGGCCGGCTCGACATCCTGGTCAACAGCGCCGCCCTCGACCCCAAATTTGACCCCGAAGCAGTGGCTCGCGGCCTCACCCCCGGCGCTTTCGAAGACTACCCTCTGGAGCAATGGAACGCCGCCCTCAACGTCAACCTGACCGGTATGTTCCTGGTCACCCAGGCTTGTGTGCAGCCCATGCTGGCGCAAGGTAAGAAAGGCAGCATCATCAACATTTGCTCTACCTATGGGCTGAATGGCCCCGATCAGCGCATCTACATCAAAAACGGTCAGCGCGTCGCCTTCAAGCCAGTCTATTACACGGTGACCAAAGCCGGCGTGCTTGGCTTTACCAAATACCTGGCGGCTTACTATGCCGGGACGGAGATTCGTGTCAACGCCCTCACCCCCGGCGGCGTATTCAACAACCACGAAGAGTACTTCGTCCAAAACTATTCTGCCAAAACCATTCTCGGCCGCATGGCTCAACGCGACGAAATGAACGGCGCCTTGCTCTTCCTGGCCTCCGATGCCTCCTCTTACATGACCGGCGCCAACCTCGTTGTGGATGGGGGATGGACGGCATGGTAGAAACCCTGGCCCTGATCCCCGCTCGCGGCGGCTCGAAGGGCATCCCGCGCAAAAACATCCGCAACTTTGCCGGTTACCCGCTCATCGCCTGGAGCATCGCCGCCGCCCGTCAGGCGCGTTCCGTGACGCGCCTCATCGTCAGCACCGATGACGAAGAGATCGCCGCCGTCGCCCGCACCTTTGGCGCCGAAACTCCCTTCCTGCGCCCGGCCGAACTCGCCCAGGACACCACCACCGATTTGCCCGTCTTCGAGCACGCCCTGCAATGGCTGGCCGAAAACGAAAACTACCACCCCGAAATCGTCGTCCAACTGCGCCCCACCTCACCCATTCGCCCGCCCCGCCTGGTGGATGATGCCGTGCACATTTTGCTCGCCCACCCTGAGGCCGATTGTGTGCGCGGCGTGGTGCCCTCTGCCCAAAACCCGTTCAAAATGTGGCGCTTCGACGATCCCAACCAACCGATGAAACCCCTGCTCAGCCTGGATGGCGTTCCCGAACCTTATAACGCTCCGCGCCAGAGCCTGCCGCCCACCTACTGGCAGACCGGACACATTGACGCCATCCGCGTTTCATCCATTTTGCAAAAACACTCGCTCACCGGAGATGTCATCTACCCCATCCTGATTGATCCACGCTACACGGTGGACATTGACAACCTGAGCGATTGGGCACGCTACGAGACCCTGGCCTACAGCGGCCTGGAAATGGTCACCCCCGCCTCGCCGCGCCGACCGCTGCCGGATACCGTTAAATTGATCGTTTCCGACTTCGACGGCGTGATCACCGACAACCGCGTTTGGACGGATGAAACCGGCCGCGAAACGGTAGTCGCCTCACGGTCCGATTCGATGCGCATTCGCGACCTGCGCGAACGCGGCATCGAGGTGATGATCCTGTCCTCCGAGCCGAACCCCGTCGTCCGCGCCCGTGCCGAGAAAATGGGCGTGGAAGCCGTCCACGGCATTGACATCCGCGGCAAGGGGGAGGCCCTCCGCCAGTTGCTGGTCGAAAAGAATATTGACCCGGCCCACGTCATTTACATTGGCAACGACTTGAACGACCTGCCCTGCTTTGCCATCGCCGGCTGGGCGGTGGCGGTAGCCGATGCCTACCCCGAAGTGTTACGCGCCGCCGATTACGTCCTCAGCCGTCCTGGTGGTCATGGCGCGCTGCGTGAATTGTGTGAACTGGTCTTGAATCATCTCGCGGGCACGCCCCAAGCGTAAACCCGAATCCAAAAAGGAGTAACTATGGCACGTGAAATTAAACTGGGAAATCGCCTGGTCGGTGATGGGCATCCTGCCTATATCATCGCCGAGATCGGCATCAACCACAACGGCGATCTGGAAATCGCCAAACAAATGATTGATGCCGCCGTTCATGCCGGCGTGGATGCCGTCAAATTCCAAAAACGCACCCCGGAAGTCTGTACCCCTCCGGAGCAGCAAAAACAAATGCGCGACACCCCCTGGGGATACATCACCTACCTGGAATATCGCTACAAGGTTGAATTCAACGAAGAACAATACCGTGAGATTGACCGCTACTGCAAGGAAAAAGGCATCCCCTGGATGGTCTCGGTGTGGGATGAGCCTTCGGTGGATTTCATGGAGCAATTCGACACGCCCGCCTACAAAATCCCCTCCGCCTCGTTGACCGACCACAACCTGCTGCGTTACGCCCGCAAGACCGGCAAACCCCTCATCATCTCCACGGGCATGTCCACCATGGAGCAGATTCGCAAGGCCGTGCACATCATCGGCACCGAAAACCTGGTGATCATGCACTGTACCAGCACGTACCCCTGCGAACCGGAAGAGTTGAACCTGCGCATGATCGAAACCCTGCGCCGCGAGTTTCCTGAAGTGCCCATTGGCTACTCCGGCCATGAAGTGGGGCTGGTGCCTTCGGCGGTGGCAGTGGCCCTGGGCGCCTGCATGGTCGAACGTCACCTGACCCTGGACCGCGCCATGTGGGGCAGTGACCAGGCTGCCTCGGTGGAGCCTGGCGGCTTTGAACGGCTGGTCAAATACATCCGCGTCACCGAAGCCGCGCTGGGCGACGGCGTCAAGCGCGTGTATGAGTCCGAAATGCCTTCCCTGCGCAAATTGCGCCGCGTCAACGGCGAGGACTAACGCACCCCGCCTGGCGTGAAAGAGCCTATGAGCACGCTGAAAACCGTCCGTCACCTCCTTCGCCCCGCCGCCAAAAGCGCTGAAGCCATCTGGCGCTGGCGGCGACTTTCCTTTGGCGATGCGCCTGCCATCTTTGGCAATTCCAAACCCAAGAGCGGCTCGCACCTGCTCTTGCAAATCCTCAACGGCTTCACCCGCATTATCCCTTATCGCTATGTGGAAGAGGATCCGATTCGTACCATCACCAAAGAGGGCCGTCGGCGCGAGGTAGATGAGATTCTGCACGATCTGCACGCTCTCCCCCCTGGCGTGATCGGCTGGGGATACCTGGACGCCGCCCCCGAAATCGTCTCGTTCCTGACCCAGAGCGGGCGCGTGAACTATTTTATTTATCGCGACCCCCGCGACATGCTCGTCTCGCACGTGCATTTTGCCACCGACATGCACGAAGAGCACGGCATGCACGCCTATTATCAGTCTTTGCCCGATTTCAACGCCCGGCTCAAAGTGGCCATCACCGGCATTGACCGTGACGGGCTGCACATGGTCAGTGTGAAGCAACGCTACGAAAGCGTTTTTCGCTGGCTGGAGACCCCCGGCGTGCTTTGTCTGCGTTTTGAAGACCTCATCCACCAGCGCGAGGCCACCCTGAATGCCATGCTGGATGAAGTCGAAAAGACCGGCTACGAGATTCCTGTGCCCCGTCCGCAAGCTCTGCAAATTCTCACCGAGGCCATTCAGCCCCGCAAGAGTCGCACCTTTCGTTCGGGCAAGACGGGGGGCTGGCGTGAGGCCTTCACCGAAGAACATAAAAAATTGTTCAAGGAAGTGGCCGGCGATTTGTTGATCCGTCTCGGCTACGAACGCAATAACGATTGGTAAGCACTGGGGAGCGGGATGCCAGGCCCGCTCCTCCTTTTTCTCTTTTTTCCCCAGGCGTATAATCCATGCCGATGAAGGCTGCTGATTTTATCCCGGCCTATTTGCATTTACCCGCCGGCGAGCTAGAACGACGCGCCGAAGCGGCTTTTGCCCGCATGGCCTGCTGCGACCTGTGCGGACAGAAATGTCGCCTTAATCGCCTGCAAGGTGAGCTGGGCGTTTGTCGTAGCGGCACACGCGCCCGGGTCAGTAGCTATGGCGCTCATTTTGGCGAGGAGGATCCCCTGCGCGGCTGGCGCGGATCCGGCACCATTTTCTTCAGCCGGTGCAACCTGCGCTGTCAGTTTTGCCAGAATTATGAAATCAGCCAGAGCGGTGCTGGCCAGGAAGTCACCCCCGAAGAACTGGCCGCGATCATGCTCATCCTGCAAGCGGAAGGCTGCCATAACATCAACCTGGTCTCGCCGAGCCATCTGGTCGCACCGATTCTGGCCGCGGTGGCGGTCGCAGCCCGCTCCGGCCTGCGCCTGCCTCTTGTGTACAACAGCGGCGGCTACGATTCGCTGGAAGCCCTGCGCCTTCTGGACGGCGTGATTGATATTTACATGCCCGACATGAAGTACGCCGATTCCCGCATCGCCCTCAAATATTCACGGGCGCGCGATTACCCCAAAGTCAACCGCGCCGCGATCAAAGAGATGTATCGCCAGGTGGGGGATTTGCAGCTCAGCGAAGAAGGTCTGGCCTTGCGTGGCCTGCTGGTACGCCACCTGATCTTGCCGAATCGCCTCGCTGGAACGCAGCAGATCGTCCACTTTCTGGCGACGGAAATTTCCACAAATACCTATCTCAATCTCATGGATCAATACCATCCGGCCTACAAAGCCGGGCAATATCCTGAGTTAAACCGCCGCATCACTCCTGCTGAATATGGCGAGGCGCTACAAATGGCCCACAAAGCCGGCCTGCATCGCCTGGATGAGCGTAAAGTCGCCTGAAAGTACGAGATTTTGCATGTACCATCTTCACGGCCTGCCCCCAAATGGGTGTTTGAAGCACCAGACGGGACAAGAGCCCCTCTCTACATCCCTCCTACGAAAGGGGATGGAGGCGACCTGTAACCCAACCGATGAAAATTTTTGCTTTCGAAGCGTTTTTCAAGGTGATTTAATCACTGACGTTACGTAGTTCATTCGTGCCGCGACATTCATGTCGCCTGAAACCACGAAATAAATCTCGCGCCACTGCGTAAGGTGACTTAATCATTGAAAGCCTATGAAAGATTACTATCGTATCTTGCAGGTGGATCCTCAGGCAGAACAGGAAGTCATTGAAGCTGCCTATCGGCGCTTGATAAGAAAATACCATCCTGATGTTTTGTCTGCTGAAGAGCGCGATTCCGAAGATGTGCTGAGAAAGGTTCAGGAGCTCAATGAAGCTTATGAAATTCTTGGTGACATCCATAAGCGCAGAGAATACGATCTGCAGCGAATTGCAAGCAAACAATATCCTTCCACTTCTTCAGAAGCAACCGAGCCATTCCCCCTTTCCGCCAGGGCAGATGTTGAAATTCGACGTTATTTGGTGAGATGCTCTACAACGAAACGAACCTTCAAAATGTTATTGGGAAGGCGGAAGAACTGGAGCGGTCCCTTCGTAGTCTTGGGATTTGAGCCTATCGATGAAGTCTCAGCTAAACCGATAAAGGTTCCAGGCATTGTGGCTCTGTGGCGTAAACTACAAGCCATCCTTGCAAACGGACGTAGGGCTTCTCCAGTGATAAAAGAAGCATTACCGTCTCCCGAAGAAACTATCCTGAATTTGTTTGATCTTGCGGGCACTTTGAGCATGGGAGAAATTGAGTGGGCGGGGCACAAATGCCCCGATTGTGCGGCTGAGATCGTCAATCCCAGTGGCACTATAAGCACCTGGATCCGGTGCGGAACTTGTCATCGGTTAAAGTGTGCTGGCAATGCGAAGAGACGAATAGATGGCATATATTCCACTTGCCCATGGTGTGGTGCGACAAATAAAATTACACACTCAGTCCCTACTGGCTCAAAAGAACAGTTCATACTCCGTGGAAAATACGATGAGGGATACAAGCAAGATACGGTAAGTTTACCGAAGCGAAACCGTAATCTATTGCGGGGCAAAAAAACATCCTGAACCCAGCGAACACCAAATGCCAAAATCGCTCATGAAAGATGGGATGAGGCGCATTTCAGGGGGTAAAATCAAGGCATGTCCTATCTGATTGATGGCCATAATCTCATTCCCAAACTTGGCTTGCGGCTGGACGACCCGGAAGACGAAAACGAACTGATTGCCCTCTTGCAGGAATTTTGCCGCCTGCGCCGTCGCTCCGTCGAAGTATATTTCGATGGCGCGCCCCCCGGTCATGCGGGAACGAAGCGAGTAGGGTTGGTCACCGCCCATTTCGTGCGTGTAGGAAACAGCGCCGATCACGCCATTCGCGATCGCCTGAAATCCCTGGGGCGGGCTGCCCGTAACTGGACAGTGGTCTCCTCCGATCGGCAGGTGCAGGCCAACGCCCGCGCTGCCCAGGCCGGCATCATCACCTCCGAAGAATTTGCTGGCCAGCTGCGCCACAACCCCCAAACGCCGCGACCCTCCTTCAAAGAGCGCGGCCTGCCGCCCGAAGAAGTGGCCGAATGGGAAAAATTCTTTGCCGAGCGCCGGGGAAAAGGCGGCTAATGGTCAAAATTAGGAAATTTGGGGGATGTATTTTGGATAATTTTTATCCTGTTTCTAATTTAACTTTAATGTTATTCCGATAATTTGGATGTATATTATAAACAACGACACCTGCCCTCCCTTTACTGGTATTAGGTGTCAGCACCGCCACCGTGATCAGCATGCCCCCCCCATGTTGACAGGCGGCGGTGTTCTTTTTTTAAGCCATTTTTTCCTGAAACGGATATAATGCCCTTGTGACCACTGTTTTTACCTTCGTCCCCTCCCCCGGCCACGAGTACCCCGATCACCCCGAACGCCCGCAGCGACTTTCCCTGCTGGCCGACCAAATCCGCAACTTTCCCGTCACCCCCTTGGAGTTTCCCCCCGCAACCCTGCCCGAAATTGAGCGAGTCCATGATCCGCACCTGGTATCTCGCCTGGAAGAGCTTTGTCGTGACCAGGCCCCTGCCGTGATTGATTACGCCCCTACCTTTATTACGCCCACCTCGTTTGAGGCTGCCCGGCTCGCGGCGGGCGGGACGTTGGGCTGTGCGCGCGCGGTTTGGGCCGGCGAGGCGGCTGACGCGTTTGCCATTGTGCGGCCACCTGGACATCATGCCGAACCGAAGCGCGCCATGGGCTTTTGCTTGTTCAACAACATTGCCATAGCCGCCCGTGACTTGCTGGAGCGCGGGGCGCGACGCGTGCTGGTAGTGGATTACGATGCCCATCACGGCAACGGCACGCAGGCTGCCTTCTGGGACGAGCCGCGCCTGGCGTATCTTTCTACGCATCAGTGGGGTATTTACCCGGGCACGGGTCGCATCGACGAGGCACCCCATGCCAGAGGTCGCATTGTCAACATACCGCTGCCGGCCTACGCCGGCGACACCTGTTTCGCCCAAATTGCTGAACAGATCATTACCCCATTTGTGCATTCCTTCCAGCCCGATATGATTCTGGTTTCAGCGGGCTTCGATTCGCACTGGGACGATCCAATCACCTCGTTGGGGCTTTCCAGTGCCGGATTTTATGCCCTCTCGAAACGGCTGGTGGAACTGGCGCAAGAGATTTGCCGCGGGAAAATCGTCTTTGTGCTGGAGGGCGGCTACAACCCGCACAACGTAGCCAACGGCGCGGCGGCAGTCCTGGCTGCCCTGACGGGCGAGCCTTTTGCCGACCCTGGCGACCGCGCGCCGCACCGCGAGCCAGAGATTGAGAAAATGCTGGAATCTATCCGTGCCTGGCATGGATTTTAATCCTGGCTTGTTGTCATTATGCGCGTCGCGAAGCCATCTCTCAATACGCCAGGCACCTGCTTCGTTGTTGCGTTTCTCGCTTTGATACTCTCAGTTCGCTCATTTTTAGGCAAAAAATCGAATTTAGCCCATCACAAATGGGGTGCCCAAGGATCACCTCCACCCCCTTCCCCGCCAAAGACCTGGGCAATCTCTGGCGCCCGTCTGCGGGGAAGGCGGCGCGCTGAGCCTGTCGAAGCGGGGCAGGAGGATTGGGCATACTGCGATATAGTTTTCATCGAGAGTGGCAAAGCGCCAAAGCGTTCAGCCCAAAAACGTCTGAGATTTATGGCGAATTTGTAGTAGCAAAGAAGCGAACCATTGAGTCAATCATTTGACTTTTTCGCCAAAATAAGCAAACCAAAAGTTGATATTTTGTTGTGGTTGAAAACCACGCTATGCTGGTAGTGAGAGGAGTGACTATGACAACTTCCCGTCAATCCAAAGGCTTTATTGAACTGGAATGGATCTGCCCCAACTGCAATAGCCGCAATCGTGGGCCAGTGAAGACTTGCCAGAATTGCGGCGCGCCCCAGCCGGAGGACGTGCAATTTTACGCCCCGGCTGAAGCGAAAGTGATTCAGGATGAAAACGCGGCGCGCCTGGCCAGTTTGGGGCCAGATATTCACTGTGCCTTCTGTGGGACGCGTAACCCGGCCAATGCCACTACCTGCTCGCAGTGCGGAGCGGATTTGAAGGAGGGTAAGGCGCGTCAGGCTGGTGGCGAGGTGGCGCGTGCGCCCGAAACCGCGCAGGTGACCTGTGCAAACTGCGGCGAGGTCAACCCCGCCGGGCAGACGATGTGCGCCAGGTGTGGCGCACCCCTGCCGCGCGTTGGAAAACCTTCGGCGGAGGAGAAGCTGGGGGCGGGTGCGCCCGCTCAGGGTCCCGCGACGAAGCGAAAAATTCCCGTCTGGGCCGTTCTTGGCGGAGTCGCCGCCTTCCTGGCGGCCGTCTGCATGGGTGCATATCTGTTGTTCGCCCCCTCCAAAACGGTGAGTGCGACGGTGAGCGATGTCTACTGGCAGACGGCGGTGCCATTGCAGGAGATTCAGGCGGTGCATTATTCCGATGAGGCGGGCAGCCCGCCTGCCGGGGCGTATGACGTCTCGTGTCACGATGAAACGCAGCAAGTATGCGTGGAGAAGACGATCGATAAGGGAAACGGCTACGCTGAGGTGGTGCAGGAGTGCCACGATGAGACAACGCAGTATTGCTCGTACACACTGGATGAGTGGAAAACGGTACAGACGTTTACGCTGGATGGACATGATTTGACGCCGATATATGCCCGTCCAAGTGTAGCGAGCGGACAGCGCCTGGGGAGGGAAAGTGTGACGTTGACGGTGTTTTTTAGCGATGGCCGAAAGACGTATTCGTACGCGCCGGAAAATCTGACAGAATTTCAGCGGTTTGCCGTGGGGAGTTCGTGGACACTACACTTGAATGCACTGGGCGGGGTGGTGGAGGTTAGTAATGAGTGAAGAATGAAAAGTAAGGAGGCCGCTTCCGCCCGGAGATAAACCTGCGAGCTACCCGTACAAAGTCCGCTCAAGCGGACGGCATGGCCGGCCTTGAGCCGTCTTCAGACGGCTTTGGAAGATAGCCCGGGCATTCATGTCCGGGCGGGATGGCTCAGGCTTTTTTCACCGCGGAGACGCAGAGAACTCAGAGAAAATCTTTTGAAACATCTCCACAAACTCTGCGCCTTGGCGTTGTCTCTCTGAATTCAGCCCTTATCCCAAACTCAGGTTGTGTTAAGTATCTATCCGGAAATTAATCCGAGAACGATTTCGGCACAAGCCATATGAACAAAAGCAAGCCAATTTTCGGGTTTCTTGCACCAACGGGTAGCCACGCTACGGCGCTTTGCCAGCCAAGCGAAGGTTCTTTCG
>DAOUAN010000014.1:0-10482 GCA_034433385.1 Anaerolineales bacterium | reverse complement strand
GGGCCTCCAGCGTGGCGATCTGGTGGCCTTCGGCCTGGGCGGCCAGCATCACCGCCGCGTTGACCGGGCGGCCATCGAGCAGCACGGTATCCGCCCCGCTCAGCCCGTGCTCATCGCCGAACTTGACGGAGTGAAAGCCCAGCCGCCGCACGGCAGAGAGCAGGGTCTCAGAGGGGGCGGTTTCGAGTCCGTAGGAAGTACCGTTGATTTGAAGGGTGAGGTTCATGTCATTGGCTCCTGTTTATAGAGCATAACGTGCGAAGCGAAACAAGAATTTGCGAAAGTTGTTCGGGCGGTAAGGGCTTTCCAGTGCGGATTTCTTTCAACCAGTATTCCGGTTGGCGCAAATACCAGATTTTGACGCGTGGTTTTTCCAAAAAAAGCTTGTTCTTTCCAGCCCAAACGATGCACGGCTCGATCCAAACATCATGGCCAAGCATTTGTTTGAGATAATCGTTCAGACGGGCAGCATTGCGCATGGCCTGCCTGGTTGGATTTTTAGAAAGGGTTTTCCAGCGACCAAAACTGCGATATTCCCATTCCATTCCTCGATTTCGACACATGAAATTATATGCCTTGATCTCACAAAGATATACCCCTTGAGGCCCAACCAGCACTGCGTCCAGGTCGCCGGAGTGGTCAGGCAAATCCACGTTGCGAAAGAGCGTCCAATCGCTATTAAGATGTTGGGATAATTTTGCGACAAAGGCTTTTTCTCCTTCAATCCCCTGTGCAAAATTCTCTTGCTCTTGCTTGAGTTTTTCCATGGCGTTGATCAAACTATGCGCGATTACCACGAGTACTATGCCCAATCCCATCCACCAATGTATGAACATTCCTCCAAAGGCCAGCAATATTGCCAGGATTGTAAGAGCCATCCCCAAGCGTCGAATTACAACGACCTTTTTAGCCTGATCAATTCGTTGATGTTCCAGGTAACCACTACCTTCCACGATTACTAGTGGTCCTTTTTGAGTGTCCTTAGGTTTTGCCCTGGCAATGGCCTTGGCGGCGGGTGTTGATGGTGCATCCTCGGTAGGCGACGCCACTGTTTTTGGCTGGGGGGATTGGGATAGCGTGATCTTGCCGGTTAGCAACAGATATCCTGCAACCGCTGCTCCCTGGACGATAGTGACGTCTTTGGCATTCATAATGGCATAGACTAAGTCACTCATTTTGATGACCTTGTCCTGAAGCATATCCAGCAGAGGACGATTGATGTCCTTGAATGGCCAGATTACCTCTTTCAAAGAGTCGGCGTCCTGTTGGCATTCCTGAATTATCTCTTTCTGTAAATACACTGCCGCGGCCCATCTTACTCGTGAATTTTGGGCATTCCAGGCCGCCCATGCCAGATCTTTTTTTGTAATTGTCCTTGCAGTCATCAATTCGTCAATTGGGCGGTTCAACCCCCGAAAGGGCCAGATGGTTTGACTCGCCAGTTGGATCATTTCTTGCCCCAAGATGTTCTGAGTCTCCTGCACTGGCTCGGATTTCGTTGGAGACGGAGGAGCTGAAGCGAGCCTACCGCGCAGTTCAGCCAACCCTTTTTGCGCAGCGAGATTGCCTGGATCGAGTTGTAAGACGCGCTCAAGCAGGCGGATTCCTCTTTCGATGTCGGTCGTCAGGCCGGCATACCATAACATGAGCACGATATTCTCTGGATTTTCTGCCAGTGCTGTTTCCAGCAAAGCCAGTGCCTCTGCTTTCTTGCCTTGCGAAACAAGGATTTTGACTTCTCCTAGGATGTTGTTGATGGTGGGCAATTGGGACATGGCCATATTCTTCCGGGAATGCGAGCTGTGACAAAGGACAGTGGGTCAGATCTGTTTTCTTGCTTTCCCTACCCCCGCGCTGACGCCCACCAGCATCAGCCCCAGTGCGCTTACAAACAGCGCCTGGACGATGGCCAGAAAACCCAGGTACTGGAGGGTGAACTCCGGCAGCGTCCAGGTGAAGGTCACGCCGTTGACGGCAAAACTGAGCAGGATGGGGAGCGCCAGCAGGTAGAGGACGAACCAGACGAACGCCAGTGCGGACCCGGCGGCCTGCCGCGGCGTCCCGCGCCAGGCGCGCAGCCCGAACATACTCACCAGCCAGCCAGCGAGCAGGGCGACGCCTGTCGTGACAGCGATGTAGATGACGAACTCGGTCAGGCCGGGAATCCAACTCAGGCCGAAGGTGTTGCGGTCGAGGGCGAGGTAGCGCAGGAAGAAGAGCGCCAGGTACGTCCCCGCGCCGGCCAGCATCACCGCCGCGTTGACCGGGCGGCCATCGAGCAGCACGGTATCCGCCCCGCTCAGCCCGTGCTCATCGCCGAACTTGACGGAGTGAAAGCCCAAACTGCGCACCGCTGTGAGCAGGGTGGTGTGGGGCGGGCAATCGAGGGCGTAGTCTTTTCCGTTGATGTGGAGGGTGAGATTCATCGGGTGCTCCTTTCTTGTCTTGCTTATATTACCGCAAATCCCCGCAATGATAAAAGTTTACGCATAATGCCTCCTGACCTCCGAAGCATACTCCTTCCCTATCTCCTGGCGGTGGGTGTATAACCAATCCGAAAGACGGGTTTTGCCCCGTGGCGGCTCTGTCGAAACCAGCAAATTGGCCATCAAGCCAAGTACCTCTTCCCAGGTCAACACCACATCGCCGGTGACCAGCCCCAAAAGTTGGGCAGCCAGCCAGGCCAGGCGTGGCGGAGCCGGGAGCAGCAGCCGGCGTCGCTCCATCACCGCGCCGATTTGCTCCACCAGCTGACGGAAAGTAAAGGTTTCCGGGCCAACCGCATCCCAGATCAGGTTCTCGCTATGTCCGGAGCATTCCACTGCCAGTTCGGCCAGGTCGTCCACATAAATAGGCTGCAGGCGATAGCTCCCGTCGCCTGGTAGCAGAAAGACCGGCAAACGGCGCACAATCCAGGCAATGTTGTTGATGAGAATATCCTCTTTGCCGAAGAGCACGGTGGGGCGCAAAATGGCATAGGGAATACCTGTTTCTATCACAATCCGCTCATTGGCGGCCTTTCCCCAAAAATAAGGCAGGGGCGAATCGGGCGAGGGATTGGTAATGCTGATGTGCACAATGCGTTTCACTCCGGCGCGAACTGCCGCCTGCATCAGCCGTTGCGTGTTCTCCACCGCCCGTTGATGGCTGGTATCGTGCCGGTCGAAGCGCACCCAATACGTGTTGATAAAAACATCTACCCCACGCAGCGCCGCCTCCAGCCCGGCCTCATCTGCAAAATCCAGCGGAAAGGCACGCACCCGCCCGCCAAATGGGTCAGGGCGGTCAGGATGGCCGGTGAGCGTGATGACCTCATCCCCGCGCTCCAGCAGGCGCCGGGCGATATATTTGCCCGAATACGAAAAAGCACCGGTAACAGCCGTCTTCATTTTTCCTCCAATTTCACTCGAGGCGAATGTCCCTGACCTCCAGCCAGGCGGCTGGGTTTGCCAGGGTGCCCCAGGCGAGTTGACCCGTGGGGCGAAAGGCCGCAAATTGATTATCGATCCAGATGACAACCCCCAGGGGCGGATTCGGGGCAACGGGCGATTCCAGCACGAGAGCGCCATCCACCTCGAAGAACACCCGCCTCGCCTCCCACCCCAGGCGGTAGAGGTGCCATTCGGTCACCTCCACGCTGACGGCGGCTGCCTGCTCGCGGATTACCTCGCTGAGAAGCCGCCGCGCCCTCCGCCGCGCCAACGGGAAGAGCAGCCCTGCCAGCAACAGACGAAGATCAAAGCGCGGCGAGCGAAACACCTGCGCCAGAAAACCCTGGGCTGGCTGGTCCTCGCCGAACGAAAGATAATTCTCCGCTGAAGCATGGAAAAACCAGGCAGCATTGGGCAACGCCGGCAGACGCCATGCCTTGCCGCCAAAGCCCAAGGAAAACCCAAAAGGATCGTTCCACAGACCGAAGCCCCACGTCCCGGGCAGGGAATCGGCCGAGGCGCGGGCGCGCAGGCTCAAGGTCCGGGGAGGACGCGCCGGGAAACGCCGTCGGGGAAGTTGCGCATAATCATCAATTTGCGCCAGGCGATATTCCCCCGCCGATCCAGCGGGGAGGCTCAGCCGGAAACCATCAGGAATCGCCTGAATGCTCGCCTGCGGAGTGCAGCGGGGTTGGAACATGACGTACCTTTTTCTCTGGGGCACGGTTGACCAGCCAGACGCCCAGCAAAATCACCGCACCGCCCAAAAGGGAGGCCCAGGTGATCGGTTCTGTCAGGATGAGCGCTGCTACCAGCACGGCCACCAGTGGCTCGAGGTACAAGAAAACACCGGTTTGCGCCGCCGAAAGCGCTTGTAATGCATCGTACCAGGCGATATACGCCAGCCCCGAACAGAACAGGCCCAGGAAGAGAATAGCCAGCCAGCCATTCAGGCTCAGTCGCGAGATTTCAGAGAAACCTGGCCCAGAAAAGAAAAGCAGTGTGGTGAACAACCAACCCAGGCTCATCACGAAGAACATCATGCGGGTAGCCGGATGAGTTTTCAGCCCGCGTCGCGATAAAACCGAAAAGACCGCCCAGTTGGGAGCACTGATCAGAATCAGGAAATCGCCCACCGTGCCAAATTTCCCCTGCAGGACAGTGCCCAGTTTGCCATTTGTCACCACCAGTAACACCCCAAAGGCTGCCAGAGCAATGCCGCCGATTTTGAGCCAGCCCAATCGTTCCCTGAGCAACAACCAGCCAAGCAGCGCCATGAAAACCGGCGTTGTGGACACAATCCAGGCGGTGGTGCTGGCCTGGGCAGTGATCAGCCCGTTCGATTGCAGCCACTGGTGAAAGGTGATGCCCAAAAAACCGAGCAGGGCAAAATAGCCCCACTCCTGGCGCGCCGGCAGAGCAAACTGACGGCGCCAGATCACAGCCACGCCTAGCAAAACGACCCCAATCGCAAAACGTAGCCAGACGATGGTCACCGGCGAGACATCTTTCAGGGCAACTTTCGTAGCAATGAAAGAGGCTCCCCAAACGACGACAGCAAAAAGGGCTTCCAGATAGGCAATTGTGCGCGGTTTGTCCATGGAAATCAAGTTTACCACTACCGTCGGGTATAATAGCCGCTGGAGGTTACTTCATGGAAATTACGTGGTATGGACATTCTTGTTTTCGGCTGGTTGAGCGTGGCATGGCCACCATTGTGACCGATCCTTTTGATAGCGAAATCATCGGCTACGCACCGCTCAAACTCAAAGCAGATATTGTCACCGTCAGCCATGACGCGCCCGGCCACAACTACACGGAAGCGGTCAAAGGCGTCGCCCATATCATTTCTGGCCCCGGCGAATTTGAAATTGGCGGGGTGTTCATCACTGGCATTCAAACCGATGGCCATGGTAAGAAGAAAAACGGCGAAACACGCAACACGCTCTACGTCTTCGATTACGATGGTCTGACCGTGGCTCACCTGGGAGACCTGAAACAAGTCCCTACCCAGGCTGAAATCGAAGCCCTGGGGACGGTCAACGTGGCCCTTGTGCCGGTGGGGGGCGGCGGAGGCCTCAACGCAGCCAAAGCAGCCGAAGTGATCAGCCTGCTGGAACCGGGCATCGTCATCCCCATGCATTACGCCACACCCGATAGCAAACTGCAACTCGAATCGCTCAACAAATTTCTCAAAGAAATGGGATTAAGTAAAGCCGAAACGCAACCCTCCCTGAAAGTGACCCGCAGCAACCTGCCCGAAGAAACGCATGTGGTAGTTTTGGAATACCAGAAAGGGTAATCCTATGGCAGTCAAAGTGCTGATGACCTGGGATATTTCGGCCGAACACGATCAGGAATACTTCGAATTTGTGGTGGGCGAATTCATCCCCGGCGTCCAACGACTTGGGTTTCAGCCGGCGGAGGCCTGGGCGACCATTTATGGCGCCTACCCCCAAATTCAAGTGGCTCTGCTCGCCGAGAGCGCGGCGCAGGCGCGACGCATCCTGGCCTCCAACGAATGGGGCGAATTGCAAGATCGCCTGTTCGGCTTCGTCAAAAACTACTCCTATAAGGTTGTGCCGGCCAAAGGTGGTTTCCAGTTCTAAAGCCAGTTCAAACGGATGACCAAGACAGGCGCGGCTCTCTTGCTCTGGGGGAGTCGCGCCGTGCCTTTTGTTCCCCTTCCCTCATGTCCACTTCTCGCCTCGCTGCCCGACTTTTAGCCTGGTACCGCCAAAATGGCCGAATCCTCCCCTGGCGCGGTCACCCCGATCCGTACGCGGTGTGGGTTTCGGAGATCATGCTCCAACAAACGCGGGTGGAGACGGTGATACCGTATTTCGAGCGTTGGCTGGCGCGCTTCCCCACGGTGGCGGCGTTGGCCCAGGCCTCGGAACAGGAAGTGTTGCAAGCCTGGGAGGGACTGGGCTATTACAGCCGGGCGCGCAATTTGCACGCTGCGGCCAGAATGGTGATGGAAAAATTCGGTGGACAGCTGCCTGCTGACCCCGAAGCTTTGCGTTCCCTGCCCGGGGTGGGCCCCTATACCGTTGGGGCAATTGCCTCGATCGCCTTTGGCCTGGATGTCCCGGCGCTGGATGGCAATATCCGCCGGGTGTACGCTCGTTTGTTTGATGTGCTCGAACCGGTCGCTTCGCCGGCGGGAGAACGGTTGTTGTGGCGTCTGGCCGCGGAGCACCTGCCCGCTGGCCAGGCGGGCGATTTCAATCAGGCGTTGATGGATTTGGGGGCAATGATTTGCCTGCCTAAAAAGCCGCGCTGTGGGCTTTGTCCGCTGGCAGATCTCTGCCGGGCGCGGCAGGCGGGCACGCAAGAACAGAGGCCGGTGCGTTTGCCCAAAGCCGTTGTCCCCCATCAGCAGCGGGCAGCCGGGGTGATTCTGGTTGCCGGGCGGGTGTTACTCGCTCGCCGTCCCGCGCATGGTCTGCTGGGCGGGATGTGGGAATTCCCCAATGGGGCGGTGGAGGACGATCCGGCCGTAGGGGTGGCCGAAGCCCTGGAAACGGGATACCGGCTGAGGGTCCGGGCGGGCGAACCGCTGGGGGTGATTCATCACGCGTACACTCATCTGAGGGTGTCGGTTTACGCTTTTCGCTGTGAGCTGCTCTCGATTCCCGATGATGAACGCTTGAACTGGGCAGCGGTACAGGATTTGCCGTTGTATCCGATGGGGAAAGTAGATCGCTTGATTGCGCAAAAAGTAACAACTTCCGTCTGATTTGCGCGAAAATAAAGTTGATGGATTTTTATGAGGTTGAGCGACACCGCATGGTGGTTGAGCAGATCATGCGCCGCGGCATCCGTGACCCACGCTTGCTGGAGGCCATGAAGACTGTGCCGCGTCATTTGTTCGTGCCGGAAGAAGTGCGCCATCTGGCGTATGCCGATGGGCCGTTGCCGATCGGTTTTGGGCAGACGATTTCTCAGCCGTTCATTGTGGCGTTTATGACGGATTTGCTGCGGCTGAAAGGCGATGAGCGAGTGCTGGAAGTAGGCACGGGTTCGGGGTATCAGGCGGCGATCCTGGCGCAGCTGGCGCGGGAGGTGCATACGGTGGAGAGGATTCCTCCGCTGGCGGAGCGAGCGGCGGCGCTTTTGGCGGCTTACCCCAATGTGTATTGTCATCAGGGAGATGGTTCGCTGGGGTGGCCCGAAGCGCAACCGTATGATGGCATTATCGTCACGGCGGCTGCGCCGAGGGTGCCCCCTTCGTTGTTAGCGCAATTGGCAGATGGTGGGCGGCTGGTGTTGCCGGTGGGCAGCCGCGGCGATCAGCTGTTGGAGGTGTGGGAGCGGGAGGGGGAGGAGTATAAAAAACGAGAGGAGTTGCCGGTCGCTTTTGTGCCTTTGCGCGGAAGGGATGGCTGGCGCGACGGGGAGGAGGATGCTTTGTAATCAAAATGCTATCGTGGAAGGATGGTTTTCAAGTAAAATGGGAAAAGATTTCTGGTGGCATCAAACGCGGGTCCAATGGCATCGAAGGAATTCGATACGAATTTGGAATGAGTGTTTTTAACAGAAGCAGGGAGAGATGCAATGAGCGAGACCCCCTCATCCGGTGGAAAGAGAAGTGTCTGGCAAGATACAGCGGTAGTGGTGGCCGTGATTACCGTGCTTGGCTCGGTTATCACTGCTTTAATTGCCAATTTGCCGCAGATTATGGCGCGGTTAGAGAAGACGCCGACGCCGACGGCTGCGCTTCCTACGGCGACGTTCGCGCCAACTTTTACGCCCGAACCCTCGCTCACGCCAACGGTGACGTTTACTTCTCTCCCGCCGACGGAAACGCCCCTTTCGCCTCCAACCGAGACGCCGCTTCCGGCGTATGTTCCCCCTTCGTTTTCTTGCCTGGATGGTTGGACGGTGGCCAGTGATGATGCTTCTTTTGCACCGAAGCCACTGGCCCAGGGGAAGTGTAATTTTTCCAGTTTGCCTGAATTGGGGATAGTTACTTCTGGGGATACGCTGTTCTTCGGGCTGAGCAAATTCCGCTCGCTGGGCATCTATGGCATTGCGGCCCCCCTTCCGCCGGAGGGTGGCACGGTCACGCTAACCTTGCGGACGGTGAGTGTGCTGGGTGGGGAGTTCTGGTTGGCGTTTGCCAATGATCCTGTTCCTACCGGCAATGCTTTGATTTTTGCCTTTCAACCACAGAGTGGAGAGGTGCGCATTTATAAAGATAATCCAGACGACGTATTTGCCCATTTTCTTTGGTCACAATTACGGGTGAATACCGATTTTGGGGCGAACGCTCCGTACACCTATCAGTTGAGTGTGAAGATTGAGGGAAACAATGTGCGCTCGCGCATTAATGCGATTAGCCTGCCGGCGCAGGTGGTCAATCTGCCCCGTTATCTTTTTATCGGCTTGCGCAAAAAATCTACTCTGGATATTGTGGATTTGAACCTCCGCTTGTTTGATTTGAAATTTGCGCCTTGAGAAACGTCACATGGGGTAGAAAAATCAACAGTGACCGCCCGATCGGGCGGTCACTGTGTGTTTTGGGGCTTTTGAATGGCCCTTTTGTGATGATCAGGCTCTGCTCAAGGTAACCAGCACCATGGGGCGGCGTTTGGTCTCCTGATAGAGATAGCTTTTTACGGTGTTGACGATCTCTTTTTCGACATCTTGCCCATTGCTTTGGATGGCCGACATGACGCGTTTGCGCACTTCGGGAAGCAGCGTTTCGGCATCTTCGGGGGTGACAAAGCCGCGGGTGATGATCTCTGGTTCGTGTAGGAGGCGGCCAGAGCGCCTGTCCAGGCTCAGGTCGATGAGGAAGATGCCATTGCGGGCGAGTTGTTCGCGCTCGCGCATCACGTCGTGGTCAATCTCGCCAATGCTTTGACCATCTACGAAGACGTAGCCGCCCGGAATGCGTTCGGCCAGGCGGAGGCTGCCGCCAGCCAATTCGACGACCTGTCCGTTTTCAGCGATGACGATGTTTTCGGGGGCGATGCCCACCTGTTTGGCCAGGTCGGCGTGCCGGCGTAGCTGGCGCAGCTCGCCGTGAATGGGCATGAAGTGCTTGGGGCGCACCAGGTTGATGAGCAATTTTTGTTCTTCCTGGCTGGCGTGCCCGGAGACGTGTACCGGCGCAATGGCATCGTAAATGACTTCGGCCCCGCGGCGTAACAGGCGGTTAATCGTCTTGCTGATGAGTTCCTCGTTACCGGGAATGGGGTGAGAAGAAAGGACGACGGTGTCGCCCGCCTTGAGATCAAATTGCCGATTGGTTCCGGTGGAGAGCCGCCCGATGATCGACGATGGTTCGCCCTGCGAGCCGGTGCACATCGAAACCACTTTGTGATCTTGCATGTTCAGGGCCTGGTCGAGGGGAATGATCACCTCGTCGGGGATGTTCAGGTATCCCATTTTGCGGGCGATTTTGACGTTATCCACCATGCTGGGGCCAACGATTGCCATCTTGCGGCCATGCTTCATGGCTGCATCGGCCACCTGTTGCACGCGCGAAATGAGCGAAGCGAACGTGGCGACGATGATGCGTCCTTTGGCCTGGCTGAACACCTGATCCAGAGCCGGGCCGATCACCCTTTCGGATGGCGTCCAGCCGGGACGTTCGGCGTTGGTCGAGTCGGAAAGTAGCAAATCCACGCCGCGGCGAGAGAATTCAGCGAGTTTGGCGTAATCTGTTGGCCAGCCATCGACGGGGGTGTGGTCGAACTTGAAATCGCTCATGTGCACTACCAGGCCGGCGGGGGTGGTGATGCCCAACCCAACTGCATCGGGGATGGAGTGGCAGACGTGGAAGAACTCCACCGTAAACGCGCCGATTTGAATTTTGTCGCCTGCCTGCACGGTATTGAGCGTGGCTTTCAGTTGACCGTTATTGCGAGCCAGTTTGGCCTCGATCAGGCCGCGTGTCAGCGGTGTGGCATAGACCGGCGCGGGAATCTGCGCCAACACATGATGAATGGCGCCAATGTGATCTTCGTGCCCGTGGGTGATGACGATAGCACGAACGCGGTCCACTTTATCGAGCAGGTATTGATAATCAGGAATGATA
>DAOUAN010000013.1:0-6729 GCA_034433385.1 Anaerolineales bacterium | reverse complement strand
AGTTCGAGTGCGAAGCCTGCGGGCAGGGGACGAATCTCTTTCAAAAATGAGGGGTATTCCGCGGAGAGCAGGATGGTTTGAACGTTACTTGTTTCCCGCTTCGAACCGATAGCCAAATCCCCGCTCGTTGTGGATGTATTCGGGGTTTTCGGGGTCTTTTTCCACCTTCTGCCGCAAATGCCAGACGTAGCGGCGCACGAAACCAATCTCGTTGGCGTATTGCGGTCCCCACACTTCGCGCACCAATTCTTCGGGGGAAATCACCTCGCCCGCGCGGCGCATGAGAGCCGTCAGGAGTTTGAACTCGGTCGGGGTGAGCGGAATCAGTTCCCCGTCCCGCGTGACGCGGCGGGAGGCTAAATCCACTTTCAACGCGCCCGCCTCCAGTCGTTCCGAAGAAGCAGCAGCCCCGCTCGCACGCGCCAGCACCGCCTTCACCCGCGCCCCCAGTTGGGCAAAGGAAAACGGCTTGGTGACGTAATCGTCCGCGCCGAGCGAAAAGCCGCGCAGCACGTTCGGCTCCTCGTCGCGGGCGGTGAGCAGGATAACGGGCGCGCGGCTCATCTCGCGGATGCGCTTGAGCGTCTCCCAGCCGTCCATCTTCGGCATGGTCACGTCCAGAATCACCAGGTCGGGCTTTTGCTCGAAGAAAATTCGCAAGCCTTTCTGCCCGTCGCCCGCAACGTGGACGGCGTGACCCTGCTCGCGCAGGTACTCGGCAAGCAGGTCGGTGAGGCTGGCGTCGTCGTCAATCAACAGGATGGTAGACACGCTTCACTCCTCGCTGAAAGTTGCTACCGGGAGGATGAGATAGAACTCCGCCCCGGGCGCTTGCGGGTCGTCCCACAGTGGGCTTTTGACACCGATCGCGCCGCCCTGCGCTTCGATGAGTTTGCGGGCGAAGTACAACCCCAGCCCCCAGCCGGGCGGGGCGCTTTCGCCTCTGTGGGCGCGTCCAAAACGCTCGAAGATATACTGCTGGTATTCCTGTGGGACGCCCGGCCCATGGTCCTTGACCGAGATGCGAATCTGCTCGCCTTGCTGGCAGGCGCACAGGTGAATGACCGAATCGGGCGGGGAATATTTCTCGGCGTTGCGCATCAGGTTGCGGACAATCTCTTCGAGATGAATTTCGTCCGCCCAGACGGGCGGCAGGTTTTCGGTGAAGTTCCATTCAATGCGGCGGTTTTTGGGGGCAAGGATGACCTCGGCGGCTTGTTCCATCAGCGGGCGCACGGCGACAGGTCCCAGGTTGATTTCCAGTTTTCCTGCTTCGAGCCGTGAGACGTCCAGGATGCGCTGGACGAGTTGCGTCAGGCGCTGGCTTTCGCCAATCATCGCTTCGAGCGTGCGGCGCGCCTGCGCGGGAAGCGAGTCGGCGCTTTGCAGGGCGAGTTCCAGCCCGCCGTTCAGGGTGGTGAGCGGGGCGCGCAGTTCGTGGCTGACGAGCGAGACGAATTCCGATTTCATTTCATCCAGGCGGCGCAACTGACGGTTGGCTTCCTCCAGTTGACGGTTGCGCTCCGCCAGTTCGGCGGTGCGATCCTCCACCTTTTGCTCCAAACTGCGGTTGAGCAGGCGGATTTCCTCCATCGCTTTCATTTCGGCTTTGACCAGTTCGCGCATCCAGGCGATGATGAAGGCGATGATGGCGGGACCCATCAAGCCGAAGATAATCACCTCGGCGTCGAAGGCAAGGTCGAGGGATTCGCCCTTCCGCAAATGCTCCGCAAATTCAAAGGCAATGGCTGTGACCGACAAAAACAACGGCACCGCCCATTGCAGAATGTTCAAATCCAGGTAACGGCCTTTGTTGAGCCAGTCCAGCAGTTTATTCTTCATGCTTGAATTATAGCGGGATTGTCCAGTTTTGTTTCGGCAAGGACGCAATTGAGACATTCTGTGACGGTTCTTGGACGGGCTCTCATGTTACTTTAATGGCGTCAAAATGGCGTAACGCGGAATTCATTCCGCTTGAAACTCGCGTTACAAAACCAATTTTTCAAGGAGAATGTCCTATGAAGCGAACTTCCAAATGGCTGATGTTGACTGGCGTTCTGCTGGTTGCCGCGGCGATTCTTGCCGCCTGCGGCGGTCAGCAGGCGACCCCAACTCAAGCCCCGGCCACGGAACCGCCCGCGACGGCGGCTCCTGCTACCGAAGCCCCAACGGCAGCCCCGCAACTGACGGGCGACCCGATTCGCGGCGGCAAACTGTACGACAACTGGATGAAGGAACTCGGCGCCGATGTCCCCGCTGACAAAAACCCGCAATGGGTCGCCGCCAATGCTCCCGATACCAGTGTCGAAAAATCCTACCGCTGTGTCCAATGCCACGGTTGGGATTATCAGGGCGACAACGGCTTCCCCGGCGTTTCCGCTTCTGCCGGCAAGGACCCCAATGAAATTCTGGCTGTCCTCAAGGGTTCCACCAACCCCCAGCACGATTACTCGGCTTTCATGGACGATCAGGCGCTGACCGACCTCGCTCTCTACATCAGCGAACAGCAGATTGACACCGCCGCCGTCCTGGCCCTGACCGGCAACGCCGAGAACGGCAAGACGCTCTTCACCGACAACTGCGTGGACTGCCACGGCCCCGAAGCGCTTGCCATCAACTTTCACCCCGACAACGCTCCGGAATACCCCGCCACGATTGCCAACGAAGACCCGCTGGAACTGCTCGGCAAACTGCGCTTTGGCCAGCCTGGCGTAGCCGATATGCCCGCCGGTGTTGACCTCGGCCTGACCGACCAGGATTACGCCGACCTGGCTGCCTTCCTCAAGGCTCAGCCCCAGGCTTCTCCCGTCACCGAAGGCGGACGCATGTACGATAACTGGTTCAAAGCCTTTGGCGTGGATGCCCCTGAAGGCGATCAGCCGCTCTGGAAGACTCAGACCACCAACACCCGCACCGGCGGCGAAACCTGGCGCTGCAAAGAATGCCATGGCTGGGACTATAAGGGCAAGGATGGTGTCTATGGCTCCGGCTCGCACCAGACCGGCTTCCCCGGCATCCTGAATGCCGCCACTATGACCCCAGAAGAACTGACCGCCTGGCTTGATGGCACCAAGAACCCCGACCATAACTTCTCGTCTTACTTCACCAAAGATGACTTCGCCCGCATGGTTGCCTTCATCCAGAAAGACGTTGTTGACAAGAGCGCCTTCATCAATGCCGACAAAACCATCATTGGCGGCGACGCTGCACATGGCAAACAACTCTACGACAGCGTTTGCAAATCCTGTCATGGCGAAGACGGCAAGGCCATCAACTTCGGCGACGATGCCTCCCCCGAATACTTCGGTACCGTTGCCGCCGACAATCCGTGGGAGTTCTTCAACAAGGCCACTGTTGGTCAGCCTGGCGAAGCCATGCCCGCCGGTTGGAACCTCGGCTGGACCCTGCAGGACATCATTGACCTGATGACCTACGCCCAGACCCTGCCCACCAAATAAACCTGTTCTTCAGGGGCTGGAGAAATCCAGCCCCTTCTTTTGCGCAATTTTTCACTACTATTTTTACCTTTTTTGATTTCCTGTACAAAGTTCTGGATTGCTTGAGGTGACCATGCGTCAAAAAATGACTATCTCGCTCGCGGCGCTGGCGATGTTTGGGATTCTTGCTATGACGATTGCCATGTTCCTGACCGAACCCGCCCATGCCCTGCCCGAATACGCCAACCGCACCGGTGAATCGTGCGCCACCTGCCACGTCAACCCCGGCGGCGGCGGGCCGCGCACCATGCGCGGACTCATCTGGGCGGCGCGCGGCAAACCCGATTCCGTCCCCGACCTGCCGGGCGTGTTGCTCGCCCCGGGCGTGACCGACGGCGCGGAGCTTTATCAGGTGGCCTGCGCCTCCTGTCACGGCGTCAATGGCGAAGGCATGTTTGGCAAGGAACTCGTCAACAGTGGCCTGCCCGAGAACAAAATCCGCTCCAACATTCTGCGTGGACTCAAAAACAGTGGGATGCCATCCTTTGCAGGCAAACTGACGCCCAGCCAGTTGGACGCGTTGGTGGCTTTTGTCACATCGCTCGCCAAAGGCGAAGTGACGCCACAGCCGCTGACTTTTCCACTACTGGACTCGCCGCAGTTGGAGGGCGCGCCTCAATCCACTCCCGCCGCCCCTGGAGGAAATTAATATGGCATCAAGACTATCCCGACGTGATTTTCTCAAGATTTCCACGGCCGCGGGCGGAACTGCTCTGGCGTGGGAAATCATCCAAACCGCATTTTCCCCCGTCGAGGTCAAAGCCGCCGAAGGGCATTTAGTCACATCAGAAAATGACGTCATCGTCCCCGGCGTGTGTACGCTGTGTTCGGCGGGCTGCGGCGTGCTGGCTCGGGTGGCGAATGGGCGCGTGGTCAAACTGGAAGGCAGCCCGATGCACCCGATCAACCAGGGCGCGCTCTGCCCCAAGGGACAGGCCGCGCCTGAACTGCTCTATAACCCCGATCGGTTGAAAAACCCGCTGAAACGGGACCGGGCTACGGGTCAGACCGAAGCGATTTCGTGGGATGAAGCCGCGGCGCTCGTGGCGGAAAAGCTCTCGGCGGCGCGTAAAGCGGGTCATCCCGAATCCGTCGCCATGCTCTACGGCAACACACGCGGGCAGCAGCGTTCCTTCTTCTCGCGTTTCATGCAGGCGGTTGGCTCGCCCAATTTTATTTCCAAAGAAAGCCTGAACGTTGCCGCCGCCAAACTGGGGATGCTGTTGACGCAAGGCGTTTATGCCCTGCCTGTGTACGATTTGGAAAATTCAAACTACATTCTGTCTTTCGGCGCGAATTTGCTGGAGGCGGGCTGGAACCCGCAGCGCACGATTTCGGGTTGGACCTACGGGCGGCGCGGACGCCCGACGCGCAACAAGATTGTCATTATTGACCCGCGTCAGGGCATTCACGGCGCCAAAGCCGATGAGTGGATTCCCATCAAGCCCGGAACCGACGCGGCGCTGGCGCTGGGCATGGCAAACGTCATCATCCGCTCCAATCTGTTCGATTCGGAATTTGTCCACGAGTACAGTTTTGGCTTCGATGACTTCGCCGCCGATGGCAAGAAGCACAAGGGTTTCAAAAATTTTGTGTTGGAAAATTACGACCCGAAGAGGGTGGAGCAAATTACCGGCGTCCCCGCGACAACGATTGCGCGGCTGGCAGGCGAATTTGCCACCAACAAACCCGCGGTGGCGATTTTGCCCGGCAAGGGCGGTTTGCTGAATGGAAGCATCGAGGGCGTGTACGCGGCGATGGCGATTCACGCGCTCAATGCGCTGGTCGGCAGCATCGAAGCCAAGGGCGGCGTGCTGACGCAGCAATACTTCCCCGTTCCCGATTATCCCCCTTTGCCGTTTGACGCGGTGGCGAAGAAAGGTCTCGCCGCCGAGCGCGTGGACGGGGCGGGGACTCTCTTCCCGCTGGCGAAGCACGCCTACCAGGCGGTGGCTGACCGCGTGCTGGATGGTTACCCGCTGGAGGTCCTCTTCCTGTATGACGCCAACCCTGTGTACGAAGTCCCCGGCGGTGCGAAATTTATTGAAGCCTTCAAGAAGATTCCCTTCATTGTTTCGTTCTCGTCCTTCATGGATGAATCCGCCGAACATGCCGATTTGATTCTGCCCGAACCGACCTTTTTGGAACGCTGGGGCGACGACTACATCGAAGGACTTGGCTATCCCGGCATTGCCTTGCGTCAGCCCGCTGTCGCTCCGCTCTACGACACGATGGACGCCGCCGACTTCCTGCTGAAGGTCGCCGAAAAAATGGGCGGGACGCTCGCCAAAGCCTTCCCGTGGAAATCGTACGAAGAGGTTTTGCAATTCCGCCTGAAAGACGTGGGCGCAGATTGGGAGACGCTGAAAGAACTGGGCGTGTGGCTCGTCCCCGGCTACCGCTACGCCAAACGCGGCAGTGAGCGCTGGTTTGAAGTCATTGGCCGCGACCGCGCCAAATCGCCGCGCGACGGTCGCTTCGACTTCTTCAGCCGCGAACTGTACGCACTGCTGGGCAAGAAGAACAAAGGCGACCTGGCGAAACTGGGCATTACCCAAATGGGCGATGGCGCTGTCCTGCCGCATCACGAAGATGCTCCTGCCTTTGGCGATGGCGAACTGACGCTGAACGTCTTCACGCTCATGTCGCTGGGGCCGAAAACCGAAGCCGCCAACATGCCCACCCTGATGGAAATCAGCGGCATGACAGTCGGCGAGACGTGGAACTCGTGGCTGGAGATGAACCCCGAAACGGCGCGCAAACTCGGACTGAAAGACAAGGACATGGTCTGGGTGGAAAGCCCCGCTGGCAAGGTGAAGACCAAACTGCGGCTGGTGAAAGCCCTGCGCCCGGACGTGGTCAACATGCCTTACAACTTCGGTCACACCGCGGTTGGGCGCTTTGCCAAAAATCGCGGCGTCAACGGGCTGGAACTGCTCAACCCCGCCAGCGAGCCGCTTACCGGTTTGGCGGCGTTTACGAATACGAAGGTGAAAGTGTATCGCGCGTAACGCAAGATTTATCTTGCCCGCATCGCAAAATGAATTTTGCGCTACAAGGAGAACAACATGCCAAAATGGTCCATGGTCATTGATTTAGAACCTATCCGAAAAATAATTGAAAGCGGAGACGAAACCTGATAGAAAAGGGTTTGCGAAAATCCAATCTAAAAGGTAACGTCTCCATGACAAAGGATAGCACAAAATCGAACAATCATTACACCATTCCTGGC
>DAOUAN010000012.1:0-2907 GCA_034433385.1 Anaerolineales bacterium | reverse complement strand
GCCAGTAATCGCCGATTTAACGGTCACCCGCCCACAGGTCCCGCCCGAAGCGCCGCGGCCGACGCCTGAGCCTTATCGGTTTTATCTGCCCACGCCAGGGTCAGCGCCGGTTTCAGGGTGGCGTCCACCGCTTTACCCGGTGCCCTGGGCATTGACCGCCTACGATCATTTCTATTTCATCCGGCCTATTGCCGCGGATCAGGTGAATTGGCCGGTGGCAGATTATCGCTATGGGGGGATTTTCTTCGCACCGGATGTAGTGCATACCGGCGTAGATATTCCCGCCCCGGAGGGGACACCCATCCACGCTGCCGGCGCCGGAACGGTCATTTGGGCCGGCTGGGGGTTATTCACGGGTTCGCCGCAAAATGACAAAGACCCATATGGCCTTGCCGTGGCCATTCGGCATGATTTTGGCTACCAGAATCAGCCATTGTTTACGATTTATGCCCATATGAGCGCGGTCAGCGCGGTGGTAGGGCAGCATGTGGAAGCAGGGGATGAAATTGGGCAGGTAGGCGCGACTGGCGAAACGACCGGCCCCCATTTGCATTTTGAGGTGCGGTTTCCGCTCAATTCGTTTTACAACACCTATAACCCGGAATTGTGGATCGTGCCGCCGGAGGGACGCGGGGTGCTAGCTGGACGGATTATGGGAACCGATGGCAAACCGCTCCACCAAATTGAAGTGACGGTTCGCGCTGAGCAAACTGGAAAATTTTACACGGTGAAAACGTATGGTGAGCGGGTGGTGAATGCCGACCCGCATTATAACGAAAACATGGTGCTGGGCGATTTGCCTGCCGGTATTTATAAGATTACGCTGCGTTATGAGGAAAAAGAACAACAGGTTTGGGTGGAGATTTTCCCTGGACAGGTGACGTATTTTACTTTTCGCGGCGAACGGGGGTTCAAAGCCGGGCCACCGCCCACACCGCGGTTGAATTTTTTGCCAGGGACAGCGACAACGGGGCCGTGAGACTTCTCAGGGGCTGACGATGATTTGCAGGTAAACGCTTTCGCCAAACCATTGACCTTGTGGGTCAACGGCCTGCCATTCGCTGCCGTAGCTGCCAGGCACAAGCGGGGCTGTGAACAGGATGCGAAGCACGGCCTGGCTACCGGCGCGCGCCGGGTAGAGCGCCTGCTCAGCGGGAGCGCCCAACGGGTCACCGCGCAGGAATTTCAGCCGGTAGCGGGAATCCCAGTTGCAGCTGCCACTGTTGAGTACCAGCCATTGCTTGTCTATGCTGCTGCCGGGGGCAACCAGGGAATCATCAGGGAAGGTCAGGTCTTCAATAAACTTCAGGTCGTTGGTGCAGGGAGTGGGGAGAGGAAGCGGCGTTTCGGTGGGGGTGAGAGAGGGAACAGGTGAAAGCGGCAAACTGAAAAGCGGTGCAGGGGTCGCGGTGGGGGTGGGTGGCAGTGGCGAGGGAGGCAGGTAAAGGGTGGGGGTCGGCTGCGGGGCACAGGCGCTCAGGGCGAGGGAAAAAACCGCCAGCGTGGCCAGCCAGCCAAAGTCCAGAAGGAAGCGGGCAGTTCGAGGCATAGGGAGAAAACGAACACGGAGAGAGCCTCTCCGTGTTCGCGGTGTTTCGATTGGCTAAATTTCGTCGGGGCCGACGTCATCGCCCATATCGAGCGGGAGAGCGATCTCGCCGCTGAGGGCTTTCTGGCGAATGACGTTTTCGATCTCGGCCGCCAGGTCGGGGTTTTGGCGCAGGAATTCTTTGGCGTTTTCGCGGCCCTGACCAAGGCGGATGTCGCCGTAGGAGAAAAAGGCGCCGCGCTTGTCAATGATTTCCATTTGGGTAGCAAGGTCGAGGATGTCGCCCATTTTGGAGATGCCTTCGTTGTACATGATGTCAAATTCAGCGGTGCGGAAGGGCGGGGCGACTTTGTTTTTGACCACGCGCACGCGAGTGCGATTGCCGATGATCTCAGCGCCGACTTTGATAGATTGGATGCGGCGCACGTCGAGGCGCACGGAGGCATAGAATTTGAGCGCCTGTCCGCCGGTGGTGGTTTCGGGGTTACCAAACATGACGCCGATTTTCTGGCGCAACTGGTTGGTGAAGATAACGGCCGTTTTGGTCTGGTTGATGGCGCCGGAGAGCTTGCGCAAAGCCTGGGACATGAGGCGCGCCTGGACGCCCATAGTGGGATCGCCCATATCGCCTTCGATTTCGGCGCGAGGGACAAGGGCAGCGACCGAGTCGATCACAACGACATCTACCGCGCCGGAGCGAACGAGGGTTTCGGCAATTTCGAGGGCCTGTTCGCCGGTATCGGGCTGGGAGACGAGCAGGTTGTCAATGTCCACACCACAGCGAGCAGCGTAAACCGGGTCGAGGGCATGTTCCATGTCGATGAAGGCTGCTGTGCCGCCCAATTTTTGGGCCTCGGCGACAATGTGTTGACAGATGGTGGTCTTGCCGGAGGACTCAGGGCCGTAGATTTCGGTGATGCGGCCGCGCGGCACGCCCCCCACACCCAGGGCAATATCGAGCGAAAGCGAACCGGTGGGGATGACCTCGGTGTGCATGCTGTGGGCTTCGCCGAGGCGCATGATCGAGCCTTCGCCATAACGTTTGATAATATCGCCCACGGCTTTATCCAGGACGGCGCGACGGGCGTCGTCCATGCCGCCAGCGGGGGGTTCAACAGGAGAGGATGATTTGCGTGCCATAAGGCTGACTCCAGGTCAAAAATGGGTAAGACAGTACGCAGGGAAGTATAGCACAAATGTTCGGTTCGTCAAGGACGGTTTTCCGCAGGGGTGCGCTAAAAAGTTGTTAGTCAGGTGTGAGCGGTGGATGGATGCTCATTTCGCCAGTGCCTTGAGAGATGACGCTGTGGGCGAAAAACGCCGTTTTGTGTCATTGCGAGCCGCCAAAGGCGGCGACC
>DAOUAN010000011.1:0-23048 GCA_034433385.1 Anaerolineales bacterium | reverse complement strand
AAAAAGGAAAGTGGCCAGCAAGGCGGTCGCGGTGCCCCGATCAATGCGTTCGCCGCGCAGACCAAGTGCCAGGATTCCGCTTACGAAGATGATCAACGCCCCCGCGGAATTTTGTAACAGTTGTCCCGTATCGTATGGAAACCACTCGTTCCCCACGCTCACTGCGGTTGCATGGGTCAATTTAGGGAGCAAATGGCGGTAGACGAAAATTAAATTTTGGGGGAAATACACGTTGAGCAGCAATCCGGCCAATGTCCCGCCGAGAACGAACAGCAGGGGACGAAAATCCGGGCGGCTCTCCGTCATCCAGGTGGACAATCCATAGAGGAGGGCCAGCGCGCCGAGGAGCGGAAAGGCATCATACATCCAAACATAGACGAAAGCCAAAATCGCCAGGGGGCGTCCTTTTTCTTGGAGCATCCAGTGCAACCCCAGCGCTAACACCCCCAGGGAAAGCGATTGAGCACGGGTGATGCTCATCCGAAACAAAAAAGCTTCTGAAATCGCCAGCAATCCCAGGGACCAAAGCCAGGCATAGGGTACGCGCTGTCCACGCAACAATCCCCAAACCGCCAAAAACGCCAGGCTGCTAAAGATCACGGCGGCCCATTTGGCGCCCAGGCGCAAATCGCCAAAGGTAAAAGGGATCAGCGCCACATGGAAGAGGAAGTGATGATCGTAAAACTCACGCTCGTTGAGAATGGTGAGGGGTAACCAGGGAAAAGCCGGCTTCAATCCTTCCACGCGCATCAGGTAGGCCATTTTGATGTGGTAATAGCCATCGTTATCGGGCATGTTGGGCGTAGCGAATTGAATCCCAGCCATGAACAGAAAAAACACAGCAAAAAGCAGGCCGGCCTGAAGGGCAGTGGAATCGCGCCATCGTGGAAACATCATCTCAATTGTAGTCGCTTATGAAGGATAAAAGTTGTGAAAAAACGTCAATTCGGGAAAGAACCTATCTGAAACCTGGCATGATGCCGGTTCCTACCCATACAAAGCCCGCTCAAGCGGGGTTCATATGGGCCGCGCGAGGGCTCAACCCCGTGCGAAAAATCTCCACGAACTCTGCCTCTTGCCGGTGCATCTCTGAATTCAGCCCTTATGCCGAGTTCAGGTAAAAAACCTGAGTTCGGGATAAGTCATTATCTGCAATAAGGCTCAATTCTCTTTTGCATCGAATTTTCACGAATGTCTCGAAGAAAATTTGCCGTATTCGTGTCATTCGATGCGGAGTTGCGAAATCCCCGAAGGGGGAGCGAAGAGTGAGGGATGTAAACCTGCTCTTGTCCCGTCTGATGCTTCAAACTCCCCATCCCCCCACCCCCTTCCCCGCAGACTGACGACACTTAAGGCACATGCCCCTTGCGGGGGAGGGGCAGGGGTGGGGGTGGCCGTGAAGATGGGACATGCAAAATGCGCTGTTGCAAGCATAAGAAACCTGTTTTTTTGGGTGTCATTGCGAGCCGCTGAAGGCGGCGAAGCAATCTCCGCGCTCATGCGGAGGACTGGCACGCGGCGCAGTCGGCGGCCTTTCTGGCCGCCTCGCCGTGATACAGCAACGTGTTGATCCAATCTCTTCACGGAGGTCGTTTTTCATGCTTTGTCCGTCCGTTGCACAAAGGTCAGGCTAGCCTGCCGGGAGATGGCTTCGACGGAAGAACGTCGTCTCGCAAGGACAACCCAATTCGGGCGAATTTTCAGGTTAGTTTTATCCCGAATTGACGTTAAAAAAACAAAAAGTCCCCGAAGTCTGGGGGACTTCGGGGACTAAGAAATCCCTCTCGTGGGCGCCGCTTTGGGGTTCGTCACACTTTGGGGCCGGCCTCGATCACCTCGCGCGGGGTTCCCTCTTCAAATTTTTTGAAGTTCTCAATGAAGCGCATTGCCAGTTGTTTATATTTTTTATCGTATTCCTCGCGGCTCGGCCAGGAAGACCAGGGCTTGAGCACTTCATCGGGCACGCCTGGGCAGGTAGTGGGAACCTCGAAGCCGAAGACCGGGTCACGATAATATTCCACCTGGTCCAGTTTCCCCGTCAGAGCAGCATTCAGCAAGGCTCGCGTGTGGCGAATGCTGATGCGCTTGCCGATGCCGTAAGGGCCACCCACCCAACCGGTATTGACCAGCCAGCACTTCACGCCATAACGTTCAATCTTACGCTTGAGCAATTCTGCATAGCGGTAGGGATGATGCACCATGAACGGTCCACCGAAACAGGCACTGAAAGTAATCTCCGGTTCTTTGCCCAGCCCCACTTCGGTGCCAGCGATTTTAGATGTATAGCCCGAAATAAACTGATAGAGCGCCTGATTGGGCGTCAGACGAGCAATGGGCGGCATCACCCCGCTGGCATCGCAGGTCAAGAGAATGATGTTCTTCGGGTGGCCGGCCTTCTTCTCCGGCACTGCGTTGTCAATGAATTCCAGCGGATACGAAGCCCGCGTATTCTCAGTGATCGAGTCGTCGTCCAGGTCAATCAGGCGCGTCACCGGGTCGAAGGGGACGTTCTCCAAAATCGTGCCGAACATATGGGTAGTGGCATAAATCTGCGGCTCAGCGGTTTCGGAAAGACCGATCACTTTAGCGTAACAGCCTCCTTCAAAGTTGAAGACCCCATCATCACTCCAACCATGCTCATCATCACCGATCAAGCGACGAGTGGGATCGGCCGAAAGCGTGGTCTTCCCGGTGCCCGAAAGCCCAAAGAACAACGCCACATCGTTCGTATCCGTCGGCGAGACGTTGGCCGAACAATGCATGGAAAGCACGCCCTCCAACGGCAGCAAGTAATTCAAAATGGTGAAAACCGATTTCTTAATCTCGCCGGCATAGGCCGTATTGCCAATAATCGCCAGTTTCTTTTCAAAGGAGAGGCAGATAAACGTCTCACTGACCGTGCTATCCACGGAGGGAGCCGCCTTGAAGCCTGGCACAGCAATAATCGTAAACTCAGGCACAAAGCGCTTATACTCTTCCAGCGATTGCGGCAGGATAAACATATTGCGCACAAACATCGAATGCCAGGCCAGTTCGGTCACGATGCGCACCGGCAGACGATAATTCTCATCCGCCCCGGCATAGACATCCTGAACGAAAACATCGCGCCCCTGCAAAAATCCCAACAAGCGATCATACAGGACCTCGAACTTGTCCGCGGCAAAGGGGCGGTTATACTGCCCCCACCAGACATTCCCCTCCGAATCCGTTTCGCGGACAATAAACTTATCATTGGCCGAGCGGGCGGTGTGCTTGCCCGTATTCACCACAAATGGGCCGCCATGGGCTACCACACCTTCGCCACGAAAGACAGCCTCTTCGTAAAGGGCCTCTGTGGTCAAATTCCAATAGGCCAGCCGCAAATTACTGATGCCATGATTGGAAAGGTTGTAATCCGCTTTGCGAATTTGCGCAATCGCTTCAGCAGGTGTCTTGATATTTAGTAAATTATTCATCATGTCCTCGCAGAAACGAATTTCTACAACCAGTCTCGCACCATCTTTTTATCGCCGATATAAATCTCATTCGGGCTGGAGGGATCCAAAGCCCACTTAATGCGAGCAATGCCCTCGGTCACATCCTTCACCGTGCCCGAAAAAGACAGGCGCAAATGGCCCTCCATGCCAAACTCTCGCCCAGGGACGGTCACCACCAGCGCTTTCTTGAGCAGGAAACGCGAAAGCTCCACTGAATTGTTACTGTAGGCACGAAAATCTGGCAAAGCATAGAACGTACCTTGCGGCGGAATCAAACGCACCCCGTTGAACGACTTCATTTCCTGCAACAACACGTTGCGATTGTTCTCAATTTGCAAGCGTAGCGCCTCCACCACCGATTGCAGGCCGTTCAAGGCGCCTTCGGCAGCTGCCTGGGAGACAGGCGAAACCCCAGAAGTGGTCTGGGCCGTGACGTTGGTCATCACCCGCACCAGCTCCCGTGGTGCCACCACCCACCCCACGCGGAAGCCGGTCATGCCATACAACTTAGCCACCCCATTGACCACAATGACATTCGTATTCTCAATATCACGCCGGGTGAAATTCCAGGCTGGTATCGCCTCGTTGCGATCAAAGGTCAGCTTGTGGTAAATATCATCACAAATCAGGAAGATTCCCTTCCGCTCACAAAAATCCACCAGCTTTTCGATCAGCTCTGGCGGATAAATCACCCCCGACGGATTGTTCGGGCTATTGACAATGATCGCCCGCGTGTACGAAGTCACCGCCCGTTCGATTTCCTCAAAGCGCGGCGTAAACGTCCCATCTTCGGGAGTGACGATGACCGGCACGCCATAACACATCTTGATAATTTCTGGATACGAGACCCAATACGGCGCCAGAACAATCACCTCGTCTTGGGGGTTCAAAATACTGTAGAAAATATTGAACAGCGACTGCTTGGCTCCATTGGTGACGATCACATTTTCTGGCCCCACCAGGCGGTTGTAGTTTTCCTCCGTATAGCGAATAATCGCCTTCTTGAGGGCCGGCATTCCATCGGCTGGGGTGTATTTCACCTCGCCACTGGTCAATCGGGCCGCGGAGGAGAGAATCGCATTAATGGGAGTTTTGTTTTTGGGCTCGCCGATCCCCAAATGAATCACCGGCTCACCACGCTCACGCAGCAAGCGCGCCTCCTCATTCAAAGCCAGGGTCGGCGATTCGGCAATTTCGGTTGCCAGTTTGCTGAGTTTCATTGCTTCTCCTTCTACTTCTCCCACAAGGGGAAAATTAATTGAACAAAAACAATCTGGTCAGGATAACCTGACCAGATAGAATGCGCCCACCGCGCCAAAGCGGCTCTGACAATCGAATTGTCAGACAAGGCAATCATGCCGCCATTATACCGCGAAGAAAGAAGGATGAGAGTTACAGTCGGCTATCACTCCAGGAACGCCTGAAAATCCGCCGGATTCCCCAGCGAGAAGGTGGTAACTGCCGAGTCGATTCGGCGGATCAGGCCGATCAGCACGCTCCCGCTTCCCACCTCGACAAAGGAGCGGATTCCGTTTTCGATCATGTTCCGCACCGATTCGGTCCACCGGACCCGTCCCTGCATTTGCGCCAGGAGATCCCCGCGCAATTCCTGCGCCCGACGGAGCGAAGCGGCCTGTACATTTCCAACAATTGCCACCCGCGCGTCGCCAATCGGCGCGGCAGCCACCGCATCCCCCCACTCTTCCTGAATAGTCGCCATCAACGGCGAATGGGCAGCAATACTCACCGCCAGCGGAATAGCCCGACGGGCGCCTGCACTTTTGGCTAAGTCAATTGCTCGCTCCACCGCTGCCTTCGCCCCCGAAATTACCACCTGGCCGGGGCAATTATCATTCGCCACCTGAACCGGCTCCCCGCTGCGGCTGGCTTCGGTACAAATCTTTTCCAGAGCAGGAATGTCCAACCCCAAAATGGCCGCCATACCCCCCGGAGCAAGCTCGCCAGCGCGTTTCATCAACTCGCCGCGCTTACGGACCAGGCGCAAACCATCCTCAAACGCTAAAGCCCCTGCCGCCGTCAGCGCCGAAAGTTCCCCCAAAGAATGTCCGGCCATCAGCGCCGGCTGAAAATCGGGAAACAGGCTCAAAAACGTTTTCCAGGCGGCAATCGAGTGCACATAAAGGGCTGGCTGGGTATTGACAGTATCATTCAAATCAGCATCTGGGCCTTCCCACATCAGTTGCGAAAGAGAAAAACCGAGAATCGCATCGGCCTGCTCAAAGACTTGACGGGCCGGCTGGTAGGCGGCAGCCAATTCCTTGCCCATGCCCACAGCCTGCGACCCCTGTCCGGGAAAAACAAAGGCGGTTGTAGCGGGTTCCAATTTCATGTTTTTGGCCTCCAAACTACCCCATTAAACACAAACGGGTCGTGTTCGTCACGACCCGTGCAGCGGATTACTCACTCTTCTTTTCTTTTTTCACTTCGATCACTTCGCGCCCTTCATAAAAACCGCAATTCGGGCAAACGGTGTGCGGCAGGCGCATGGAGCCGCAATTGGAGCAGGCGACCAGGTTGCGAGCCTGCAAGGCATCATGAGCGCGCCGGCGATCACGGCGACCTTTTGAGTGTTTTCGCTTTGGATGTGGGGGCATAACTTTCTCCTTATGATGACAAGAACATGCCGGGCAAGCGCCCGGCGGGTTTCCAGACAAGCGGGGTGATTATAAGAGAGATGATTCCGGGCGTCAAGTGTTGTTCAACTTCCAAACCAGAAAACGGGCTTGACACGCCTCGGCGCTATGGCTATAATCTCGGCACAATGTTCAGCCTGCGGGTGTAGTTCAGTGGTAGAACGCATGCTTCCCAAGCATGATATCGTGGGTTCGAATCCCATCACCCGCTCAGAGAGTCGAGGCCCGGCCTCGGCTTTTTTGTTAGGATATTTGTAAGGTTGCTGTTATGTAATAGAATTAAGCGGCGAGTAAAATTGAAGCGGAGACAGATGTATGACAACCAAAGGCACCATTCTCTACGTTGAAGATAACCGCGAAAATCGGAATCTTATGCGCCGCATTCTGGAAGCCGAAGGCTACGCCGTCGCCGAAGCAGCCAATGCTCGCGAAGCGCTTGAAAATTTGCAAACTCACAAGTTGGATCTAATTCTCATGGATATTAACATGCCCGACATGGATGGCTATACGCTAACTGCCGAAATTCGGGCCAATCCGAACTATGCGAACATTCCCATTGTGGCCGTAACCGCCAACGTCATGCGTGGCGATCGCGAGCGTTCTTTGGAGGCAGGCTGCGATGGTTACATTCAAAAGCCCATTGATGTTGATCTCCTCCCCCAACTTATCGAAAGATTCATGAGGAATTCAAATGGCTAACCCACTTACCGTCTCAGACACGCAGCCTGTTCACAAACCACTCATCCCCAAAGATACAACCGTCCTGGTGGTAGAAGACAACGTTTCCAACTTTGTGCTCATCGCCCGCATGCTGGGATACCTGGGTATCCACTGTGAATGGAAAACTTCCGGCTATGAAGTCGTTGAATATGCCGATACCCTGCCTCGCTTAGACCTGATCTTGATGGACATTCGCCTTCCCTACGAAGATGGCTATGGCGCCCTAAAGAAAATTCGCATGTCTGAACGGCTGAAAAACATTCCAATTGTAGCCGTCACTGCAGAAGCCAGCCTGGAGCAAATGAACAAAGCCCGCGAGGCCGGATTCGATGGCTTCCTGGGAAAACCACTTGATCCTGACCGGTTTCCTGATCAAATTCGGCGCATCCTCAGCGGAGAACAAGTCTGGGAATATACATAACGAATGAATCAAACCCTCTTATCTTCCCCCCAAGACAGTGAGCGAGTGAAGTTCAGAGGAAGTCTGACGCGCTCGCTCATTCAAACTTTATTGCTCTTAACCTTCATTCCGCTCTTTCTTATGGCAGGCGCCGCTTACCTGCGAGCACAAACATTGCTGCGCGAACAGGCCCTGTTCCAGATGAAAAATTTGCTCACCTCCCAGGTAAGCGAACTCAGGGCAGAATTTAAGGCCAAAAGCATCCGCCTGGATCGTCTGGTGCGGCGAACCGATTTTTCTTCCCTGCTCGAACGCGCCACTCACGCCAATCGAAAAAGCCCCGATTTTTTGTCCCTGCGCGACGAAATCTTACGCGAATTGCGTGGCCTGAACGTCGAAGAGGCTGAACCTGCCTTCAGTCAATTTCTGGTCACTGATTCAACCGGTTCGATTGAAATCGCCAGCAAAGCAGAATGGGAAAGCGCGTCGCTTACTCAAACAGCCATCGCCGAAATCCTGAAAAGCGGCAAGCCAGGCGTTACTGCACTCTACGACTTCTCCCCCCTGTACCCCGATCAGATCGTCCTTCTCACTATCCAGCCTTACAAAACACCCGGCGGTTCGCTGCTGGGAACGGTCATTGGCATCAGCGAGGCGCCGAATTTGCTGGCCATTTTACAACCGATTCCAAGCGTACAAAACTCAACCACAAACTCCTACTATTTTGTTCCACCGAGCATTTTTGTAAAAGCCGATCCTTACACTCGTGAACTTTTCCCCTTTACCCCCACCCCCTCTCAGCAAGCCCAATTAACCGCTGCCTTCGATAGCCTCATAAAAGGCAAAAACAGCCAGCCATCGCTAGAATTTCTCAACTCTGAGGGAAAAGAGGTCATTGCCCAGGCACAATGGATTCCTGAAATCAATGCCGGTATCGTGTTGGAAATAGACAAATCCATCATATTTGGGCAACTGAACAGCCTGGTTCCGTTCACCCTGGCTTTGCTCGGCATTAGTCTCATTGGGACAACGCTGGCAATTTACGTCGGGGCGAATCGCGTTATTCGGCCGATTCTCACCCTGACCCAGATCACCCGTCGCTTCGCCGAGGGGAACCTGGACGAACGCGCCGAGATTCCAAACAACAACGAAATTGGCTTTCTGGCCTACTCCTTCAACCGCATGGCAGAAGAGCTGAGCAATTTATATCGCTCACTGGAACAGAAAGTGGAGGAGCGCACTCGACAAATCCGAACGGCAGCCGAAATTGCTCAGGGCATTACCGCAGCACCTCAGCTGGAAGATTTGCTCAACAACACCACCCGTCTGATCGTTGAACGCTTTGGCTATTATTACGCCCAAATCTTCCTGGTCGATCCTAGCGGGAAATACGCCGTTCTGAAGGCAGCCTATGGCCCTCCGGCAAAAGATTTCCTCTCCCAGAATTATCGTCTGGAAGTGGGGCCAACGTCTATCATCGGCTGGGTGGCGACGAACAACACTGCTCGCGTCGCATTAGACGTCTCAGAAGACACGGTCCATCTTAGCCATGAGCTGCTCCGAGAGACACGCTCAGAAGTGGGCGTGCCCATCACTTCAGCCGGGCACGTTTTTGGGGTTCTGGATGTACAAAGCGTCGAAGCACACGCCTTCGATGCCGAAACAGTCACCGTTTTACAGACCATTGCCAACCAGATCGCTGCGGCTATTCAAAATACCAGCCTGGTTGAAGCGACACAAATTAACTTCCAGGAGCTGGAGCGTCTCTATCGCGCCAGCCGCTTAATTGCCCGTGCTCAAAGCCAGGAACAGATCCTGGAAGAAATCAACAAAGCCCTACGCGGATCGCCTTACATCAGCGCACTCTTAACTGCTCAGGGAGAGCGGTTGGTGCTTTATGCTCACCACGATCCAACCGGGCGTTTGGATATGGCTTCGCTGCCGCGGGAGATAAACATTCGTCCTGCCGAGGCGTTTAAAATCCTGGGTGGCCAATCCATCTTCGATTTGACCAGCACAAGATTGCCCCCCAGCCTGATCAGTCTACCCCGCGCCTGGGGATGTTCATCGTTTGCTTACCTGCCCATCATGCAGGGTGAGAAGCTGCAAGCCATGATCTTGCTAGGTACACGCACACAAACGTTGACCAATGCAGCCTTGCAACCCTACCTGAACATGGTGGACCTGGCCAATATTGCTTTTGAAAAAATCGGCGCACTGCGCGCCACGGAAGATCGCCTGCGCGAGCTGAACGCCCTGATGACCATCGCCCAAACAATTTCTACAGCCAGCGAGGCCAGCACCCTGTATCCCACCCTTCACGAACAGATTCGCAGAACCATTGGCGACTTCAGCTTTACGGTTACCCTCTACGACGAAAAAGCAAACACCATCAGCGTACCTTATAGCTACGAAGACGGAACTATTCAATCCATTGAACCCTTCCCCCTTGGCGAAGGCCTGACATCCATCCTGCTACACACGCGCCAACCCCTGATGATTGTCGAAGACACCGAAAGGCGCACACTTGAACTGGGCGCAAAGATTGCCGGGCGTCCCGCCAAATCCTGGATGGGAGCCCCAATGCTCTTGAACAATCGAGCCATCGGCGCTCTCATTATTCAGGATCTGGATCGAGAGCATGCTTTCACCGAGGAGCATTTACGCTTCCTGACGGCCCTGGCCAGTCAGGTCGCCGGCGTGATTTACAACATCCGCTTGCTGGAAGAAAGCCGCCAGCGCACTCTGCAATTGCAGACCGCCGCTGAAATTGCCCGCGACATCAGTGGCTCGCTCAACCTGGATGAATTGTTAGTCAAAGCCGTAAACTTCATTCGCGACCGCTTCAGTTTCTATCACGCGGCAGTATTCCTGCTCGATCTGAGCGGTGAGTATGCCGTTATTCGCGAGGCAACCGGTGAAGCCGGTGCGCAAATGAAACGCGCCGGCCACAAACTGGGCGTTGGCTCAAAATCCATCGTTGGATATGTGGCCAGCCGGGGCGAACCCCTGACGGTCAATGATACTACCCGCGACCCGACCTATTATGCCAATCCCCTGTTGCCCGCCACTCGCGCCGAAACGGCCATCCCCCTCAAAGTGGGCGAGCGCATTCTGGGCGTGCTCGACGTTCAAAGCACTCAACCCTATGCATTCACCGAAGACAACCTGCGTACTCTACAAATTCTGGCCGATCAACTCGCCATTGCGGTTGTCAACACCGAGCTTTTCGCCGAAACCCAGGAACACCTTTCAGAACACCGTCTGTTACACCACATTACCACGACTGCGGCTTCTGGCACCACCCTGGAAGAGGCCTTGCGCAGCGCAGTCAACGGCTTGCAAGTCACCCTGGGTGGAGATCGCGTCACCATTTTACTGGCCGACCGCGAGCAGAAGTTCCTGGAGGTCAAAGCGGCGGTAGGATACTCCGAAGAGGTGAATCAGGTTCGGGTCCCGATTGGAAGCGGGGTGACCGGTTGGGTGGCTGCCCATCGCCGCCCGTTACGCATCGATGACGTCCGCAACGATCCGCGCTACATCGAGGTCAGCCCGAACACCCGCTCTGAGCTGGCCATCCCACTGATCTATCGTAACGAGGTGCTCGGCGTGCTCAACGTGGAAAGCGAGCAGCTAGCCGCCTACACCGAAAGTGACGAGGAAATGTTAGGCACCCTCGGTGGCAGCCTGGCCGCTATTATCGCCAACGCCCGCCTGCTGGAACAAATTCGTGCCCAGGCTGAACGCGAACGTTTGCTCTTTGAAGTAACCAGCAAAATCCGGCGTTCGACCGATATGCAAACCATCCTTGCCACCACGGCAAGCGAATTGAGCCGCGTGGTGGGGGCGCGCCGCACCCAAATTCGCATCAACCCCCTTTCTGCGAATGAACCACCCCAAGACGAGCAGCCAAACGGAAATTGACCATGAAAATTGACTTTCAATCGCTGCTACGCACTCTCTTGTACAAAACAGGTGGCTGGTATCTGGTCATCAGCATTTTCATCGTCCAGACCCTGGCCTTTAGCAGTTCCAGCATTGCTCTTTATTTTGTCCAACAAAACGCTCAATTCACCAGCGCACAATTATTGGCTTTGACGAAACTTGCCCTGATCATCGTAGTGATCGGGAACATTCTCATGGGAGGGTGGGCCTATCTCACCACCCCCGATGCCCGCCGCCGACTTTCCATATGGTCCCAGGGAAAGGTATTACCCAGCAACACTCGCGACGAGGCGGCTGCCTGGCGACAAATCAACTCCATGCCGCTGCGTTTCGTTTATGTCACTTTTCTGGTCGCCCTGCTTGGACAGACGGCCCCGCTCACGCTTTATCTCTCTCGCCTGGGCGCCAACAGTGACCAGGTAACATACGCCGCCATCGGCGGTTTGATCGCCACCATCGGCGGTGCTGCGATTGCAACCCTCATTTTAGATTTCATGCTTTGGCCAGCCCGAAGCGCCTTGCTCCCCAAAGCGTTCGAAGTGCAACATACCTGGATCAACGGTTTTCCACTTGCCTTGAAATTCGTTGGGCTGGCAATGGCTATGGTTTCCATTGTTGTGTTGCTGGTTGGACCAATCGGCTATCATCATACAATTTTAGCCCTGGAAGCCAAGAGCGACCCGGCTCAAATCCTGCTCAGTATGCGCATCCAATCCATCTTTGCCGGCATCAGCACGTTGCTATTGGGCCTGGGACTGGCCTATTTGAGCACAAAATCGCTGACCACCCCGGTTCACCACATCATCGAGACCTTTCAAAAAGTGGAACAGGGTGACTTGAGTCAACGCGCCAATGTTCTGGCTGCAGATGAAATTGGCGAGCTGGCAGTCTACCTGAACCGGGCAGTGGAACGACTGGATCAACTGCAGGAAAATCTGGAAAGCCAGGTACGTGAACGGACAGCGCAGCTACGCGCCACCATTGAGGTAAGTCGGGCCGCCAGCGCCATTCTGGCTACAGAAGAGTTGATCGAAAAGGTGGTCAACGTCATCTCAGAGCAATTTGGCTATTATTATGTCGCCCTCTTTTTGGTAGATTCAAGCGGAAAATGGGCCGAGCTGAAAAGTGCAACCGGCGATGCGGGACGAGTCCTGAAAGAAAACAAGCATCGCCTCGAAATCGGCGGTCAAAGCATGGTCAGTGCCGCGATCACCACCCGCCAGCCACGCGTGGCGCAGGAAACCGAAACCGAAATCATCCGCTTCAATAACCCTCTACTGCCCTATACTCGCTCCGAAATTGCCCTGCCACTCATCGTTGGCGATCGAGTATTAGGCGCTCTGGATGCTCAATCCACTCGCCCCTCCGCATTCGGCCCCCAAGATGTGGAAACCCTGCAAACCATGGCCAATCAGGTAGCCATCGCCCTGGAAAATGCTCGCCTGTATCAGGAAGCGCAACAAAACCTGCAAGAAATGCGCACAATCCAGCGCCAGTATTTGCTCAACTCGTGGAGCACCCTGGTCGATGAAAAAAGCAACCTGGGTTACATCGTCGGCGACGAAGAAGTGACCGGTCAGGCCAGCCTGGAAGTGCCACTTACCCTGCGCGACCAGATCATCGGCGAGATCAAGCTAGCCAGCGAACAGGAATGGACCCCCGAAGAAAGAAACCTGATCGAAGCCATTGCCACCCAGGCTGCCCTGGCCCTGGAAAATGCACGCCTTCTTGAAGAAAGCCAAAAGCTAGCCGCTCGCGATCACCTGATTGCCGAAGTTACCAGCAAAATCTGGTCCGCCAACACCCTGGATGGCATTCTTCAAACGGCCATCAAAGAGCTTGGGCGCGCCCTGGATGCCAACATCGCCACTATAGAACTCAAGATGGAAGAACAACCCCATGAGTAATTCATCTGGAACCACCATCAGCGATTCTTACACCTTTTCCTTTCAGCAGTGGCGAGAACAATTCGTTCGCGTCTTACTGACCGGCGCCTCGCTGTTCGGCGCTCTGGCAGTCGGCGCATCTTTTCTCTCCCCCACGGAGTTCATCTTTCGTCTTACCTATTCGGCAGCTTACATCATCCTGCTCCTCGTCACCTTTGTACGCCTGCCGTACTGGCTACGGGCAGGAACATTTCTGCTTCTGGTCTATGCCCTGGGCCTGAGCGGGTTATTCGAAACCGGCATCTGGGGCGATTCGCGCGTGTTCTTCCTGGCCCTGGTCATCCTCACCGGCCTATTTTTTTCGCCGCGTGCCGCCACCCTCAGCATCATCCTCACCACCATCTCCACAACCACCGTGGGTTGGCTGCTCTTTAGCGGCCAACTTCAACTGGCAACAACCAGTGTCACACTTGGTAGCCCCGGAGACTGGGTCAGTGGCACGGTATCCAGCATCATGCTTGGCGCAGTTATTGTCATCGGCCTCAATCTCTTTCAGCGCGAATTCAACCGAGCCCAGCAACGTTCCAATGAAGCCCTGAGCGTCTTACAAAACGAACGCGCCAACCTGGAAGCATTCGTCACCCAGCGCACCGAAGAACTTCGCCGCAAAACCACCCAGCTGCAAACCGCCTCCCTGGTAGCCCGGCGCGTTGCCGAAATCCGCGACCTCCCCACCCTACTGAACAACATTGTCCACCTTATCACCGAACAGTTTGGCTTCTATCATACTGGTATTTTCCTGATTGACGAAAACCGGCGCTTTGCCGTTCTCCAGGCCGCCTCGTCGGATGGGGGGCGGAAGATGCTCGAAGCCGGGCACCGCCTGCAATTGGGCGTTCAAGGCATCGTTGGCTATGTCGCTGCCCAGGGCCGCCCCCGCATCGCCCTGGACGTTGGGGCGGATTCCGTTTTCTTCAATAATCCCTACCTCCCCTTCACCCGCTCCGAAATGGCCCTGCCCCTCACCGTACGTGAACAAATCATCGGTGTATTGGATATCCAATCGGATCAGCCACAAGCCTTTTCGCCCGATGATGTTGAGATCTTACAAACTCTGGCCGATCAGCTGGCCGTTGCCATCGAAAACGCCCGCCTGTTCAGCGAATCGCAAGCAATCATCGCCCAGCTAGAAGCATTAACCATGATCCAGACCCGCCAGGCCTGGGAAAAATTCATCGCCCGCCGCCGCCTTGCTTACCAATACACCCCCTTAGGTATCAAACCAGTAACCACAGAAGAACCCACCCCCCTGGCCGGCAAAACGCTCGAAATCCCCCTGCAACTGCGCGGACAGGTTATTGGCACCATCACCCTCAGCCGCAGCGAAAGCGCGCCCAATTGGACCAGCCGCGACCGCGAGCTGGCCACTGAAATTGCCAACCAGATCGCCCTCGCCGTAGATGACAGTCGCTTGCTCGAAGAGATTCAACGCGGCGCTGCCCGCGATCAACTGGTAGCAAACGTCTCCAGTCGCATTCGCGAAACGCTGGACCTGGAGACCGTTTTGCAAACCGCAGCCGTGGAATTTCAAAAGGCATTTGGCCTGAAAGAAGCAGAGATTCTCCTGAAACCCCAACCCCCGGTCCGCACCACGGAGGGACAGCAGCGTAATACTCCCAACGGGCGCGATCCAGCCTGAAAACGAAATTGAGCACTTATGGCAACTTCTATGACCCTTACTCCCCTTGGAAGTAACCGGCAGGCCCGCAACGCCTTCTTCGCCGCCATTGCCATTGCCGGCATTGCATTTTTGAATCTGAGCAATGCCATCATCCAGGCCCTGACTCCCTTCGGAGCACTCTGGCAGCACATTGCCGAAATTGCCATCAACATCCTGCTGCTGATCGTGGGCTTTTCGACCATATCTTTGAGCATACGCGGCGACATCCAACGGGCCATCTGGCGTCTGGTCACCTTTTTCCTCGCTACAGCGATCATCCAGGTTTTCCTGCGCGATACGATTGGCCTGGCTTACGGTGTAATGACTGCCATGCTTCTTTCGGCCATTGGCTATCTTACTCTTTCCCCGAGCCAGGCCGCCAGAGTTACAGCGCTCGCGTTTAGCATCAGCGCTTTAATCATCATTTTTGATTTATACGCAAACAACTTCTTCGCCCGTTTGCCTACCCCCGATAGCCTGGCCACATCTACTGCTAACCTGGCAGCTTTTGTTTTTCTGTTTCAGATCATCATTCTAATCACCCAGGCACGCACTCTCAGCCTGAACACCAAAATTGCCAACCTGTTCTCCCTGTTCACCGTGCTCGTTGTGTTCCTGGTAGGCATGATGAGTATCCGCATCTTGAGCGACGCCCTCACGCAGCAGCAAAATCGCGCCTTACTCGGTAGCGCCCGGCAAGTCGCCAATCGCCTGGATCAATTCATCGCCACCAACCTGAACACTTTGCACGTCGAAGCGATCCAGCCTGATTTAAGCCTGTATCTGCTCGCTCGCAAAACCAGTTTTTTCGACCCTACCACCCGCAACAGGCCCTCGCAAATTCTCAAACTTTACCAGAGCCGTGATCCACAAGTTATCCTTTCTTACGGCCTGCTCGACGAAAATGGAATAAACGTCCTGGACACCAACGGCAGCTTGATTGGCCATTCCGAGGCAGAGCAAGAACACTTTTTCGCCACCTTCAAAAGCGGACTTCCCCATGTCTCTCCACTGATCTTCGACAAAGATGGCAAGGGCTATGTCTACTTCAGCGCACCGGTACGCGACGCACAAGGCCACGTGCTTGGCGTATTGCGCGCTCAATATGATGCTGTCGTCCTGCAACACATTGTTCAGGAATTTAACAACGTGGCTGGCAACAGCGCCTTTGCCGCCATCGTGGACGAGAATGGACTTTTCCTGGCCCATGGCCTTCAACCGGATCTGCGCTTCAAGGTAATTCAACCATTAAGCAGCCGTCAAATTGAGCTCTTGCAAACAGCCAATCGCCTTCCAACCGGCACATCGAAACTATTTCTAGATCTGCCCGGCCTGGCAGATGGCCTGGCCAACGCCGATCGCCAACCCAACTTCGACGCGCAAACCCATACGACGATTGATGAAACTCAAGGCACAGAAAAAGTGGCCGGCATCGAGAAGGATAAAGATGCAAATGCAGTCGTTGGCTTGAATACCCGTCCCTGGAAGGTCATCTACTCGCAATCTTATGATGTATTTTTGGAACCCGTAAACGCCTTGCGACGCGGTGTAATCGTGGCTGGCGCCATCCTGGCAACCCTCGGCGCAGCCCTGGGAGTAGTCACCGTGCGTGCCCTCATCACCCCCTTGCAACGTCTAACTGAAGTGGCCGCCCAGATCGCCCAGGGCAATCTGACCGCCCGCGCCGATGTTCATCAAGAAGATGAAATTGGCACCATGGCGAGCACTTTCAATGCCATGGCTGAACAACTCTCCGGCATGATCGGCCAATTGGAGAATCGCGTCGCAGAGCGCACGCGAGACCTGGAACGCCGCGCCGTTCAGCTCCAAACCGCTGCCGAAATCGGCAGTGCAGCCGCCTCCCTCCATGACCTGGATACCTTGCTGACCCGAGTCACCTACCTGATCAGCAGCCGATTCGGCTTTTACCATGCGGGTATCTTCCTGCTCGACGAGCAGGGAGAATACGCCGTGCTGCGCGCCGCCAACAGCACCGGTGGCCAGCGGATGCTCGCTCGTGGGCACCGGCTCAAAGTCGGCGAGACCGGTATCGTCGGCTTTGTCACTGCCACAGGGAAACCGCGCATCGCCCTCGACGTCGGGCAAGACGCGGTGTACTTCGATAACCCCGATCTCCCCGAAACGCGGTCAGAAATGGCCGTTCCGTTGATCGCCGGTGGGAAAATCCTGGGCGCCCTCGACGTTCAAAGCACCGTCGAGGCCGCTTTCCAGCCAGAAGATGTCTCTATTTTGCAAGTGTTGGCCGATCAGCTGGCCATTGCCATCGAAAACGCCCGCTTGTTTGAGCAAAACCAGCAGGCCATTGAAGCCATCCGGCGCGCCTATGGCGAAGTAAGCAGAGCCGCCTGGCGCCGCCTGCAAACCGGAAGCAGCGTTTTGGGCTTCGTCAGCTACGAATCAGGTGTGGTCGCTCCTATCACCCAGACCGTTTCAACCGCCGAAATCAGAACTACCTCTCCCCAACGCAGCGAAGACGGGAAAACGCTCTTTGTGCCCATCAAGATTCACAATCTGGTCATTGGCATCATCCGGCTGAAAAAGGCAGATTCTTCTGCTCTGTGGACAGACGATGAAATCCAGGCGGTGACCGCCCTCAGCGATCAGCTCAGCGGCGCGCTGGAAAGCGCCCGCCTGTACCGCGAGGCTCAATACCGCGCCGAAGCGGAGCGTGTGATCGCCGAAATTTCCAATAAAATCGGCGCGACCATCCAGTTTGAATCGATCATGCAAACCACCGCGGAAGAGCTCAGCCGGGCATTGGGCAATCCTGAAGTTTTCATCCAAATTCAACCTGTGCAGAGCACACCCCGCTCCTCCACCAGTTCAGATTGAGCAATCAAGGTATGAATCAACATCCTGTCTCATCCGCTCCGAACCCCCTCTCGCCTTCAGGTGGCATTCCCCTGCGCGTCCGCTTGATTTTAGGAAACGCACTCATTTTGTTGATCGCCACGACCGTATTGGGCTATTACATTTTCAATCGTCTGCAAGCCAGCAGCGCGGCCCAATCAGAGCAGCTTTATCAGAGCATCCTACAACAGACCCGCACCAACCTGGAGGCCACCACAACCATTGAAGCCAATCAGTTAAACGACTTTTTCCGCGCGCTGCGCCAAAACGTCGTCGCCCTTCAGAAAACTACAGAAAATTTGCTGGCCAAAGAAGATATTTTCGGCAACGGCATGTTATGGGATGCCCGCCAAAACCTCGCGCGCCTCGCCAATGGCAGCTGGGATAACCCGAACAACGAGACCAGTGCCATCTACGTTCCTGGCAAAAACGAGTTATCCGATCCGCTGGTCTTTGAATTGAATACCCTGAAAGAGCTGGATCACTTCGCTCCGGTCCTTCTCCAGGAAAACCCCGATACCATCGCTATTTATTTTGGCAGCGTCAACGGCACCACGATTTATTATCCGAACATCGATCTGGCTGCCGTACTCCCCCCGGACTTTGATGTCACCCAACGCCCCTGGTTCGTGGCCGCCGCTCCAGAAGCCAACCCGAATCGCGGCGCGGTCTGGTCAGTACCCTACCTGGATGCCGCCCAAAACGGGCTGGTCGTCACGGTCAGTGCACCGGTTTATGATCAGACCAATCACTTCCGCGGCGTGATCGCCATGGACATCCAGCTCAACCGCATTACCACCCTCATTTCCGGCATTCAGGTTGAAAAAAACGGTTACGCCCTCTTGCTGGACAGCACCAATAGAATAATTGCCATGCCCCCTGCCGCCTACGCCGATTTTGGTCTTACCCCTGAACAGGCGCCGCTGGGTACCACCCTTGAGCCAGCACAGTTGACCCACGTCTCACCAGAATTCCGCAGAATTTTGGCGGAAATGAACGCCGGCAAAAACGGCATTGCCACCCTTTCTCTGCGCGACGCGAACCGATTTATTGCTTATCACCCCATCCCCGAAGTCAATTACAGCCTGGCCGTCATCGCCCCAGCGAACGAATTGTTGGCCAACGCCATCGCCGCCAGAGAAACTCTGCAAAGCGAATCACGACAAATCGTCGGGCAAAGCATCGTGTTGATCAGCATCATCCTGCTCATTGCCCTACTGGCCACCTTTGGTTTTAGCAATTCCCTGATCGCCCCCCTGAGCGAACTAACCCATTCCGCGCAAAAAATTGCCGCTGGCGAATTCGTCGAAGTGCGCACAAAAGCCAGAGACGAACTAGGTACCCTGGCAAACGCCTTCAACACCATGACAGCCGCTCTGCGCGACCTGATTCAATCCCTCGAGCAACGCGTAGCCGAGCGCACCGCACAAGCGGAGAACGCCCGCCTGCAAAGCGAAAAGCGCGCCCAGCGACTCGAAGTCATCAGCCAGGTCAGTCGCGCCATCTCCCAGGAATCGAACCTCGACGACCTGTTGCCCTTCATCACCCAACTGGTCAGCGAAAGATTCAACTTCTACCATGTGGGCATTTTCCTGCTCGACGACGAAAAACAATATGCCGTCCTGCGCGCTGCCAACAGTGAAGGCGGCAAGCGGATGCTGGCCCGCGGCCACCGCCTCGCCGTCGGCCGAACCGGCATCGTTGGCTACGTCGCCCAATCCGGTCAGCCCCGCATCGCTCTGGACGTAGGTGTGGACGCTGTGTTCTTCAATAACCCTGACCTTCCCCAAACACGCTCCGAAATGGCGCTCCCCCTCAGCGTTGGTAATCAAATCATCGGCGTGCTGGATGTACAAAGCTCTGAACCAGCCGCCTTCACCGAAGAAGATGCCAACACCTTCAGCATCCTGGCAGATCAGATTGCCATCGCCATCGACAATGCTCGCCTCATCGAGCAAACTCAAAAAGCCCTCAATGAATCGCAAGCCTTCTACCGACAATACATTCAGCAAGGCTGGCACGCCTTTGCCCACCAAAGACGCAAACTCGGCTACTACAAATCCCTGGCTGGCGGAAAATTTGTGGATACAATCACCCTCTCCGAAACCACCCGCCAGGCACTGGAAAAAGGCGAAATCGTGGTCGAAAAACCAGCCTCGCCCGAAGATAGCGAGACGATCATTGTCCCCATTCGGCTGCGCGACCAGATCCTCGGTGTACTTAACGTCAAAGGCACCGAAAGCGGTCGCACATGGCACCAGGAAGAGATCAAAATCATCCAGGCCATTTCAGAACGCCTGGCCCTGGCCCTGGAAAACGCCCGTCTCTTCGAAGAAACCAGCCGCCGCGCTGAACGGGAACGCCTGGTCTCTGAAATCACCTCGCGCATCCGCTCCACCAACGACCCGAACGAGATGATCAAAACCGCCATTCAAGAGCTCAAGAACGCCCTGGGAGCCAGCCGCGTGGAAGTGATTCCCCAAAAAGTCTCTAGCGGCAAAAATCGGGAGGAAGAATGACGTTTACGATCGCCATCTCCAACGAAAAAGGCGGAGTCGCCAAGACCACCACCACCCTTTCGCTGGGCGCCGCCCTGACCGAACTGGGGAACAGCGTCCTGCTGATCGACCTCGACCCGCAGGCCAACCTGACCCTGGGCGTTGGCATCGAACCGGCTGAAGCAGAATTCACCTCCAGCAACATCCTCATCGAAGCCGCCCCACTACTCAGTGCACGACGCTACACCGATACCGAAAACCTGCACATTATCCCCTCCAGCCTGAAGATCGAAGCCGCCGAACAATTTTTACCCATTCGCACCGGCTTTGCCACCACATTGCGACGCGCCATTCAATCGGCCGGTCATCTCCCCTACGATTACATCCTCATGGACTGTCCTCCCTCCCTCGGCGCCATCACCCTCAATGCTCTCAGCGCGGCGAACCTGCTCATCATCCCCACCCAGCCAGAATTCTTCTCAGCTTACGCCTTGCGTAACATGATGAGCCTGATTCGCCGCGTCCGTCTCGAAACCAACCCCAGCCTGGCCTATCGCATCCTGGTCACCATGCTGGATCGGCGCAACCGCACCCATCGCAACATCCATGACCAGTTACGCACCACCTTTGGAGAAGGCGTTTTTGAAACGGTTATCGAAATTGACACAAAATTACGCGAAAGCCCCATTGCCGGCCTACCCATCACCCGCTACAAACCTGGCACGCGCGGTGCCATTCAATATCGCCTCCTGGCTCAGGAGTTAGTGGAATATGCCAAAGAAACCGAAAATAAACAAGCGGCTTGACAAGCTCTTCTCCGAGATCAAAACGGTCGAACCGCCTACGCGCGCCAAACCGACCCCCCCAGGCACGGCACCTTTGCCGGACCTCGGGCCGGCCGCGCCCACCCCGGCATCTTCCCCCACCCAACCGCGCTTCCCGGAGCCTAAAATCACCATCCGCGACGCCAGAGAAGACACGCCGGCCAGCATTGCCCTGGCCTTTCAAATGAACCAAAGCGAATGGGCCACCCTCCAGGTCATTGACGATTCTCACGCCCGCAATTGGAGCGACGAAGATCGCCTGCTAGTCCAACAGGTCACTGATCAGCTCTCCCTGGCCCTGGAAAACGCCCGCCTGTTCCAGGAGACACAAGCGCGCGCCGAAGAAATGGCGCTTTTAAACCGCGTTGTCAGCGCAGCCGCATCTTCCCTTGACCTGAATCAAACCCTCAACATCATCGCATCCGAAATTGCCCACGCCCTTCGCCTCTCCGATGTCACTATCGGCCTGCTCACCGAAGATCGTAAATTCTTGAAAATCATGAACGAACTGCTCCCTGCGGAGGCAGGTTTCACCACGCTGGGCGCACTAATGCCTTTCGATTTGCCCATGTTCCAGCAAATCGCGCAAACACGCGAACCCTTTGTCATCGAAAACGTTCCCGAGCGAAACATCCACCCTGCCATCAAAAAAATTACCGACTATCGCCAGACTCAAACCCTGACCGTCTTTCCCATCACCGTCGGCGAAGCAATCATCGGCATGGCTGGCCTGCACATTTCCCAACCCGGTCGCCAGCTAACCGAAAACGAAATCCGTCTCACCCAAACTATTCTTACTCAGGCCTCCATCGCAATTCAAAATGCTCGCCTCTTCCAGGAAACGCAAGCCCGCGCTGAAGAACTCGCCGCTCTCAACCGCATCGTCACCTCAGCCAGCCAAACCCTTGAAATCCATCAGCTGCTGGATGTTCTCCTGCACCAAATTTTGGAAGTCATCGGCTTTGATGGTGGTCTGATTTCCCTTTATGATGAAGATCGTCACACCCTTAACATGGCAGTTTATCACAACCTGCCGGCCCCACTGCTGCAAAAAATTCGCGCCGATGGTCTTCAAAACAGCCTGTGTGAATACGTCTTCATCAGTGGACAACCTTTGGGTCTGAACGATTTGCGCGAAGGCGCTCCTCTGGATGTTTCTCCCCTGATTGGGCAAGGAATCCTTTCTTACCTCGGCGTTCCCCTGGAAGCCAAAGGGCGTGTGGTCGGCACGCTTTGCACCTTTAATAGCATCCCCGGAAAAATCAACGAACGCCTGTTGCAACTGACGCGCTCGGTTGGCATTCAAATCGGTTTTGCCATTGAAAACGCCCGCCTGTTCGAAGCCACTCAGCGCTCTCAGGCAGAGCTGAGCGCCCTCTTTGCCGCCATGACCGACGTCATCATCGTTTACGACAAAGATGGACGCTACAAACGCATTGCGCCGACCAACCCATCTCGCCTGTTCCGCCCGCCCGATGAAATGCTGGGCAAAACCATCGCCGAAGTCCTCCTAGCCGACGTTGGACAAACCTTGATGTCCGCTATCCAGGCCTGTCTGCAAACCGGGCAAACCGTCCAGGTAGAATATCCGTTGGTGATTGAACAAAATCAATACTGGTTTGACGGCACCATTTCCAAGCTAAGCGAGGAAGAAGTCTTCCTGGTAGCACGCGACATTACCGCCCGCAAACTCGCCGAAATGACCCTGCAACGCCGCAACGAATACCTCGCTGCCACCGCCGAAATCGGCCGCCTGGTAACCTCCACGCTGGACCTGAACACCATCTTCACCCGCGCCGTGGATCTGATCCGCAACCGCTTCGGCTTCTACCACGTCGGCCTGTTCATCGTCGAAGAGACTGGCTTCAATGCTGTTCTACAAGAAGCCACCGGCGAGGCTGGCGAAGAAATGAAACGTCAAAAGCACAGCCTACCGGTAGGCTCCAAGTCCATCGTCGGCGAAGTGACCGCCAGCGGCAACCCCTTCGTGGTCAACGACACCGCCACCAGCCCAATTCACCGCCCCAATCCTTTGCTCCCCAAAACACGTGCCG
>DAOUAN010000010.1:0-12358 GCA_034433385.1 Anaerolineales bacterium | reverse complement strand
CGGGATAAGTCGTTATCTGCAATAAGGCTCAATTCTCTTTTGCATCGAATTTTCACGAATGTCCCGAAGAAAATTTGCCGTATTCGTGTCATTCGATGCGGAGTTGCGAAGTCCCTGAAGGGGGAGCGAAGCGTGAGAGAAGTAGACCTGCTGCGGAGGGAAGGGGCGCCGTGAGCCCCTTCCCTCCGCCGGGCTTTCCCCTCCCTCGTCCGAGAGATGAACATTGTGCTGTAGTGTTCACGGATGGGGGTGGGGCAAGCCGTGAAGATGGTACGTGCAAATCTCGTCCCGGAGGTTGTTTTTCATGCTTTGTCCGTCCGTTGCCCAAAAGTCAGGCTAGCCTGGCGGGAGATGGCTTCGCCGGAAGAACGCCGTATCGCCATGACAACCCAACTGGGATAGGTCGTTCCAGCGAAAGCCAGCTTATTTGGCGCGGAAATCGTTATTCTTGCGCCATGCCGCCGTTACTTCATGCTAAAATACAACCATGAAAGCCATTCTCCCGCGCATTGAGCATGCTTCTTATCAGGCCCATCGCAAGCAGATGTTCTGGCAAATCCTCCTGCCGGTGGGCTTTTCAGTGTTGGCCTGCCTCGGCCTGATCATCCTCATCAGCCTGGCCACCTTCGGCGCGGCCGGAGACGTGGCCCGCTGGGCGGCCATCTCCACCATCTGGATCGTGGTTCCTTTATTGTTCGCCGGCCTGCTCCTTTTGCTTGTGCTAGGCGGACTTATCTATCTGCTGGCCCGCCTGCTCAACATCCTCCCCACCTACACCGCCCTGGTGCAAGATTACACCTTCCGCGGCACGGTCCGCCTGCGCGGCATCAGCAATGCTGCCGTGCGACCCATTTTCTTCCTCGAAGGGCTGAGCGCCAGCATAAAAGCAATTTTCAGGAGGAAATAAAATCATGGAAAACAAAGGCAAAATCCTGCTTAGCGGTATGTTGATCGGCGCCTTCACCGGGCTGATCGCTGCTCTATTGCTCACCCGTCGCGCCGAAAAAAGTGAACGTCCCACCGCCCTGACCACCGGTGAAGGTCTCAAACTGGGGATGCTCATCTTTGGTCTGTTACGCGCCATTGCTTCGTTGGGCGAGGAAAAATAGAAACATGCTGAGGACAGCGGCGTAACAGGAAATTTGATTTGCACTGGGAAAATAGATCTCTATTCCCTTTTTACGACATGCCGCTCCCCGCGGCTTTTTTGTGTTCAAAGCAAGTCAACCCGCACGCACACCAAACCTTTCAAATATTCGCCCTCGGGGAAGCTCAATAAGACCGGATGATCTGCCGCTTGCGAAAGGCGCTCAACGATTTGCGCCTCCACGCCAGCATCCAGCGCTGCCCCAGCGACGATCTTCTGAAAGAGCGCCATCTCTACCCCACCCGAACAGGAAAACGTGACGAGAAGGCCGCCCGGCCGCAAAAGTTTGAACGCCAGTAAATTGATGTCCTTATAGCCGCGCGCTGCCTTTTCGGCCTGCGCCGCGGTAGGCGCAAACTTGGGCGGATCGAGGATGATCATGTCGAACGTCCGGCCTTCGTCACGAAAGCGGCGCAAAAGGTGAAAGACATCCCCCTCCAGAGTCTCATGTCGCCCGGCCGTTAGCCCGTTGAGCGCCACATTTTCGCGGCACAGTTCCAGCGCCTCCGCCGAAGAATCCACCGAAAGCACCGACCTCGCCCCACCCGCCAGCGCATTGACCGTAAACCCACCGGTGTAACAGAAACAATCCAACACATCACGGCCCTGGGCCCATTGCCGCACCCGCAGACGGTTGGCGCGCTGATCCAGGTAAAAGCCTGTCTTATGCCCGGCCGCAAAATTAACTTTGAATTGCAAACCATGTTCACGAATGATGGCGTGGGGCGAGGAAAGCGAACCACGCAACACTCCACTGAACGCCGGTAGCCCTTCCAGCGAGCGCACATCGGCATCCGAACGCTCATAAATGACCGAAAGCTCGCTCTCCTCCAGCAGGAGATCCGCCAGCGTCTCTTTCCAAAACTCGGCGCCGGTGGTCAGCGCCTGTAAGACCAAAACATCGCCGTAACGATCCACAATCAAGCCGGGTAGGCCATCCGATTCAGCGTAAATCAATCGAAAAGCATTCGAGGCCTGCTCCAGGTTAAGCGCCTGGCGCGCCTGCAAGGCTGCCCGAATCCGCCGACGGAGGAAAGCAGAATCCACCATCTCATCCGCGAACGTCCAAAAACGCGCTCGAATTTGGGAATGAGGCGAGTACGCCGCCCGGCCGAGAAAATCACCGCGGGAGGAGAAAATATCCACCGTCGCACCGGCAGCCGGCTCATCGTCCAGATGATGAACCGCCCCGGAAAAAACCCAGGGGTGATGACGCAGCGCCGATCGTTCGCGGTCTGGCTTGAGGAACAAAGACATTAGCATTCTCCTGTTGCTCTGTTGCAAACATAAGAAAAACCTGGTTTTTGGTGTCATTGCGAGCCGCTGAAGAGGCGAAGCAATCTCCGCACCCCTCCGGGGGACTGCTTGCCACAGGCACGCTACGCGCTCGGCGGCCTTTCTGGCCACCTCGCCGTGACACAGTACGTGTTTGCAACAAAGCATTGTCCTGTATTTTTGCCGTATTTTCGCAGCGAATTTTAAGAATGTTTGAAACAACTTACCAGAGCGGGCGCGCAGCGCACTCCTTACGGGTGGGAGATTCGTCCCAGCCGTTCCCCCCTGGTGCGGGCCAACCTGGCAAGAGTTTTTTCTCAAAACAACAGTTTATCACAATCTTTTTGGCCAACGTGGTATGATTTTGGTGGAGGCAGAATGAACCCGATTGAGGCGATTTTGCAAAAATACGGTATTTTCGTCATTGATGGCGCACTGGCCACCGAACTGGAACGGCGCGGCTGTGACCTGCGAGACCCGCTGTGGTCGGCCAAAATTTTGCTCGAACAACCAGATCTGATTCGCCAGGTGCATTATGATTATTTTCTGGCCGGGGCCGATTGTGCCATCACGGCCAGTTATCAGGCCACTGTGGAGGGCTTTATGCGGCGCGGCCTGAGCCGAGATGCTGCCCTGGAGCTCATTCAGCGCTCGGTGGAACTGGCGAAACAGGCCCGTGATCAGTTTTGGAGCGTGGATGCTCATCGTCTGGGCCGCCCTCGCCCACTGGTCGCCGCTTCGATCGGGCCGTATGGGGCGTTTTTAGCCGATGGATCGGAATATCGCGGCCAGTATGGCTTGAGCAAAACCCAATTGATGGATTTCCACCGCCCGCGCATGGCCGCCCTGCTCGCCGCGGGGCCGGACCTTTTGGCCTGCGAGACGATCCCTAGCCGAATCGAGGCGGAAGCGTTGGTAGAGTTGCTGCGGGAGTTTCCTCAGGCTCAGGCCTGGATCAGTTTCAGCTGCCGAGATGAGGCGCATATTTGGGAGGGGGATCTGCTGAGAGATTGCGTGCAGGCGGTAGAGACCAGCCCGCAGGTGGTGGCCGTGGGGGTAAATTGCACTTCGCCGCGCTTTATCCCGGCTCTGGTTGCTGAGGCACGCCAGGCCACGAAGAAACCCGTGCTGGTTTATCCGAATTCTGGCGAAGCGTATGACCCGGAGAAGGGGGATTGGGACGGTCAGCCTGCCTATGTTTCGTTTGGCGAACAGGCCCGCGAGTGGTACAGCGCCGGGGCACGGCTGATCGGGGGCTGTTGCCGCACAACGCCGGAGGATATTCGGGCAATTACGAGCTGGGCACGAGGCGTTACCTTGAGCAGCGGAAGATAACGTTCATCCGCTTCAGACAGTCGGCGCGCCGCGAGTAGATTGCAGAGCAGAACGAATGATCAAAAATTCGGTGATGTTTTCGGACGTGATCAGGCCGATCAGCTGCCCTGCATGGATGACTGGCAAGGTGCGTACGCCCGATTCTTGCAATCGTTCCAGGGCGCTTTCAGCCATCTCGTGCGAATCGCTTTCGAGCAGATCGCGGCGTTGCCGAACAGCCCAATCAGCCCGAACAGGAAGGCCCTGCTCCGCCCCACATTGGCAGCAATGAATGACATTCATAGGTAGATTGGGTTTGCCCATTGGTTTCCTGAAACTATCTTGAAATATTTTGTCTTTGATTTTCAGATAAAATGGGTAAGAAATAGCAACGGCACAAACAAAGTCCAATCGGAAAAGCACAGATGGTTTGGTAAAAGGTGTGAATTTTTAGCGATACGCGAATTGGAGCGAAATGTTTAAAAAATTACGACTCTCCAAAGAAGCACCTGGATTTTTGTTTTTATTGCTCATTACAGATGCTTTCTTTTTGGCCCTGCATGTGGCCAATCGCATTTCACGGCTGACCGGTATTTTGCCCATCTTCCGTCAGGATCCGTTTGATGTTTCCTATGATTTAGGGATGGGGGAAACTTTTCAATACATCAAAGAATTTTGGGTGATTTTGTTCTTTGTATGGTTGATTGTGCGTTACCGCCAGTGGATTTACTCCGGCTGGACGCTGCTGTTTTCATTTTTGCTGCTGGATGATATGCTCAGTGTGCATGAACATGCAGCTAAGGCACTTGTCCATGCGCTTGGCTATGCGGAGCAGGCGGAGATTTTCCTCCACCTGCGTTATAAGGATGTGGGCGAGTTGATGGTGGCAATGACCGCGGGAATCTTTTTCCTGCTGATTTTAGGCAGCGGCTATTTGAAAAGTGACGTTTCGGCGCGCCGCGACTTGCAAAGGCTGTTCGGGTTGTGCGTGTTGCTGGCTTTTTTTGGCGTTGCTTTCGATGTAATCGGCCGGCTGGCAGAGAATATTGTGTTCCAGGCGCTGACTACGTTCCTGGAAGATGGCGGCGAAATGATTACGATGAGTCTGATTTGTTGGTTTGTCTATGGGCTCACTCAAAAAGCGGGCATCGCTCAGTTACAAGGAGCACACAAATGAAATATATTAAGGCGTATATTCTCTTTACCGCGCTGGCGGTGGGAGTTGGTTTGGTGTTGTATTTTTTCAATCCCGCCATTGAGGATGTGATCAGCGATGAGTATAGCTTCGTCCAAACGTCCACAGCGTTGATGTATTTGGTCGCCAGCGGGGTTGCCCTGTATTTAATGCGCCAGAGCCGCTCACGAACGGAATGGATCGTGCTAGCCGTGGCCGGTCTGGTCGGTTTTTTGGAAGAGACCAGTTTTGGTCATGTTTATATTGATTATCCCATTATGGTCATTGATGGGAAGCCGATTGATGCCTTGCACGATTTCTTTGGCCTGGCGGGGAAACTGGTATATCAAGGCATTAAGGCGCCGCAAACCCGCATGATCACGTTAGTCATTGTAGCCGCAGGCGCTGCGGGAGGCACGGCTCTCTTGGGGCTTTACTGGCAAAAATGGCTGGCCAGTCTCAAATATATTTTCCAGCATCCGGTATATTTGTTGATCGGCCTGTTTTTTACCTGGAATTTTATTTCGCTGGTGCTGGATACGCACATTTTGCCTTTTTCGACCACTGTTATTGAAGAAATGCTGGAATGGAGCGCCTCCGTTGGGCTACTCTTTGCCAATTACGTGGGGAAGAAAATAGACCTGCCTGCCGGTGATTAAATCAAAACGACCGGGGTTCAGCGCCCGGTCGTTTTTTTCTGCCCTTACGCTACAATGCCTAACTTTTTGCCGGCGCGGGCGATGACCTCGATCGCCTGCTCGATGTCTTCCGGCTCATGTGCGGCAGTGACGGTGGCGCGCAGACGAGATAACCCCTCCGGCACCGCCGGGGAAACGACCGGTAAGACAAAGACATCGTTCATCTGGCACTCACGGGTCATGGCAAAAGCGCGCTCATCGCTGCCACACAGCACGGGCACGATAGCCGTTTGGGTGAGCATGGTATCGAAGCCAGCAGACTTGAGGCCATTAATGAAAATGTTGGTGTTGTGATTCAGTTTTTCAATGCGCCAGGGCTCATCCAGAATGACCTTGAAGGCCTCATTCGCCGCCGCCGCCTGGGCCGGTGGCAACGCTGCGGAGAAAATATAGGCGCGGCTGGCATGACGCAAGTAGGTGATAATCTCCTTTTTGGCGGCGACATAACCACCCACAGAGGGAATGGTCTTACTCAGCGTGCCCATTTTGATGTCAATGACATCTTCCATGCCAAAATATTCTTCAATGCCCCGGCCGGTTTTACCAAGCACACCCAGGGAGTGAGCTTCGTCAATCATCAACCAGGCATTGTACTTTTTGCACAGTTCCACCACCGTGGGCAGGTCAATGATATCGCCATCCATGCTGAAGACCGAATCGGCGATGACCAGTTTGGCGACATCGGCTGGCGCATTTTTGAGCAAGCCCTCCAGGTGGGCCATATCATTGTGACGGAAGCGCCGAAACTCTGCTCCCGACATCAAACAACCATCCACGATGGAGGCGTGATTGAGCTTATCGGAAAAGACATAATCACCGCGTCCCATCAGCGTGGAAACGACAGTCAGGTTGGTGGCATAGCCTGAAGAAAAGGTAATCGCCGCTTCCGCGTTTTTGAAGTGGGCAATCGTCTCTTCCAACTCATCATGAATCGCCAACGTGCCAGCCAGCGAGCGGACACCATTGGTGCCCGTGCCGAAGCGGTCAATCGCCCGCTTGGCCGCCTCATTGATGCGCGGATGGCCAATCAGGCCGAGATAACTATACGAAGCATACATACCCATCTCGCGGCCGCGCACCAGCACCTTTGCCCCACCGCGAATTTCTTGAATGGCCTGGTTATAGAAATAAAGGCCCTGCTCTTTGAGCATGTTCACACGCTCATTCATTGCCCGAATTCGGCGGGTGACTGAATCATCAGCAACACGAAAGTTCATAAAAGGAGCCTCCCGAAGAGAATGGCGTAAGTTTAGCGCAGGCGGGCGAGATTGTCCAGTTGACGGTTTATGCTGGTATGACAAAAAAGCCTCCGAAGTCCAGGAGGCTTCGGAGGCCTGGATAGCCGGGGAGATCGGCGAGGGATCATCAGCAAGGGCAAGGCCTGAGTACCCCCACGCAGCTCACCAACGGCGAGAGGTGGTTATGAATTTTCACAAAATGGACAGCCGCGCCGCTCTGCTTCAACAATAGCCTCATCGCTGGCCCAGAAGAAGTTTTCTTCGCCCAGGGTCTGCAACAGGCCAGCGCGTGCCATCATATTGCGCACATTGTCGTGTGCGCCGGCAAACATGAGCGTTCCACCTTGCGCATGAACCTTTTCATACAAACTATGGATGGCTTCCAAACCAGCGGTGTCAATGAGAGGGACACCACGCATGGACAGGATCAGGGCATGAGTATCACCAAGATTGGCAAAGGCCTCATTGAACTGGCCTACAGCAGCGAAGAAAAGCGGACCGGTTAAAAATGCTACTTTGACGTGCTTGCATTTTCCGGCGGTCTCAATGCCTTTTTGCCGCAATCGTTCTACATCCACCTCCTGGAGGTCAATATCCAGGTTAGCGATCTTGTTTAGGAACACTGCGCCGGCAAGGAAGGAGCCAATCAGAATGGCCTGGGTCAAGTCCAGGGTGATGGTGGCAATCATGGTCAGGGTAAAGGCGGCCATATCTGTTTTGAAGCGTTTGCCGAAAATGAAACGGATGGCGTGCCATTCGTTCATGCGCACCGCGGTGACCATCAGCACACCTGCCAGGGCCGCCAGTGGAATGCGTGCCATGAATCCAGAAAGCACAAACATGGAAAATAGCAACCCTACGGCATGGATGATACTGACCATACGCGTTTGTCCACCCGATTTGATGCCGACGCTGGAGCGCGCAATGGCAGCGGTGGCAGGAACACCACCGAAGAACGGGATGAGCATGTTGCCCACGCCCTGCGCAATGAGTTCCTGGTTGGCTTGCAGGCGGATCCCCGTCATGTTGGAAGCGACCGCGCCGCACAACAGAGATTCCACCGCGCCAAGGGCAGTGATGGTTAACGTCGGTGGAATGAACTCAGGTAGCTTCACCCAGGGGATGCTGGCCAGATTGAGGCGATCGGCCAGGAACAAAGTCCGGGGGATGGATCCGATCACGGGCACAGACCAACCCAAAGTCCAGGAAAGAAGCGTGGCGAGGATGATCCCCAGAAGCGAGGCGGGGAAGCGAGCATTCCACTTCGCTGGCCAGAAGAGCATGGTCGCAATCACCAGCAGGCCGAGGAACACGACATGAATATCTGGAGTGAAACCGCCTTTGAAATAGCCCAGGAATTTCAGGGCAGCCGTTTCAGCAGCCGCAGTTTTCACGCCGAGGAAATTATCGATCTGGCCAATAAAAATGATAAGAGCAATGCCAGAGGTAAAGCCACTGATGACCGCGGAGGGGATAAAGGCGATAAACCGTCCCAGGCGTAACAGGCCGATGACCAGTAAAAGAAGGCCGGAGAGAAAACCAGCAACCCAGATGACTTGCAGACCATAGCGGTTGGCCAGGACGATCAGCACGGCTGACATAGCACCGGTGGGGCCGCTGATTTGATAGGGCGCGCCGGAAAGCGCTCCCATGACAAAGCCAGCCACAATGGCAGTGACCAGGCCAGCCGCGGCAGTGGCGCCCGAGGCAACTCCAAAGGCAAGCGCCAGGGGCAGGGCAACGGCGGCTACTGTCAGGCCAGCCAGCACATCTTGTTGGAAACGGGCAAGAGAATAGCCCGTAAACTCGTCTTTGTAGAGACGAGCCAGAGAACGACGAGGCATAGAAACATCAACTCCTGAACAGGTAATTTGCCGAAGGCTTGATGCTCCCCCAAGGCGTCCTTCCGCGAAAAACGGGGAGATTTTACCACCAATTGGCTACCGTACAAGCCCCCTTAGTTGTTCCTCCCCAATGATCTTTACCCCCAAAGCCTTCGCCTTCTCCAATTTTGAGCCGGGGTTTTCGCCGAGCACCAGGTAATCGGTCTTCTTACTGACGCTATCGGTCACCTTGCCACCATAGGTCTCGATAAAGGCTTTGGCTTCCTCGCGCGAAAAAGTGGGCAGCGTGCCCGTGATGACGAACGTCAGGCCAGAAAGCGGACCGGTCGCCTGAGCTTCGGCAGCTACAGGTTGACTGCGCGGCCACACGCCGGCCTGCTTCAATTTCGCCAAAACGGCCTGATTGGCCGGGCGGGCAAACCAATCCACGATAGATTGAGCGATGTTTGGGCCAACTCCCTCGATTTGCTGCAATTCCTCCACGCTCGCCTGCGAAAGCGCGTCCAGATCGGGATAATGGCGCGCCAGATCAGCCGCCATGACCTCGCCCACCCCACGAATGCCTAGCCCTACAATCAGGCGGCTCAGGCTCTGACTTTTGGCCTGAGCAATCGCCCGAAGCAGATTCTCCGCTTTTTTATCGGCAAATCCTTCGAGCTGAAGCAATTGCTCTTTTTTAAGCGTGAACAGGTCGGCCACATCTTTGACCAGGCCGGCCTCGATCAGTTGCTCCACAATTTTGATGCCTAGGCCAACGATATCCATCGCCCCGCGCGAGACAAAATGCTCCACGTTGCGCACCAGTTGCGCCGGGCAGGCCGCATTGACGCAATACCATGCCACCTCCCCCTCAAAATGCTCCACCGGTTGCCCACAGGCTGGACAGGTGGTAGGCGGCTCGAAAGGCTTTTCCGCACCCGTGCGCGCCTCCACCACCGGCCCAATGACATAGGGAATCACCTCCCCGGCACGTTTGACCAGCACGCGATCGCCCACACGAATGTCTTTCTCGGCAATAAAATCAAAATTATGCAGTGTGGCGCGCTCCACAATCACCCCGCCGATCTCAACCGGTTCGAGCACGGCGTAAGGCGTCAGCACTCCCGTTCGCCCCACGGCGACGCCAATCTCTTTCAGGGTAGTGGTCACCTCGCGAGCCGGGAATTTGAAGGCAATCGCCCCGCGCGGATCCTTGCCCACAAAACCGAGTTCAGCGGCCAGGGTCAAATCATCTATTTTGATGACCATGCCATCGGCCTCATAGGGCAATTCATCCCGCTTCTGATCCCACGATTCGGCATAGGCGATCGCCTCCTCAATGGTGTCGAAGCGTCGCGCCACATCGGTCACCGGGAAGCCCAGCGCGCGCAGGTATTCCAGCGTCTCCCATTGCGTAGCAGGCACGCTTCCCCCCTCGGCATAGACGATTTGATAGACCAGCAAAGTGATCGGCCGTGAAGCCGTCAGCGCCGGGTCGAGCTGGCGCAGCGACCCCGCCGCGGTGTTGCGCGGGTTCAGATACGTCTTCTCGCCCGCCTCCGCCAGTTTGCGATTCAACTCTTCAAACTCTTTGAGCGGAATGAACGCCTCCCCCCTGACCACCAGATAAGACGGCACGCGGATCCCCGACGCTGGATCGGCGGATACGGGTATCCGTAGCGGAATCGCCCTCACCGTCCGCAAATTTTGGGTGATGTCCTCCCCCACCTCCCCATCGCCGCGCGTCGCTCCCTGCACAAAAACGCCATCCCGGTAGTGCAACACCACCGACAACCCGTCAATCTTCGGCTCCACCACGAATTTCGCCCGCTCCACGCGGTCATCCAGTTTGCGGATGCGCTCATACCAGGCGCGCGCATCCGCTGCCCCAAAGGCATTGGCCAGGCTCAAAATAGGGGCGGGATGGCGCACCTTTTCGAAGCGTTCCGCCGGCGCGGCTCCAGCGCGCTGCGTGGGCGAATCGGGCGTCACCCAATCGGGGTGGTCCGCCTCAATTTTCTTGAGCTCATTCAGCAGGCGATCATATTCTGCGTCACTGATGAGGGGAGAATCCAAAACATGATAGCGGTAATTGTGGAAATGAATTTGCCGCTTGAGGTCTTCGTAACGAGCACGCAGAGATTGGGTATCCATGCCCTTAATTATAGCGTCACTTAACGGCAAACCCCGCGATCGCTCGCGGGGTTGCCTTAGACCAACTCAGAGGGAGGAGAGAGAGTTTGCCAAGTGGGCCAATTCGGAGGAGAACTTGCCCGCTTTTACACTGGGTCAACGCCAGGGTTGGTTCCGCACCAGACACAGACCGGCTTCTCAAACAACAAATTACATTCGATAGCATTGGAGCAACGATGCGCCACAATTCTCGGCGGCTGATCGGGCAGGTACTCAGGCGGGTAAACCACTTCCGCCTCCTGGGCAATTTCATGCCCGACGTGCTCACAATATTCAATTTTTTGGACTTGCCAGGTGCGGTACGCCATGCTGCCTCCTGACTGACTACGCCCTTAGTTTACAAGATGTCTGACAACGCTGCCAGTGACAGGCGTCACAAATTCGAGTTGACAAAGCGCGCTTCGCGGATGACATCTGTCTGAATTGTCTTAAATTTTGGCAAGGCGGCTATTTTCGGCTGAGGCGGTACACCGCGCCCTGTAGATCGGCCAGATAGATTTCGCCAGATTCATCCACCCCAAACGTGCTGATGTTGAACGGCGTATCAAACAGGACTTCGGCTTGCCAGCCGCTCCCAGAGCGGATCACCCCCCAAACGAATCCCGTGCAATAGTCGCCGAAGAGATAGATTCCCTGCCATTCGGGCAAAGCCGCGCCCCGATAGACGTATCCACCGGTCACCGAGCAGCCGCCGCGATTCATCTCATGGGGATACTCAGCAACTGGCGGGATCAACCCCGGCTGTGGATCGCCATTATAGGGATGATTCCCCTCGAGAAGGCTCCAGCCAAAATTGGCGCCTGGGGGCGAGCCGGCCGGCAAGAAATCGATCTCTTCCCAGGCATTCTGCCCCACATCACCGATCCACAAATCGCCGGTTTGGCGATCGAAGGAAATGCGCCAGGGGTTGCGCAAGCCATAGGCCCAAACTTCATTGCCAAAGGGGTTGTCCGGCGGAATGCGGTAGGGATCGCCGCCATCCACGTCCAGACGCAAGATTTTGCCCAGCCGCGTGGCAGTGTTTTGCGCATTGTCAAAGGGGTCGCCCGCCGAACCCCCATCTCCCAGGCCAGCGTAGAGATAGCCGTCCGGGCCAAAGGTCAACACACCGCCATTGTGATTGGGGAAAGGCTGGTCAACCGTCAATAAAATTTTTTCGCTGTTGGGGTCGGCCAGGTTGGGGTCTTGAGACACTTGAAAGCGGGCGATGACCGTATCGCCGCGGCGATCGGTGTAATTGACGTAAAAATAGCCGTTTTGGGTAAAGCGCGGGTGAAAAGCCAGCCCTAACAGTCCCTGCTCGTTTCCACTGCTGCCTACCTGTGGGCGAATATCGAGGAAGGGGGTGGGCAGCAATTCGCCATTTTGGAAAATGCGAATGCGCCCCGCTTGCTCAACGATAAAGAGGCGACCGCTGCCATCAGCCGCGACTTGAAGATCAACCGGCCGAAGCAGCCCAGCGGTCACGAGGGCCCAGTGAAAGGCCGCTGGATCGG
>DAOUAN010000009.1:0-7338 GCA_034433385.1 Anaerolineales bacterium | reverse complement strand
ATGTCGTGCAGGTAGATCGCCATAGAAAAGGACCCCCGCTTAGCGGGGGTCAGTGCGCTGGGAGGGACTTGAACCCTCACGCCTTGCGGCACATGGCCCTCAACCATGCCTGTCTGCCAATTCCAGCACCAGCGCGGGCAGGCGTATTATAATCGGCTTCAAATGCTTGTCAAGCAAAAGTGACAAGATAAACAAATGCCTGAGGGAGGAGAGCCTCAGGCGGCGAAAATCACCAATCCCCTGGAGGCTGTATGGTTCGAATCGTCGTTGATGCGATGGGCAGTGATCGGTTTCCTGTCCCCGATGTGGAAGGCGCGGTGGCTGCCGCCCGCGAGTATGGGGTGGAAATTATCCTGGTTGGGGACGAGGCCAAAATCCGGCCGGTGCTGGCTGCGAATCAGGCAGATGGCTTGCCGATCCGCGTGGTGCATGCCCCGGAGATGCTCACCATGGAGGATAAGGGCCTGGCGCTGGCGCTCAAGGCCCGCCGCCCCAATGCTCAAAATTCAATGGCCATTGGAATTGACCTGGTCAAGAAAGGGGAGGCCGATGCGTTTGTGACGGCAGGTAACACTGGGGCGGCGATGGCAACGGCGTATTTCCGCTTGGGGACGATCGCCGGGGTAGATTTGCCAGCGCTGGCGCCCATCTTCCCCACCGCTACCGGCTCGTGTGTGGTGCTGGATATTGGGGCCAACCCCGATTGCAAGCCTGAAAACCTGTTGCAGTTTGCCATTATGGGCAGTATTTATGCCGAGCGGGTGCGCGGAGTCCAGAATCCCAAGGTCGGTTTGATTTCAAATGGTGAGGAGGAGGGCAAGGGCAATGAGCTGGTCAAGGCGGCAACACCGCTTTTAAAAAATTCGGGGTTGAATTTCTTTGGCAACGTGGAGGGGAAGGAAGTTATCGGCGGGAAGGTGGATGTGGCCGTGACGGATGGTTTTACCGGCAACGTGATGTTGAAGACCTCAGAGGCGGTCGCCAAGCTCATTGTGGATAAAATCCGCGAGGCCATCAAGAGCGGCGGCCCGCTGGCAATGCTGGGCGGCTTGCTGGTCAAACCGGCGCTGAGCAAAATCAAGGCCATGCTCGATCCATCGGAAGAAGGGGCCGCGCCGTTGCTGGGGGTTAACGGGCTGGTCTTCATTGGTCACGGTCGCTCCGATGCACTGGCTATCAAAAATGCGATTCGGGTGGCAAAAAACGCCGTGGAGGCCGATGTGCTGGCGGCGATTAAATCTGGAATTGAAGAAAGTCTGAAAAAATGAAGGTTATTAAAAACGAAAAACTCATTAAGCGAAATAGGCAAATTGGCCAATGGACCAGCCTGGCGGCCCTGGTAATTCTGGTGGTTGGAGCGGTGATTTCTATTCAACGACCGGAATGGTTCAATTATTCGTTGATTGCCCTGCTGGTCGGTTTTACCCTGACTCAGGTTGGAATGTATTATGGCAACCGTTTCAGTCGCTCGCCGCGCCCCGATGAGCTGCTGGATGCCGGGTTGAAAGGCCTGCCCGGCGACTATACGATTTACCACTATGCTTCTCCTGCCGCACATTTGCTGATTGGTCCAGCCGGGGTATGGGTTTTGCTGCCCTATCATCAGCGCGGTCAGGTGACGTATAAAAACAACCGTTGGCGGATGAGCGGCGGCGGTTTTATGCAGGCGTATATGCGCATTTTCGGACAGGAATCCCTTGGCCGTCCCGACCTGGAAGCGGCGAGCGAAGTGAACGCGGTAAAAAAGTTGTTGGCTGCGGCATTGACCGAGGAGGAGATGCCGGCGATCAACGCGGCGCTGGTCTTCACCAGCGAGGATGTTCAAATTGAGGCTGAAGGAGCGCCATTGCCTGCGCTGTATCTCAAACAGCTCAAAGATTTTATGCGCAAAAAGGCAAAAGAGAATCCGCTCCCGGCCACAATCCTCAATAAACTGACGGCTCTTTTCCAGTAAACGCTGGTGGGCCGCCCCTGGCTTGAATGCCATGAGCGTGGCGTATTTTGAATTTCTGGACGGACTGGATTTTTTCCTGCGCCCCAACCAAAAACAGCGGATCGTGGCGATTCGCTTTCAGGGGCGGCAATCGCTCAAACACCTGATTGAATCGTTGGGCGTGCCGCACACGGAAGTGGGGGAGATTCTGGTCAACGGGCAACAGGCCGAATCCGGCCGCATCGCTCAGGATGGCGATCAGGTCGTCGTCCATGCTGCGCCGCGGGGGTTGTCCATTCCCCCGCGGTTCTTGCTGGATAACCATCTCGGTCGCCTGGCTGCTTATTTGCGGATGCTGGGTTTCGATTGCCTGTATCAAAATAATTTTCAGGACAACGAACTGGCACACATTCTCAGCCGGCAACAGCGCGTACTGCTCACCCGCGATCGGCGTCTGCTGATGCGCAAAGTGGTCGTTTATGGCTATTGTCTGCGCTCGTTGGAGCCAGTGGAGCAATTACGTGAGGTGATCTGGCGCTTTGATCTGAAGGATAAAATTTCCCCTTTTCAACGATGCCTGCGTTGCAATACTCCCTTGCAACCGGTGAGCAAAGAAGCCATCCTCGAACGTTTGCAGCCGCTGACCAAAAAATACTTCGACGAATTTCACATTTGCCCCAGCTGTCAGCAAATTTACTGGAAAGGCTCGCATTACGAGCGAATGCAAAAGCGTATTGCCGAGTTTTTTAAAAGCTGAGCCGGAGAGCAAGTCTCCGGCTCAGGCTTTGTTAACCGAGGTTACGCAGTTTTACCGTGGCGCGACATTCAGTCGCATCAAAGTGCGAGATGAATCTCGCACTACCGCGTAAGGTGAGCTTGCTAACACTCGCTATAGCCGCAGGCGTAACACTTACGGCAGCCCTCCTCGTTGACCACGGCGGCTTCGCCACACTCAGGGCAGAGATCGCCAATTTGTAAAGGCATTTGGGCGGCTTCCGCTTCCAGGCGATGCCCACCATTGGCGCCCGCAGAGATTGCCAGGGCGCTTCCATCCTTTTCGCTCAAATACCAATCCAGCACCTGGCCTACGCCGTCCGGCAGGGAACGAACGCGATTGGGGCCAAATCCGAGCGGACGCCCGCCGCCGATACCGGTCAGCTGGCGGACGACTTCGCGCAGGCGATCACGCGGGACTACCGGGCTGGCCAGCCGCAGGATATACGAAATCAACCGCCCAATCGCTTCCGAGACCGCTGCCGTCTCTGATCCGGCTTTGGAAGTGTTAATGAACACCTCGAAAGGTTGTCCACCACCGTTTTCGTTGATGGTAATGAACGCTTTGCCCAGCGGCGTTTCTACGTTATAGGTGACACCGCTCAAAGCGCGCGGGCGCGGCTTCTTCATCTCGTGCCAGATGAGCGGCTGCTGCACCTGAAGCGGGGCTGCCTGTTTTTTCTCCGCCGTGGCTTTGGTTTCCAGCACCACTTTCTCGCGACTACCGGTGACGTACACCGTGATGCCCTTTGCGCCCAGCTTCCAGGCCAGCTGATAGGCCGTGGCGACATCCTCTTCCGTAGCGGTTTCGGGGAAGTTGATCGTCTTGGAGATGCTGTTATCTACAAAGGCCTGCAAGGCGGCCTGCATGCGGACATGCTCCTCGGCGGTGACATCCGAAGCCACCACGAAGACGCGGCGGATCTCTTCCGGCACTTCGGGGATGTTCTGACAGGTGCCTTCATGCAGGACGCGCTCGTAAATGGCCTGGCGCTGCTCTTCGGGGATGCCGGCCTGGATGAGCGCCTGCTCGAAGCGCTTGCTGGCATAGGTCAACTGCAAGTCGCGGCCTTTGTCGTTGACATGGCGGATATAGGCCAGGGCAAAGACCGGTTCGCAGCCGTAGCCCTCGGTCCCGGCCACGGTGGCGATGGTGTTGTGGCTGATAAAGCCGTTGGCGTGGTAGGCATGTGTCCCCGGAACTGACAGGTCGTAGGTCATGACCACACCCCCATCCTCGATGGAGGCAATCTCGTCAAAATACAGGCCTTCTTCGAGCACAGCAGCCCAGCGCTCCAGATTGGCCCCCTGCAAGGCTTCACGATGTCTTTCGACGAAACTCTGGATTGAGGTGCGGCTGGCCATCCAGTCAGCTCTTCGCCAACCGTACAGGCGTGCTGCTTCTGTAGAGTCTGCTGCCAGGGCCAGGGCTGCCCTATATTCCTCCTCCAGGATGGGAATGCGATCGCCGAGTGTCTTGCGTCTGACGACATCTCCGCTTACTGCAAAGCGCACAAGATAACGGCCGATTTTTTGCTGAAAGATTTCAGCAGCCTGAGTATGCGCCACCCGCAAGCGATATAGATTTGCGCGGCTCATGCCGGTTTGCTGCACATCGGAGGTGGTCAGGATATTCAGGGTCAGAAGGAGCGTCTTGACCTGATCGTGGAAGTTGCGATCGGTGGTGACCCACACCGGTAAGTGTTCCCCGTGCAGATAGCCATCGGCATCGAAGAGACCAGCCAGAAAAGCGGCATAGATGTCCGCATTGTTTGTTTGCAACACAGCCAGTGGAATATGCGGCGTGTAACCTTTGCCACTGTGCCCATCGGATGGCTTCTTTTTAGCAAAACCGTTGCGATGCCAGAAGGCCACCACATTGCGGGAGTGTATCTCCACACTGAACAGGGCTGCGCTGCGAGCATCCGCCTGGACTTTCGGAGCAATGCCAAACACCTGCTCCAGCAAAGCTGCCACATGGTGCTGAAGTGAGCGATCCGCGAGCGCAAAGCGCAGGGAGCGTTCTTTGAGACTGCCATCACCCATAAAGAGGCCGATGAGGTAGGCCAGTTCAGGGGTCATCACCTCGGGCAGCGTGACTGGCGAGGCATGGAAATCGGTTTCCAATGTGGTATCCAGGTTCACCGTTCGCGGAGCACCGATCAGACCGGGGCTTTGCAAAGGAACTTTCATGCCGGGTTTCAATTCATCAAGGCGCTTCCAGACCAGCTCGCCATGGACCAGAACGCGGATGCGATGCCCATCCGTGCCCTGGATGGCATAGCCGCGTCGCGTGGTCACGCGCAAGGTGTGCGCCTGTCCGTTGATGTAGAAATGGGTAGCCGTCCTTTCGCCGCCCTCCGATGAAACCTGCAACTGAATCTCCTGCCACTGATCGCCATGGATGTTTCCCAGGGTTTCGATCGGCAGCAGGCCGCGGTCGGTGCTGATCAGCGTGCCTGGCACGACGCAACCGGTCGGGGCGATGGTCGTTTGGGCCGCGTTACGGATGCCATGCTGACGGATGCCGGCGACGATCTCCTCCCAATCTACTGGAGGCCGTCCCCAATCCCGGCGATAGGTCACCAGGCTGCGCGGCGGTTGCCATTTCAGGTTTTCGGGATCGTAGATGCTTCCCTTGATGGCCGGGAAGGGGCCGCGCTCTTTTGCCAGATCGATGCTGGTCTTCATGGCATGGTAGCGGATGAATTCCATCACCTGGGAGGCGAATTCCTGTCCCTCCTCCGAACCGTAGCGCACGCCGACGTGGTACATCAGGTCGGCCAGGCCCATGATTCCCAGGCCGATGCGCCGGGCGCGGTGGGCGGCTTCCTTCAACTGCGGCACGGCCGGGACGTAGGCATTCGCCTCCACCACATCATCCAGGAAGCGCGTCGCCGTCTCCACGCTCTGCCGCAGCGTTTCCCAATCCACTTTGCCAGCCGGGGCGCAGTGCTCCGCCAGGTTGACCGAACCCAGGCAGCAGTTTTCAAACGGGCCGAGCCATTGTTCCCCACATGGGTTGGTCGCTTCCAGCGTGTACAGGTGGGGGACGGGGTTGGAGCGGTTGGCCGCATCCAGGAAAAGCATACCGGGTTCACCGTTGTGGTGTGCCTGGCGCACGATTTTATCGAACAGTTCACGGGCACGGATTTTCTTATATACCTTGATGGGAATGCCGGCCTTCTCGGCATCTTCCAGCGTGCCGTTGAAATGGCGGTAGCGGGGATCGGTCACATCGGGGAAGCGCAGCTCCCACTCTTCATCGTTCTCCACGGCGCGCATGAAGGCATCGGTGATTCCGACGGAGATGTTGAAGTTGGTAATGGCGTTTTCGTCGGTCTTGCAGGTGATGAACTCTTCGATATCGGGGTGATCGACGCGCAGCACGGCCATGTTGGCGCCGCGGCGGGTTCCACCCTGAGCGATCTCGCCGAAGGCCTTGTCGTAGACACGCAGGAAGCCCACCGGACCCGTGGCCTGCCCGGCCGAAGATTTAACCAGGGCATTCTTGGGGCGCAAGCGCGAGAAAGCAAAGCCATTCCCCCCACCGGTCTGTTGAATCAGAGCGGCGTTGCGTAACGTTTGGAAAATACCCGCCTCGTCACGTCCCATGTCGTCGGAGAGGGGCAGGACGAAGCAGGCAGCAAGCTGCCCCAGGGGGGTGCCCGCACCGGTAAAGGTGGGAGAATTGGGGAAGAATTTTTTGCTGGTGAGTAGACGATAATATTCAATGGCGCGCGCCATCGCATCGGCATTCCAGGCATCCTCCACCTTAGCCACGTGCCAGGCCACGCGCCAGAACATTTCTTCAACGGTTTCGACTGGTTTGCCATCGTCACCGCGCCGCACATAGCGCCGCGTCAGCACCTGGCTGGCATTCTCGGTGAGCTGAACCGCCGGCAAATTGGCAGGGAGGGGCGGGGTGGGCAATAATCCATTGGTCGTAACGGGGGGGATAGATCTGGTAGCCATAGCTCTCTCCTTTTTGTAAATTTCGACAAAAACAGGCAGCCACACCCTTGAGGCCAGCAAGGGTGTGGCTGCCTTGAAAATTATTTATCTTCGAGCAAGCGATCTATTTCATTGCGTAGGGCGTGCAGGTCATCCAGGCGTAAATAGACGATAGCATAGCGAATGTAGGCGATTTGATCCAATTCTTTGAGGCCGTTGATGACCAGGTCGCCTACCACGCGCGAGGAGACTTCGGCTTTGCCCATTTTTTGCAATTGGGCTTCGACATGGCCTACCAGGCGCTCAATATCGGCGGCAGAGACGGGCCGTTTGGCACAGGCAATGCGGATGCCGCGCAATAGTTTGTCGCGGTCAAATTCTTCGCGCGTGCCGTCCTGCTTGATGATGAGAGGGGTTGCCAGGATAGGGCGCTCATAGCTACTGAATCGCTGGCCACATTTGAGACATTCACGTCGGCGACGGATACCGCCATGTGTGTCGTGAGAGGTATCCAACACCTTTGAATCGGGGTGTTGGCAATAGGGACACCGCATATATGGGTCACTCCATTATTAGAACAAATGTTGCCGCCATATATGGGCGTCCAGGCGCTGCATCCCCGTATATATGGCGAACTGTCAGCATAGTAGCATACTTGTTATCAGGTTACAAGAGGT
>DAOUAN010000008.1:0-34158 GCA_034433385.1 Anaerolineales bacterium | reverse complement strand
CGGGCAGCGCGCCCGGCTCAAGGTCCGGAAGCGAGGCGGGGGGCGGCAGAAGGCGGAAGAGTGAGTCTTCGATCCCGTGCGCCAGAATCTGGAGGGGCCGCCAGCCGCGTCGTTCGACTGCGGCAAGGGTGACGGCTTCGAGGGTGTCATCGTCGCTGCCGAAGATGATGTGCCCGAGGCGCTGGCGAATCTGGTTTTCGACTTCGGCGATCAGGCGGTCGGCTTCGGGTTCGCTCTCGGCTTTGGCGGTGATGCGTATATCCACAACACCGTTGTGAGCGGCCAGGCCAACGGTGGGGTTGGGTAGGGTTTCCAGGTCGCCGATCTGGTCGTCAATCATCCCTTCGCCGGCGCCGCTGGTGTGCAGCACGCGGACTTTGATGATGTGGTGCAGGTCGAAGCGGCGTTGCAGGTAGGGGATGACGGATTGATGGAGCAGGTATTCCATCTCTTTGGGCACGCCGGGCAAGGAGATAATGGCTTTGAGGGCGGTTGGGTTGTTGTTGGTGTTGATTTCGACGATGAAAGCCGGAGCGGTGCCGACTGGGTTGGGGATGGCGATGGCGCCACGTGGCAGGTAGGCCTGGCGTTTTTGGTTTTCGGTTGGGGTGCGTCCGTAGCGGGCGATGGTGGCGACGATTTGCTCCCAAAGCTCGGGGCGAAATTCGGTTTCGACGCCGACGGCACGGGCAATGGCCTGACGGGTGGGGTCATCTACGGTGGGGCCGAGGCCGCCGGTGGTGAGGATGATGTCGGCGCGTTGGAGGGCTTCGCGGACGGTGGCAGCGATTCGTTCGAGATTGTCGCCGATGGTGGTGGTGCGGTATAGATCAATGCCCAGGCCGCGTAGGGTGCGGGCAAGGTAGCGAGTGTTGGTATCTACGATTTCACCCAGGAGGATTTCAGTGCCGATGGTGATAATTTCTGCAGAGGGCATACGTCTCTCACGGATAGATGGGGACGAACTGGTTGCCTTGTACCTGGAAGATGGCGATGTTCGGCACAGCGCAGTCGCCGTTGGGGGAACAGGTGATGATACCGCTCAGGCCGTTCATCTGTCGCACGGCGAAGATGGTATTCCGCAGGGCCTGGCGTGGGATGATGATGCCATCCTGACCGATGGGATGGGCTACGCGTTCAATGGCCTCGAAGATCATGAAGGCCGCATCGTAGGCTTGCAAATGATAGGAGGCAATGGGTTGTTCGCCGTAGCGATTGAGGTACTTTTGCAGGAATGCCTGGGGTTCCTGGAGGGTGGCCGGTCCAGAGAGGTACATCCCGTCGGATGCTCGGCCGGTTTGTTTGAGGAAGTCGCTGCTGAGCAGGCCATCGGAGCTGATCAGGGCGGTTTTGAACAGTTTGGGTTCGGTGACGATTTTTTGGGTCAGGTTGACGCCATCGGTGGTGTAGAGGGGGTAGTAGAGCACGTCGGGGGCCAGATCGGCGATCTGGTTGATGAGGCCGGTCATGTCCTGGCCGGATTGGATTTGCAGCTGAATCAGGCACTGTCCACCCAATTGCTCGAAGTTGTCGCAGGCGGCTTGTTGGAGTTGTAGAGGGTAAGGTGTGCCATCGTGTACGGTGACCATGGTGCGCGCCCCAAGGACTTTGAAAGCGAATTCGGCCACGGTTTTGCCCTGGGCTTTGTCGTTGTAGATGGTGCGCAGGAAACCTGGCTGATGAGTTTGCGGGTCGGTGAGGGAGGGGGCGGTGCTGGAAGGCGAGATGAGCACGAGGCCTTTTTCGCTGAGGATTCTGGCTGCTGGCTCTGTGCTGCTGGAGCAGGTGGCTCCAATGATGGCGATGATTTTGGGGTCGGCGGCCAACATGTTGGCACCATCTGCCCCGCCTTGCTCGTTGCAATGATCGTCTTGTTGAACGAGTTCCACGTTGTGGCCGAAGACCTGTCCTTTATCGGCAACGGCCAGTTCGATGCCGCGCAAAGCGTCAATGCCATAAGGGGCGTCGGGTCCGCTCAGGGTGAGCAGGACGCCGATTTTGATGTTTTCCTGGTTACCGATGGTGACACAGCCTGAGGGATCATCACAGGTATATGGCCGACGAATACAGGCGGCGGAGAGGAAAATGATGGTGAGGAGAACAAGAACCCGAACGATGGTTTTGTTCACTTTGACCTCCTGAAGCAAGAATAATGGCTATTGTACACTTATGGCGTCGGTTGAGGTAGCATAAAACCCGTTTTCGAGTGGAAAACGGGTTTTATAGCAAGGTGGCTCGGCTTGTTCGGTCTTATTCAACGCCGAGGTAGGCTTTTTGCACCATCTGATTGTCTTTGAGATTTTGCGCGCTGTCGCTCAGGATGATCTCGCCGGTTTGCAGTACATAGCCGCGATGAGCAATGGAGAGGGCCATCAAGGCGTTTTGTTCTACCAGCAGGATGGTGGTGCCTTCTTCGTTGAGTCGCTTGATGATGTCGAAGATCAATTCGACCAATACCGGGGCCAATCCCATAGAAGGCTCGTCGAGCATTAAGATTCGGGGATGGAGCATCAGTCCGCGGGCAATGGCCAACATTTGCTGTTCGCCGCCGGAGAGGGTGCCGCCGTACTGGTCAATACGTTCTTTGAGACGAGGGAAGAGTTCAAAGACCCATTCCATGCGCTGGCGGATTTTATTGGCGTCGGTGATGGTGTAAGCGCCGATCTCCAGGTTTTCGCGCACGGTCAATTTGGGGAAGATGCCGCGTCCCTCCGGCACGTGGCCGACGCCCAGGTTGACGATCAGGTGGGGATCGGTGTGGGTGATGTCTTTCCCTTCGAGTTTGATCGTGCCTTCGCGTGGATGGAGAAGGCCAGAGATGGTGCGCAGAGTGGTGCTTTTACCGGCTCCGTTGGCGCCGATCATGGTGACGATTTCACCTTCCTCGACGCGCAGCGAAATCCCTTTTAGAGCGTGGATATGTCCGTAATAGGAGTGGACATTTTCGAGTTCAAGAATTGTACCCATACGGTTCTCCTGCTCAGTTCTGGCGGAGGGCTTCACGGCCCAGATAGGCTTCAATCACCCGCTGATTGGTGCGGATTTGCTCAGGCGAGCCCTCGGCAATTTTCTCGCCGTAGTCCATTACGGTGATGCGCTCTGAGATACTCATCACCACGCGCATATCGTGTTCGATGAGCAGGATGGTTATGCCTTTCTCATCACGAATGCGACGGAACAGTTTAATGGCCTCAGCGGTTTCCTGGGGGTTCATGCCAGCGGTGGGTTCGTCCAACAGGAGCAAGGTCGGGTTAGCCGCCAAAGCGCGAGCGATTTCCACCCGGCGCTGTCCGCCATAGGGAAGATTGCGAGCCAGCTCGTTGCCTACGTTCTTCAGACCGACGTATTCCATCAGCTGGGCGGCACGGGCCTCGGCTTCCTGCTCTTCTTTCTCAAAGGCTTTGGTGCGCAACAGGACCTGGACGGGGTTTTGTTTCAAGCGGGTGTGCATGCCGACCAGGATGTTCTCGATGACCGTCATGTTCCCGAACAGACGAATGTTTTGGAAGGTGCGGGCGATTCCCAGAGCAGCAATTTGATCGGGGCGCAAGCCGATCAGGTTGTGCCCGTTGAAAATGATCTGGCCTTCCTCAGGGCGGTAAATGCCGGTGAGGGTGTTGAAAAAGGTGGTTTTGCCGGCGCCATTGGGGCCGATGATGCTCAGAATTTCACCTTTTTCAATCTTGAAGTCCATTTTCATCACGGCGGTCAGGCCGCCAAAGCGTTTGGTAACGCCGGTTGTTTCAAGTAATGCCATAGTGACCTCGCTTTAGTCGCCGGTTTCTTCGGCGGCCAGTTCACGCTGCCGTCGCGCCGCCGGGATCAACCCCGCTGGGCGGAAGATCATCATCAGAATGAGGATGATGCCGAACAGCAAGCGTTGGTACTTGGCCGGGTCGAGTTGGGTGGACAGGTTCTTCCAGGCGAAGTTGATGATGGGGATAACCGCATCGCTTTGGCGAAGTTGACTCAGGTAGAGAGAAAGACCCTGAAGCACCTGCAGGTTGAGCAAAACGACGACGGCTGCTCCCAAAATCACTCCTGGAATACTGCCCAGGCCACCCAAAATGACCATGGATAACACGCCGATGGACTGCATGAAGGAGAATGATTCCGGACTAACAAAGGTGCGACTGGCGGCGAACAAGACGCCCATGGCGCCGGCAAACGAAGCACCAGCGGCAAAGGCAGCCAGTTTCATGCGGACCAGCGGAATGCCCATGGCGATGGCTGCGGTCTCATCTTCCCGAATCGCAGTCCAGGCGCGTCCAATCTTGGAATCATCCAGGCGGTGAGCCACAGTGATGATGACCAGGATGATCAGCAGGGCCAGCAAGTAGAAGAGAACGTTGTAGATGTCCGAATCTTTGACCGGATGACCGATCAACGGCCCCAGGAAGCGATTGAACAGGTCAATGGCAAATTGTGGCAACGAGGGACGTTGAATGGGGGTAATTCCTTGTGGCCCGTTGGTGATATTCCAGGGTTTGTCCAGGTTGTTAGCCAGCACACGAATCACTTCACCGAAACCCAGGGTGACGATAGCCAGGTAATCACCGCGTAAACGCAACACCGGCAAGCCCAGCAGAATGCCCGTGATAGCGGCGATAATCACACCCAGGAACAAAAAGAGATAGAACATATCGCCAGGCAAGAGGAAGGGCAAATTGGCGGGTTGCGTGCCGGGGGCATAGGGAATTACATAATACTGCTGCGAGCCGAAGAAGGCCCACAAATACGCACCCACTGCATAGAAAGCGACATAACCCAGGTCAAGCAGGCCAGCGAAGCCGACCACGATGTTCAAACCCAGCGCCAGGGCGGCAAACACACAAATCTGGAACAGGATTTCCAGGTAGAAGATGTTTCTCACGCCCAGCACCGGCATAATGACCAGCGCCAGCAAAGCGCCTGCGACGATTTTGTAGGTGGTATTCGTTTTTAGTGCGTAAAGCGTCAGCAACGAAGAGATGAAGATCAGGAAGGCAATGTTGGAACGCGGGCTGACGTATACGAGATAGGTCCCAACCAACACATGCAAAATCGAAAGAAGGTAAGGAAAGGGGCCAGATTGAATGCGGCGGAGCAGGTCTTGTGAGGAAATCGCAGTTGTTTTCATGTTTCCTCCTACGCTTTCTGACCGACGTTTTCGCCCATCAGACCATGCGGGCGGAAGATGAGCACCAGGATGAGAATGCTGAAGGCAAAGATGTCTTTATATTCGGCTCCGGCGGCTCCCATCGTGAACACAGACATGAACGTGCCGGCGAACGTTTCCAACAAGCCCAAAACGATCCCGCCCAGCAAGGCGCCGGTCAAGTTGCCAATGCCGCCCAAAACCGCGGCGGTAAAGGCTTTCAGGCCAGGGAAGAAGCCCACAAAGGGATCAATGCGGGTGAATTTCAGGGCATAAAGCAAGCCGGCCGCGCCGCCCAATGTCCCGCCGATCAGGAAGGTCATGGCGATGATGCGGTTGACATCAATGCCCATCAGGCTAGCTGTGGCTCGATCCTGCGCCACCGCACGGATGGCTTTGCCGACCTTTGTGGCGTTGACCAGATAGTTCAGGCCAATGAGCATGATGACTGCGGCGATAATGACGATCAACGATTTGATCTGGACACCGAGAGCAATGGTTCCCGCGCCTAAGGGCATGCTGCCAAAGGTCAGGCGCTGATCGAAGTTCCCAAAGGTGGGAATAATGCGGTGGAATTGGCCGGTGGTCACGCTTTCGATCAGGCGGATCAGGTCTTGCAAGAAGAAAGAAACGCCAATCGCCGAAATAAGCGGCACCAGGCGGGGGGCGCCTCGCAGCGGACGATAAGCCAGCCGCTCCACGATGACGGCCATCAGCCCTGCCGCGGCCATCCCTGCCAATAAAGCCACGATCAACCAGAAATAAGCACTCCCCACCGGCATTTTCGTGCTCAGAACGCCCCTGCCCTCCAGGGCAATTAGAATTTCTACCCCCACAAATGCGCCAATTGCGAAGATTTCGCTATGGGCAAAGTTGATGAATTCGAGCACTCCGTACACCATCGTGTAGCCCAACGCAATGGCGGCATACACAAAGCCCAGGGTCAGGCCATCAATCAGAACCTGCGGCAGGTTGACAAGGGTGTAGCTCAACAGAGTGACTTTGAAACGCGCCAGCGTGCTTGCCCCCACAGCGGTTTGGTCAAGAACAAGAGCCAGGACGATCATGATGAGTGAGAGCACCACACCGCTCCCTAACGAAAACACGATCATCTGACCAAGAGGGCGGAGCAATTCACGCAGCTGGGTAGATTTCAGGAAGCGTTGCATACCATCTCCCAATAGTGTGAAAATCTCCCGGCCCCCCTTTGGATAAAGAGAGACCGGGAGTTGTACTACCGTTTGCCTTACTTGGACGGCGGAGCAATGTCGAGGGTCTGAACGACCTCGTTTTCGCCCCATTTCGCCGGGTCGGCGGAGACGACCTTGATGACGAAGTACTTCGCCGAGGTGATATCACCGATATCGTTGAAGGTGTAAGTACCGGTGATGCCGGGGAAGTCCTTCAGCGCGCGGATCGCCTTGGCTACTTCTTCACGGGTGGGCATTTCACCGCCCTTGGCCATGGCGGCGTTCTCAATGGCCTTCAAGCAGATGGCCATAGCATCGTACGCCTGAGCAGCGAAGGGTTGCGGATCAGCGCCGAACTTGGCTTTAAAGTCCTCAACGAACTTGGCGGTGCCGGGATACACGCTCGCCGGGCCAGAGACGGTGGAGTACACCATGCCGCCGCCGGTGACGAGAGCATCGCCCGCGATTTCAGCCAACGTCGAGGAATCCATGCCATCCGGGCCCATGAAAATGCCCTGATAGCCCTTCTCGCGTGCCTGCTTGAACAGCACGCCAGCCTGATCGTAAATGCCACCGAAGTACACCATATCGGGGTTGGAGGCCAGGATGGAGGTGATCAGCGGATCAAAGTTGGCCTTCTCTTCTGTACCTTCAAAGCCCGCCACGGTGATACCAAGTTCCTCAGCGCGCTTCTTGAAGAATTCGGCTACACCCTGACCGTAAGCAGTCTTGTCATGGATGATGAAGACGCTCTTGACACCCACAGAATTGGCGTATTCTGCGGCGACTACGCCCTGAACATCATCGCGACCCACGATGCGGTTGACTTCCAGGTAACCGCGATCGGTGACTTTCGGGTTGGTGTTGGCCGGGGAGACGAAGGCCAGCCCAGCGTTATGATATTCTTCCGAAGAGGGGATCATGACGCCGGAGTTCAGGTGACCGACGCCGCACAGGATGGCGGGATCTGCCACAATCTGCTTGGCGTTCGCCACGCCCGTATCGGGGTTGGCCTGGTCATCATAGGGAGCCAGCTCTACTTTGAAGCCCATTTCAGTCAACGGGCCAGAGAGCTGTTCCAGCGCCAGCTGGGCGCCGTTCTTGATGTCCACACCCAAAGACGACTGACCGCCAGAGAGCGGGCTCTGGGTCGCGATCTTGATGGTGCCTTTTTCAACAGCAGCGGGCTGAGTGGGGGCTTCAGTAGCGGGGGCTTGGGTGGCCGGCGGTTCAGTGGCCGGGGCTTCCGTGGGGGTCGCAGGGGCACAGGCAGCCAGTGCCAGGCTGGCAACCACCAGCACGGAAAGCAATGCAAACAAACGCTTAGTCATTTCTTACTCCTCCGAATTTTATGGGTGAAACTTGCCCGTGCAACAGAATGTTCCTGTTGCCCGGATTCCGACAAGCAGCCGACCAGGCTTATTGTTGTCGCAACCACCTCCTTTGGCGAAGGATAAGGGTTCCCATTTTTATAAAAAGCCGCAAAACGTTCCCCTTACCGGAGTTCTTTGCGGCTCGAAAATGGCATCACACTAAAGCGTTTCCCAAAATTTTGATGGGTGATGATAAAACGAAACTGAGCTGAGGTCAAGAGGAATTGACTAGACGTTTTATTTGTTCTTTTCCAGTGATCTATACAATAACTGCTCACGCACCCGCAGATCGGTATTCCGAATCTTCATCGCCAGGTCGGCAGCCAGGTTATACATCAGGCGGAAACCAAGTTGAGGATAAGTTTCGCAAAGCATAATCAATTTATCGCGAGGGATCACCAGTAAATGCGTGTTATTTTGGGCGGCACGTGCCGTCGCTGAGCGCAGACCTTCATCTACCAGGGCAATTTCGCCAAAAGATTGCCCTCGGCGCATTCGAGAAATGATGGTGTCTGTCAAGTCCGGCGAGGATGGCCCGCTTACCAGGCGCGGGTTAATCAGAATATCTACTTCGCCTTTGGCGATCACATACAATTCCTTGCTGCTGCTATTCTCGCGGAAGATGATTTCTCCTTCATTGTAGACAACTTCCTGGCACAAATTGGCCACCAACTCCAACTGTGTGGGCGTGAACTGATAAAAAATATCACTTTGTTTCAAATAATTGGCAAAAGAAGACATTTTTCCCTGCACTTTCGGAGTGTAAAATTTTACGGATATTCCTGAGTCAACCAATCCAGCGGATCTACCTGAACACCATTAACCCACAACTCCCAGTGAAGATGCGCACCCGTTACTCGCCCTGTGCCACCGACCAGGCCAATCACCTGGCCTTGCTCCACCACATCCCCAACATTCACCTTGAATTCAGACTGATGCCAGAAGCCACTGAACACCCCCCAGCCATGATCAATGATCGTCGCCTTGCCGCGCACGGTCAATTCGCTGGTGAAAACCACTCGCCCCGCCGCTGGCGCAGTGATGGACAAACCGGTGCCTCCCCCAAAATCCAGTCCTGTATGAAAGCCGGTGATTTTCAAATCCGTTCCCTGGCCAATATAGGTACGCCGATTGCCAAACCGCGAAGTGAAATACGTCGAATCCGCGTAGGTTGAAGCTGGCGTCATAAACTCCCCTGTCCACAACTTTTCTGGCGTAATGGCAGAAACAACTGCCAGAATTTGCTGATTTTCGGGCTCGGTTACCGCTGGATCGATGGTCGAAGGGTCAACGTACAGTAAGGGGTCTTCGGGATAGTTCCCCGAAACGACCAAAACCATTTGCTCGAACGATTGCTGGCTGCCATCCGGCAAGGTTGCATCCAGGCGGAGAGGGTACAGCCCCGGATCCAGCAGGGCGTGGACGCCTTGCAAAGCCACCTGCGTTTCGTTTTGCCAGGGGAAAAAGTGCAGGGGATGATCCACCAAAATGCCCCCCAACGTGGTTCCCGGCGCGGCTTTGACGACGATCACTGCCGTGCCTCCTTGTTTCAGTGGTAAGCCTTTCAGCTCGGCAGTGAGAAAGGGAAACGGGAGTCCGCTGGCCCGTTGGCCGGAATCGCCTCCAGGGGCGTATAACGCCTCTCCGGGCAAGCCCGCCCACGTTCCCGCGAGACCGTTGAGCGTGGTCACGCTCCAGGGGCTGGTATCCTGGCTGACGGCGACTTCCAATAACGATTCGCCCTTTGCCGGGGCCGGAATCGCCTTCAGCGCCGGGGCGTTTTCCTGGCGAGGGACGATCACGCTGGCGCCAACGTACATTTCGGTCGGGCTGATCAGGTGATTAAGCCGCTCCACCAATTGCTGTGAGATTTGCTTGCGGCGTAACAAACTGCGCAGAGAATCCCCAAAATTAACCGTTTCTGTATCTAAAATGCCGCTGATCCCCTCCAGGCCAGGGATCACCAGTTCCTGCCCCGCGGATAACAGGTTAGGATTGCTGATATTGTTAGCATTCATCAGGTCATTGACGGTGATGTTGAAGCGGGCAGCAATGGTCGAAAGCGTATCGCCGGGCTGAACAATGTAGACCGGGCCACTGGGCTGCTGAGCGAAAACAATGGTGTTGGAGAGTAAGAAAGTAACAATCAAAAGCAGGTGAAAGAAAAAGCGTTTAAGCATTCTGAAATTTTACTCGATCGCCAATCTGGTATTCTTCAAAGCGCGAGGGATGGATTTCGAGGATATAGCGAGCCGCTTGTCGCGGGGTATAAACCGGTTGCCAGGAGCGGGCCAGGACTTTATCCACGACGACCATTTCAGAGCTGATCCAGATGACCGCCAGATCGAAGCGAACGAAAAGCATGTGAATGGCGGCGTTGATACGGCTATCGCTTTGTTCAACCAGGAGCAGTCCCTCCTCTGGGGCGAGGCGTTGCCGGAACATCAACCCGCGCAGGCGGCAGGGGAAGGTGTCGCAGTATTTTACTTTGGCCGGAGTGGCAAGAGGGCGGGTCTGGTTTTGTACGAAAATGAAGGATGGCATCGTCATAAAAAGAGGCTCTCGCCAGAACGAGAGCCTTTCTCTCAATGAGCAATCTGCTGCGAAAGGACTTTTTCGACGCTGTTGAGCAATTCTTGCGGACTGAATGGCTTGGTAATGTAGTCATCTACTTTGGCGATGTGCATTCCCAAGACGCGATCGATACTTTGGGCCTTGGCCGTGACGACGATTACCGGAATGTCGCGGGTTTTTTCATCGGCTTTCATCTGCTGATAGACTTCCCAGCCGTCCATGTCGGGCATCATCAGGTCAAGCAAAACGAGATCGGGATGTTGCTCGCGGATTTTTTTCAATCCTTCGGCCCCGCCTCCAGCGCCCGTCACTTCAAACCCCCGTCGTCCCAGGATCAGGCGGATGAGATCAATCATCTCTGTATCGTCTTCAATACATAAAATATTTTTTACTTTTTCAGTATCCATAGGCCACCTGTCCATCTGTAAGTTTACCATAAAAAGTTTTTTGTCATTCAGGCTTAATTTGAAGTTGTCGCTCTGTAGCCAAGACTTTGAAGCATCCGTGGGACAAGAGCATGTCCGTATTTGCTCAAACCAGCGCATCTGGTAGATCTGCTCTTGTCTCGTCTGGTGCTTCAAACACCCCATCTCCCGTCCGAGAGTGGATGTTGATTTCATTAGAGTTTCGTATAAAAATTTAAGCAGAGAACCCATCTGATTCATGAACTTGGTATAATGTAGACACAATTTGGAGGATTCCGTGAATTCCCGTAACCAATCGTTCATTGTCTATTTCATCCTCATCGTTGCCATTGGGGTGATGCTCTACATGGGCTTTCGTGACCAGAGCACAACCCAGCAGCCTTTGACCATCAACCAGGTGGCGAAGGCCGTGCAAAATGGCGAGGTGGCCCGTATTGTCATCGAAAGCGATGACCGTATTCGTGTAATCTACAAAACCGGTGAAGAGACCGGCATCGAGTCGCATAAAGAGCCGAACGCTACTTTAGTGGATCAATTAATCAGCTTAGGGGTCACGCCTGAGCAGCTCTCTCCCGATAAAATTGCCATTGAAGTCAAGCCGCCTTCTTCCTGGGCTGGCATTATCAGCAGTGCTCTCTACATTTTGCCGGTCATTTTCATGGCTGGCGTCTTGTGGTTCATTTTCCGCCAGGCGCAGGGGAGCAACAACGCGGCCATGGCGTTTGGCAAGAGCCGCGCCCGTATGTTCAGCGGTGAACACCCCACGGTTACTTTCGCTGATGTGGCCGGCGTAGATGAAGCCAAGCAAGAACTGGCCGAGGTAGTCGAATTCCTCAAAGAGCCGCAAAAGTTCATTCAATTAGGGGCGCGCATTCCCAAAGGTGTGTTGCTGGTTGGGCCGCCTGGCACCGGTAAGACCTTGCTGGCCAAGGCAGTCTCTGGCGAGGCGGGCGTGCCCTTCTTCTCGATCTCTGGCTCGGAGTTCGTAGAAATGTTCGTGGGTGTAGGCGCCAGTCGGGTGCGCGACCTCTTCGATCAGGCCAAACGTCACTCGCCCTGCATTGTCTTCGTGGATGAAATTGATGCCGTTGGCCGCCAGCGTGGCGCTGGCCTGGGTGGTTCTCATGACGAACGTGAGCAAACCCTCAACCAGATGCTGGTTGAGATGGATGGTTTCGACACCGATACCAACGTAATCATCATTGCTGCCACCAACCGCCCCGACATCCTCGACCCGGCCTTGCTGCGCCCCGGGCGTTTCGATCGTCGCGTGACCCTTGACCGCCCCGACATGAAAGGCCGCGAAGCCATTCTAAAGGTGCACGTCAAAGGCAAACCGCTTGAACCCAATGTGGACCTGGCCGCCCTGGCGCGGGGCACACCCGGTTTTGTCGGCGCCGACCTGGAGAACATGGTCAACGAGGCGGCCATCCTGGCCGCCCGCCGCAACAAAAAGTCCATTGGCCAGGCCGAGCTGGAAGAAGCCATCGAGCGTGTTGTGATGGGTCCGGAGCGCAAATCTCGGCTGATCTCAGATGAAGAAAAACGCATCATCGCCTACCACGAGGCCGGGCATGCCGTGGTCATGAACGCCATCCCCGAGGCGGATCCGGTGCAAAAGATCACCATTGTCGGGCGTGGTCAGGCTGGTGGTTTGACCTGGTTCCGGCCCGAGGATGATCGCATTCTCACCTCGCGCAAGAAACTCATCGCTCAGCTGGCCGGATCTTTGGGTGGGCGCGCCGCCGAGGAGCTGATCTTTGACGATATTACCTCCGGTGCCTCCAGCGACCTGGAGCAGGTTACCCGCATCGCCCGCATGATGGTCACTCGCTGGGGCATGAGCGGTGAGCTCGGGCCCATGACCTATGGCCAGAAAGAAGAACTGATCTTCCTGGGACGCGAGATTTCCGAACAGCGTGATTATTCCGAGGCCGTGGCCGAGCAAATCGACCGCGAAGTCCGCAAACTGGTGGATGATGCCTACCGCCTGGCGAAGAATCTTCTGATTCAATACCGCGACAAACTGGATGCCGTCGCCAAACGGCTGCTGGAAGTGGAAACGCTCACTCGCGAAGAATTTGAAGCCATCTTTCCGCCGCCTGTACCCAAGCGCAGCGGCACTCCCCAACCGGTCAACTAATCAAGCAAACCCTCCCGCAAGCAAATGGCGGGAGGGTTCTTGTTGGCGGACAGGCCCGCCCGAAAAATAACCCCTCTCACACCATCTTTGTGAGAGGGGCTTCCTTCTTGGAAGATCTTACGCCGATTTCGCGCTTTCGGCTTCTTTGTGCTGCCGCACCAGCTCCCGGCGGAGAATCTTGCCCACTGTCGTCTTGGGCAATTCTGTGCGGAACTCATAGTGAGTGGGTACTTTGTATGCCGCCAGGCGTTCCTTGCAGAAGGCCTTGATCTCCTCCTCGGTAGCGGTCTCGCCCGGTTTGAGCACAATCCAGGCTTTGACGGTCTCCCCGCGATAGGGGTCTGGGATGCCGGCAACGCCCACTTCCAGCACCTTGGGATGCGAGGCAATCACTTCCTCCACCTCCCGTGGCCAGACTTGATAGCCACCTGGTTTGATGAGCTCCTTCTTGCGATCCACAATGTAGAAGTACCCATCCTCGTCCATGCGGGCAATATCGCCGGTGAACAGCCAGGTCTTCCCATCTTTCAGCGTGCGCAGCGCATTGGCGGTTTCGGTGGGCATGTTGTGGTAACCCTTCATCACCTGTGGTCCACTGACGACCAGTTCACCCACCTCGCCGACGGCCAGTTCGGTCTCGCCATCGTCCAGGCTGATGATCTTACAATCCACATCGGGCAGAGGCATACCAATCGAGCCGGTCTTGTTCACGCCTAATAACGGATTGCAGTGCGTGGCAGTGGGCGCTTCGGAAAGCCCGTAGCCCTCAAAGACTTTACCGCCGCTCAATGCCTCAAAGGTCTCTTTGGTTTCGCGCATCAGTGGAGCCGAGCCGGAGATGCAGGCTTTAATCGAGTGCAAATCCACTTTGCCGGCTTTCACATCCGGGTGATTGTTGATCGCGTTGTAAAGCGTTGGCACACCAGGGAAAATCGTGGGGCGATATTTCTCAATATTCTCCAACACATCCTTCAAATCGCGTGGGTTGGGCACCATCACCATGCTTGCCCCGCTGGCCATAGCAAAGTGCATTCCTGCTACCATGCCATAGACATGGAAGAGCGGAATCGCCATCAGCACGGTTTCCTTGCCCTCCTCCAGATTGGTCATCCATAATTTAATTTGCAGGGTATTGGCGACCACATTGCGATGCAAAGCCACTGCCCCCTTTGAGACACCGGTCGTCCCGCCCGAATATTGGAACAGGGCCACGTCATCTGGCCCAATGTCCAGCTTGGGGCGTGCCGATGGCTCGTAGCGGGCGATCAAATCCTTCATCCAGACGTCACCCTCCGCCAGTCCGCCCTCGATGCGGAAGCCACCCTTTTTTTCCTTTGCCAGCGTAAACAACACGCGTAAAAGCGGTGGCAGCGTCTCCTTCAGGTTCGTCACAATCAATTTTCTGATTTTGGTCTTGGGCTGGGCTTTTTTGATCGTGGCATAGTAATTGGTCATGACAAACATGACCTCGATACCCGCGTCGTTCGCCTGATATTCGATCTCGCTCGGTGTGTACAAAGGATTGGTCGCCACGACCACACCGCCCGCCTTGAGAATGCCAAAGTAAGCCATTACGAATTGTGGTGTATTGGGCATGAAAATGCCCACCCGATCGCCCTTCTTGACGCCCATATCGGCCAGTGCCGCGGCAATGCGGTCGGTGATTTCGTTCATCTCCTTGAAAGTAATGACCGCGCCTTTAAAAATTGTGCAGGCGCGGTCAGGATATTTGCGGGCCGATTCTTCCAAAAAGTGAAACAGCGGGACCTTCGGATAGTCAATCGTATGCGGCACACCCTTATCGTAATGTGCCAGCCAGGGACGGTCAGTCATGCTTCCTCCTCCTTTGTCGAAAAAAGTTCGGTAACTTTTTTATACCATGAAATGAACAAAAGTCAATCATGGTCGGCCAACCAGGCGCGAATGACCTGCTCCATTTTCTCCACCACGTCAGGATCTCCGGCCTGAAACCAGTGAATGCCTGGGTCAGATGGGCGAAACCAGTTGGCCTGCCGCCGGATGAAAACGCGGGTAGCGCGTCGCATCTCGACTTTGGCTTGCTCCACGCTCATCTGGCCGTTCACCACCCGAACCGCTTCGCGGTAGCCGATGGCCGACATGGCCGGCAAATCGGGGGAATATCCCTTTGCCAGCAGACTGCGCACTTCTTCCAGCAACCCGCTGGCAAACATCGCCTCGATGCGCGCGTCCACGCGTGCGTACAATTCCGGGCGCGGTCGGCTGAGGCCAACGGTCAGGGCGTTATAGGGTGATTCCCCTTGCTGGCGTTGAGTCGAAAAGGGTTGGCCGGTGAGCAAAATCACTTCCAGGGCGCGAATGGTGCGGCGCACATTGCGCGGATCGATCTTTTCGGCGGCTTGAACATCCAGACTGCGTAACCTATCGTGTAGCCATTGATGGCCCCGTTCTGCTGCCATCTTTTCCAGCACAAGGCGCAGGCGAGCCTCAGGTTGCACTGCCGGCGGCGACCACCCTTCGACCACCGCCCGGATGTACTGGCCGGTTCCGCCCACCAAGAGGGGCAGGTGGCCGCGGTGCTGAATTTCTGCAATGGCCTGGCGCGCCAGCTGTTGAAAGATGGCCAGGGAAATGGTCTCATCAGGATCGGCGATGTCAATCAAATGGTGAGGGACCCCGGCGCGCTCGGCGAGAGTGGGTTTGGCCGTGCCGATGTCCATGCCGCGGTAGAAGAGCCGCGAATCCGCTGAGACGATTTCGCCGTTTATTCGCTTGGCCAGTTGAATGGAGAGTTCTGTCTTGCCGACCGCCGTCGGGCCGACGATGATGACGAGGGGAGGGCGGTTATCCATATAGATTAGAGGGCGTTTTCGAAGTGGGTGACTTTGGGGTGTTTGCCGGGTTTGCCTTCAATGGCAATGACGTCAATTTGCCAATGATCTATGCCTTGTTCGGCGGCGTAATGCCCGGCAGCAGCCAGCATGTGTTCGCGTTTGCGCGGGGTAATGGCCTCTTCGGGCAATCCCAGATCGCTATAGGTGCGCGTTTTGACCTCGACAAAGATAAAGACTTCGCCATGGCGTGCCACAATGTCAATTTCACCGTAAGGGGTGCGGATGTTGTGCCCCAGCACTTCATAGCCAATGGCTTGCAGGTAATCGCTGGCGATTCGTTCGCCCCATTGACCGAGGGATTGATTGTGCTTTTTCATCCGAAATAACGTTCGATCATGCCGCGCAAGCGCACGTCCCAGCCGCGCTGGCGGCTTTTGGCCGAGTACACCAACCGCTCGTAGTGTTCGATCATGATGCGGCTTGTTCGTTCAATCGAGTAAACGGTAGAGGCCTGACGGGCCGCGTGGCCCATTTGCCGCCGCAGATCATGGTCCAGACAGATGCGGGTGAGTTTAGCGGTATAAGCGGCGAGGTCCTGAGTCGCCAGGAAGCCTGTCTTCCCATCCTCCACCGTATCTCCCACCCCAGGCGAATAGATGCCAACTACGGGCAGACCAGCCCCCATCGCTTCGATGACTGAAAGGGGGTGGACTTCTGTGACCGAGGCGGTGACGAAAACGTCGCACATTGCCAGGTAGGCAGGAAGTTGCTCGTATGCCACCATGCCGGTGAAGCGGACGCGATTTGAAACGCCAATTTGCCCGGCGAAATCTTGCACTTCGATCATTTTTTGTTTTTGCCCGCCGCCGACGATCAACAAATAGACGTTTTCGATGGCCTGGGCAACGCCAGCGAAGGCCTGTAACAAAAACTCCAGATTCTTTTCTGGGGCGACCCTGCCAGCATAGACCAGGAGTAGATCGTCTTTGCGGAAGCCGAAGTCGGCGCGGGGGAGGGGGGTAGCCTGGTAGAATCGTTTCAAATCCACGCCGTTGGGAATGATTTCGATGGGGCTGGTGACGCCCAGCTCGCGCAAGATTTTTTCCATGCCGGCAGAGGGGGAAACCACCAGGTCTACGGCATCGCAAAAGGGAGGCAGGTAGGCCTGGAGCAACCCCAGGCTGATTTCTTCCGGCATCAGGGGCAGGTAGGTTTGGGCGTAGAGATCGTAGCGGGTGTGATTGGTGAAGACGATAGGAATGCGCAGGGGGCGGCAGTAGCGCAAGGCCAGGCGTCCACTCAGGAAGGGATGATGAACGTGGACGATGTCCATCGTTTGCAACAATTTTTTGGCAGCGGAGGAATACCGAAAAGAGAGATAGTAACCGGTATCTACTAAGGGCAGGCCAGGGCTGCGGATCACCCGCGGCTCATCATCCACATAATCGAGATCACCGAACGTGAAGACGTACACATCATGCCCCGCTTTTTCGAGGTAGCGTTTGTTCAGGTCAATGTAGTTGGTGATCCCGCTGACGTGGGGTTTGTAAACGTCAGCCATCATGCCAATGCGCATGAGACTATGCTAAGGCAAGGCGGGAGGGCTGTCAAGGGCATATTAATTTTTCAGTTTTCGCTTTGGTATTGCTTGCCATCATGTCATTGCGAGACCCTGAAAGGGGCGAAGCAATCTCAAATCACCTGCAAAAACGAGATGACCACGCCGCTTTCAGCGGCCCGCAATGTCAGGCGGAATTTTTGTGCAACTGGTGAACAAAAGTCAGGCTAGCCTGCTGGGAGATGGCTTCGATGGAAGAACGCCGTCTCGCCATGACAACCCAATTCGGGCCGAATGGACGTCAGGTTAGATTTGGAATTGCTGGAGCCAAAAGCATTCAGTTTCAACTATGGTAGAATGCCCTTCCACAAGAGGTTGTTATGACAGTGAAGTTGATTTTGCGAAATCGGGAGTATGAGGTCAAAGCAGGCATGACCTTGCTGGATGCCTTGAAGAAATGTGGCATTGTGCCGGAATCGGTCATTGCCACGCGCGAGGGCGAGATGATCCTTGAAGATGAAATTCTCAGAGAAGGCGATGTCATCAAGCTGATCGCAGTGATTTCTGGTGGATAGCGGCAGGTTTACAGGAAGATGCCATGAAATGCAGAAAATGCGGACAAAAAGCCTCGGTCAATATGCGGCATCACAAACTGGCTTTGTGCAAGGAGCACTACCTGGAATGGGTGCCGGAACAGACGGAGCGCTTTATCAAAAAATATGAGATGTTCAGCCGCGACGAGAAAATCCTGGTGGCGGTTTCGGGTGGCAAGGATTCGCTTTCGCTTTGGGATATTCTCACTCGCCTCGGCTACCAGGCTGATGGTTTGTACATTGGCCTGGGTATTGATGGTGGCATCGGCTATTCGTCTGAATCGCAGCGACTGAGCGAGAAATTCGCCGCCAGACATGGCCTGAAGCTCCACGTGGTTGATGTGCAAAAGGAATATGGGCAACCCATCCCCGTGTTGGCGGAGATCACCAATCGGGGTAAGGGAAAACCCTGTTCGGTCTGTGGCCTTACCAAACGTCACGTGATGAACCGCATCGCGCGAGACCTGGGGTATGATGTGCTGGCGACCGGGCATAATCTCGACGATGAGGCGGCGGTGCTCTTCGGGAATACGCTGAGCTGGTCAGTGGAGTATTTGTTGCGTCAGGGACCTGTCTTGCCTGCCTCGCCGGGCCTGGCGCGTAAGGTCAAGCCATTGTGCCGTTTTTATGAGCGCGAGATGACTGCCTACGCCTTGTTGCGCGGCATTGAGTATATTTACGAAGAATGTCCTTTCGCGGAAGGCTCGACTTCGATTTATTACAAGGAATTGCTCAATCAGCTGGAGACGGAACGCCCCGGCGCCAAGCTGACATTTTATTTGCGCTTTTTGGAAGCACGCCGCGAAGGCCTCTTTGTGGATCGTCAGCAGGCCCAGCAAAGCCTTCATCCCTGCCCGAATTGTGGTCAGCCCACGTCGGCGCCGGGCCTGTGCTCCTTTTGCCGCATGATGGATAAGGTCCAGGCAAGCGATCGGACCACAAGCGGGGATGATGCGTTAAAATAGCCCGCTTGAAACTTACCCTGTACCGAGGTCTATGATGAACTCTTCTGAAAAACAATACCGTTACTTTGATTTGATCATGGCAGTTTTCGTCACGGTCTTGATCGTCAGCAATATTGCTTCTTCGGCAAAAATCGTTGACCTGGGCTTTCGTCTGTTCGGCGTGCCGATGGCCTTCGATGCTGGGACGATTTTGTTCCCGGTCAGTTATATTTTTGGGGATATTCTCACTGAAGTGTATGGCTACAAACGCTCGCGGCGGGTGATTTGGGCTGGTTTTGCCTGCCTGGCGCTCTCCGCCGTGGTGTTTGGCATTGTCCGCGTGTTGCCGGGGGAAGCCGCCTGGCAAAGTTATGCTGGAGATGCGGCCTATGTGGCCATTTTGGGTGGGATGAGCAGCGGCGGGATTGTACTTGCCAGCCTGGCTGGCTACTGGTCGGGCGAATTTTCCAATTCATTCACCCTGGCAAAAATGAAAATCTTGACCAATGGGCGCTGGCTGTGGACGCGCACCATCGGCAGCACGCTGGTCGGTGAACTGGTCGATACGGCTGTTTTTGTGACGGTGGCCTCCATCTTCAAGGTCTTCCCTTGGGAATTGTTCCTGACCCTGACGTTGACCAATTACCTGTTCAAAGTGGCCGTCGAAGCCTTGATGACGCCAGTGACTTACCTCGTTGTTTCCGGCTTGAAGCGAGCCGAAAACGAAGATTATTACGACCGGCAGACGAATTTCAACCCCTTTGTGATTTAGAATTTTTTGCATCGAATTTAGGCGAATTTCTCGAAAAAATTTGGTCAATTCGGGCGCTTTGATGTTAACCTAACTTTTGTGCAATTGGCGGACAAAGCATGAAAAACGACCTCAGGGATGAGATTTTGCCCGTACCATCTTCACAACCTGCCCCCACCCCTGCCCCTCCCCCGCAAAAGGCATGTGCCGTAAGCGTCGCCAGTCTGCGGGGAAGGGGGCGGGTATGACTGACAGATAACGAATTATCCCGAACTTCAGGTGAAGTCTTTAGTGGCGCACTTCGCCCAGGGTCACGTTCAACGTGATCTCTTTGCCCTGGCGCAGAACGGTGATGGCCACCTGGTCGCCCGGCTGATAAGCAAACAGGGCATTGATGAAAGAGTGGCCCTCATTGATTTGATGGTCGCCGATGCTGAGGATAATGTCGCCGCGCTGCAGGCCGCCTTTATCTGCCGGGCTGCCGTTCTCTACCTGGGTGATATAAGCGCCCCAATCGGTACCCAATTGATAGCGGCGATTGATGGTGGGATTGATACTTTGCCATTCCACCCCCAAATAGGGACGGGAAAAATAACCTTTTTCGATGATTTGCTGGGCGATCAGCCGAACGGTGTTTGACGGGATGGCGAATCCCAACCCCTCCGCGACGGCGCTGGACCCGAAGCCGCCGCGCACGATCATGGTGTTGATTCCCACGATTTCGCCGTTCAGGTTAACCAAGGGTCCACCCGAATTGCCCTGATTGATTGCCGCGTCGGTTTGTATCAGATCTTCCATAAAATACCCCTGGCCGGTATCCAAAGTGCGTCCCGTGGCGCTGACCACGCCTACCGTGACCGTGTTGCGGAATTGGCCGAGGGGTGAACCGATGGCAATCACGGTTTCGCCGGGTTTCAAGTTGTCGGAGTTGCCAAAGGGGGCCACTGCCGGCATCTCGCCATCGGCTTTCAGCACGGCCAGATCGGCATAGACATCGGTGCTGATAATTTTGGCCGGGATCTGCTTGCCATTGGAGAGAATGACCGAGACCTCGCTGGTGCCTTCTACCACGTGATTGTTGGTGACAATATATCCATCTGGCGAGACAATGACGCCGCTTCCACTCACCTGGCTATCTGGCGTGCGGCCGAAGAAGGTGACTTCACCCGGAATAATCCCGACGACAGTCACTACAGCCGGGCTGACCTTTTCGACGGTTTGCGTGATGGCGGTTTCAATTTCAGTATTCGAGATTTGCAGGCGGGCGGGTGGGGTGATTGGTGTTGCGGTAGGCAGGGGCAGGCTGACCGCCGTGTTCGGGTTGGAGAGCAGTTTGGCTCCGATGAATACCCCTACAGCTCCGCTGCACAGGGCTACGATTCCGATCAGGGCTACATACAAAAGGCGTTTCCAAAACATAGTGTTCTCCTGAATGTAGAATTTTCACCTTTTGCAAGCGCAAAAACCAGTTGTGGAACTGAAAGTCTCTTGACCAAAGCCTGGCTTGCTTGCCAGTATTTGATTGTAATCGCGGCGATTAAAGTGTCGTTAAACCGCTATAAAAAATTTGTAGGAAAATTGTGTAGAAGTTTTCTTGACAAAGGGCTGATTCATCCAGATAATATGACGCATGTTCATGTTTGCCCTCATCACGTATTTTTCATCATCTTCAGGGGAGAAAGCTGTTTGAATGGCTGAAATTCCGCTGGTTGTTGAAAATCTTTCCTTTCGTTATCGCGACCGCAGTGGTGCGGCAATTCAGAATATTTCTTTCGACGCTCGTCCAGGTGAGATTTTGCTCATTGCCGGGGCCAGTGGTTGTGGCAAAACTACGCTGATTCGTTGTATCAATGGCCTGATTCCGCGCTCTTACAAAGGCGATTTGAGCGGGCGGGTGTTGCTTTTTGGCAAGGATACCGCTGGATTGCGCCTTTCCCAAATTTCGCAAACGATTGGCACTGTGTTGCAAGACCCCGAGCGGCAGATTCTGGGCACAAAGGTGCTGAACGAAGTATCTTTTGGGCTGGAAAACCTGGGCCTGCCACGGGATGAGATTCTCAGCCGTGTGGACGAGGCCCTGCGTTTTTTAAAGATCTCCCATTTGCGCGAGCGCGAGACGTTCAACCTTTCGGGGGGGGAGAAGCAAAAGGTGGCCCTGGCCGGTGTGCTGGCCATGCGTCCTTCCATCCTTTTGCTGGATGAACCCCTTGCCAGCCTGGACCCAGCCAGCGCCCAGGATACGCTGGATGCGGTGCGTCGTCTGGCCGATGAGGGTCTGACGGTATTGCTGGTGGAACATCGCGTTGAGGATGTGTTGCGCATTCATCCGGAGCGGGTTATGTTCATGGCCGATGGGCAAATTCGTTACCTGGGCGATGTCGCGGGGTTATCAAAAGTAGTGGATTATCGGCAGGTGAAGTTGCCCGCAGAAGCGATTGTCGAGCGCGCCCGGCAGGATCCGCCACCAGCGGAGATTAAGGTTCTTCCAACGGTAGCCGGCTCAGGGTCCGGGGATGAAGCGCTGGTGAAGTTCGAAAACGTTGTGTTTGGCTATGACGAGCGCGAGGTCTTGCATGGCATTAATTTGGAGATCAAGCGCGGCGATGTGATTGCTGTGCTGGGTCCAAACGGAGCAGGGAAGACAACGTTTGTCAAACATGCGATTGGCCTGCTCAAGCCGAAGTCGGGCCGGGTGTTGGTGAATGGGCGCGATACGCGCCAGGCCAGCGTGGCTGAAATTGCCAGCACGCTGGGGTATGTGTTCCAAAGCCCAAGTCACATGCTTTTTGCGCCCACCGTTTATGAAGAACTGGCGTTTGGCCCGACGAATTTAAATCATCCCACGGAGCAAATTGCAAAGGAGGTGAGAGAAGCGCTACAAATTGTCAACCTGGCTGATAAGGAGAAAGACCCCCCGCTGGCCCTTTCGTTTGGGCAGCAGAAGCGCGTGAGCATCGCGGCGATCCTGGCCATGCGTTCCCGTATTTTGGTGATGGATGAGCCAACGGCCGGGCAGGATTATCAGAATTACATGAATTTCATGGATGCGATTATGCAAATGCCCGGTTTCGAGGCGATTTTGTTCATCACTCATGATGTGGACCTGGCGGTGATTTACGCCAATCGGGTGTTGATGATTGCAGATGGCCGCGTGGTGGCGGATGGCGCACCGCAAGACGTCTTACGCGACTTCGATCGGCTGGAGGCGAATCGCCTCGTGCCGACCTCTTTGCTGGCGCTCAACCTGAAGCGTTTCCCGCAGACGGGGCGCTTTTTACGGGCGGAAGCGCTGGCGCATTTGTAATCCAAATACTCAGAGGAGAAGTGTCATGGATAAAAAACTGACAAATGTAGTTGTGGCGTTGCTGTCCATTGCAGTGATTTTTGCGCTGGTGATTTTTGTCTTCGGGAATATGCTCGGCCTGCCGAATTTCCAGACCGATCAGGCAACCGTGCCGTTGCGCTTTGCCTTTGTCTTCCTGGGCTTGCTGATTGCGTTTGCCGTGTATTACTTCACTCGCGAGAATAAGGTTTGGGAAGTTGGGACGCGCGAGGTGGTGTGGATGGCCATCGGTGCGGCGTTGTATGCGGTTTTCTCCTGGCTGTTCAATGGGACGGTCTTTGTGGTGCCGTCGTTGAGCCAGGTGGCGCTGCGCCCGGCAATTGCTATCCCGATGTTTTTCGGCTACGCCTTCGGCCCGGTGGTGGGCTTTTTCACCGGCGCGGTGGGCAATATGTTCGGAGATGCGCTGACCGGTTTTGGCCTTTATCCGCAATGGAGTATTGGCAATGGTTTGGTCGGCTTTATCGCTGGCATGGCTTCTTTGTTCGCTGACCGAAAGAAAAGCATGGATACCGTGCTGTGGGTGAGCGGCGTGTTGGCGGCTTTGACGGTGGTGCTGTTCTTCTTCAACCGCAATCAGCCGAACATGCTGTTCTTTGACCCGGCCAATAATATCTTCGGTGATGCGCAGATTTCACTTTTCGCCGGTGTGGCCATTGTCATCGGTTTCATCCTCGTTTTGGTGGTGCGCTTTGCCTTTGGGCAGAACGAGGATATTGCCGCCGCGGTGACCTGGGGCATGCTGGGCAACATCCTGGGCATTGGTTTCGCGGCGATTTCCGACATCTGGATCAATGGCTTCAGCCTGCCGGCGGCGATTGTGGGTGAGTTCCTGCCCGCGGCCGGCCCGAACCTGATCTTTGCGGCGATTTTGGTGCCGTTGCTGGTGGTGGCTTACTCTTCTGTGCGCCGCCAGTCGGGCCGTTAGTTGTGATTCCCTCGGAGGGTGGGGAGCGCCCTGCAATGGCCTCCCCGCCCTCCCTTCCAGATTGATGCGCTTATTGCTATGTTAGTTGCCTGGCGATACCGTCCGCGAAAATCTCTCATCCAGTGGTTTGATCCGCGCGCCTGGTTGATCTTTTACGCCTGCGTGCTCTTTTCCACGCTCGTCTTTTGGGACGCGCGCTTTTTGTTGTTCTTTTTCCTCCTGGCCGTGATTGTCTTTTTAACTTCGGGGGTGACCTGGAAAGAAGTGCGCCGCGCCTTCTTGTTCATCGTCGGCTTTGTGCTCTTTTTTGCGTTTCTGACGTTTCTCACCGGCCGGGGCGGGATTGAAGTGTATACCCAGGAGCATCTCATCCGACAGTTCCGCGCTCCGTTTTCCATCCTGGGGTGGACTCCGGTGTTGGATATCACTGTCGAGCGCCTGTTTTTCGCCGTCAGTCAGTTCATCCGCCTGGCGACAATTGCGCTCATGACCATTTTGATTCCTTACTCCCTGAATCCGGCCCTTTATGGCGTCACGTTTCGCGGGCTGGGTTTGCCCGATAAACTGGCCTATGCCATGGATTTGACCATGCGCTTCATCCCTACATTTGGACGGGATTTTCAATTGACCATGGACGCGCAGCGTGCCCGCGGCTATGAACTGGAGCGTTTCAAAGGTGGCCTGATCGAGCAGGTACGCAAACTGGGGCCTATCTTTGTGCCGGTGACCATTCATGCCATCATCGGGAGTGAAGATATTATCGACGCCATGGATTTGCGTGCCTTTGGTGTTGGCCCGCGCACCTGGCTGGATCAGCTGACATATCAACGCAAAGATCGGGTGCTCATCTGGCTGGGTGTCTTCATTTTGTTTGGCTCGATGGTGTTGGGCGTGCTCGGTTATGGCAAGTTCTGGGTGCCTGAATTCCTGTTGCGCCTGGCAGGGGGATGAAAGAAGCGCGGCCCTTCCCGGACCGTGTTCGGCTTCTGACCAAAAAACGTGACCAGCCAGGAGGACGGGTCACGTTTTTGGTTTTGCTCTGTGGCAAGCATAAGAGAAACCTGGTTTTTGGTGTCATTGCGAGCCGTTGAAGGCGGCGAAGCAATCTTCGCACCCATCAGGGGACACAGCAACAAAGCAGTTGGTTTTCAGAATGGGTCTAGCCTTTCAAAAACTCTTCCAGGGCCTCTTTGCTGATACGATAAGCCTTGCCGAGTTTTCTGGCTTTCAAGTCGCCGGCCTCGATGGCCGCGATCACATCTTCTTCCGAGACTTTCAAGATAGCGGCGGCCTCTGCCGGCGTCATCACTTCGGGGATGCCGGCAGATTGGGCTGCGCCGGCCGCCTGCTGAGATTGCATCGCGCCGGAGGTGGCCTGTTGCATCAGATTGCCGATGCCCATGCCCGCGCCGATGCCCGCCGTGAGTCCCGCGCCGCCGCTGGGGTTTTGAGCGGCATCGCGCATCGCATCGGCGGCTTGCAATTGGGTGTAGGTTGCCATGTCGAGCATGCCCATCGCCCGCAGTTCTTCTGCCGATTTCTCGGAGGGCTTCAAGTTGCCGATGTAAAACGACTTCAGCGCCAATCCAATGGCCGCAAAATCATCCTGGGCTTTGGCGCGCACCGCAGCCCCGATCTCTTCTGTTAGGCCGATGATTTCTGGCACCGAATGCTTGGCCGCCGTTTCGCCGAGGACATCCTGTAACTTGGAGAGCAGCATGGTGCGCAGGCGCTCTTCGATGTCCGAAGTGCGATACGTGCCCTGCGTGCCCACAATTTGGGTCACAAACTGTTGCGGATCGGCTACCTGGAAGGAATACGTGCCAAATCCCTGTAAGAGCGCCACACCCAGCCCCATGCCCGGGTTGCGGACAATGATCGGCTGCGGCGTGCCCCACTTGCGGTTGGCAAACTCCTTCATCGAAACAAAATACACCTCCGCCGGGAAGGGCGTGCGGTCATTGAAGGCTTTGCCGATGAAATCAATCAACAACGGAATGTTGGCCGTCGTCAGCGTGTGCCGTCCCGCCCGAAAGACATCCAGGGCGTTCCCATCGCGGAAGAAAACCGCCGCCTGCGCCTCACGCACAATCAATTGCGAGCCAATGCGGAAATCACCAATCCCCTGCTCTGGGAAACGATGAACAATCTCCTCCGCCATCTCGCTTGGATATTCGATCACATCAAAAATTCTGGCCATAGATCTCTCCTTTTCCACTTGAGGGTCATTATAGCCCAATCATACCGGCTGGCAACGGCCCTTCTTTCCTATTTACGCTTGAGCACCTGCCCGGTTGCGCTCTCTGACATCGGTTTGCCATGTCCGCCATTCTTAATCATCAAAATCTCGGCCAGGATGCTGACGGCGATCTCCTCCGGTGTTTCCGCCTGGATTTCCAGCCCCATCGGCGAGTGGACGCGGGCGATCTTCTCTTCGGGTACGCCCTGTGCCTTCAAGGCTTTGACCGTAGTGGCCCATCGGCGCTTCGAACCGATGACCCCGATGTAGGCTGCCGGTGTCTCAAGCAGTGGAGCCAGCCCGGCCGCATCCACGCTGGACCCGCGCGTGGTCAGCACGAAATAGGTTTGATTCGTCACTTTGAGGTGTTCCGTTAACTTTTCCAGCGGGACGGGGTAATACGCTTCGGCGCCGGGGATCGTCTCCGGGTTGCAGAACTCCGGCCGATCATCCGAGACGGCGAGGCGGAAGCCCAACCACCTGGCCAGGTGAGCCACTGCCTGTCCCACGTGTCCTGCGCCGACCACCACCAGCAGCGGGGGGGGCAAAATCGGTTCCACAAAGACCTCCACCTGGCCGCCGCACACGCCGGGGTCACCGCGGGAGGGATCGGCCATGTTGTAATGGAGCAGGCGCGGCTTCCCCTCGGCGATGGCCATCCAGGCCTCGTCGAGGACGCGGTGTTCCAGGTCACCGCCGCCAATGGTGCCAATGAAGCGCCCATCGGGGTAAACCAGCATCTTGCTGCCCACATGCCGCGGCGTGGAGCCTTCGCTTTTCACCACCGTGCACAAGGCCGCGGCTTCGTGGTTCGCTTCAATTTCGGAGAGAGCCTGAAAGATGGATTTCATGTTTACTCAAACAGCAGAAGAATGGCCATGTGGAGCCTGGTGGCCGGCCGGAAAGAATCGTCTCCTCGTATTATAAGCGAGGCGAAGCCATTATGGCCCCCATTGGGGTTGCCATTCGGGCTCAGGATTGTTGGTCAACTGGCGAGTGCTGTGACCATCGGCGCGCATGATGAACAGATCGGCCTGGTTGTTGTTGCGCAATGAGTTGTAGACGATATATTGCCCATCGGGAGAATAGGCCGCGGCGGCGTTGTTACCGCCAAAGGTGAGCTGGCTGATGGCCCCGTTGCTGATTTCCAGGCGAAAGATTTCGCGCCCGTTGACTGGCCCGGCGTAGATCAGCAGGTTCGAGCCATCGGGTGACCAATCCAGGCTGCCGCCGATGTCGGGAAGATCATACGTCAGGCGGCGGGGCGCTTGATCGGGGTGAGCCAGGTCGAGCAGGAAGATTTCGTAGGCGAAGGGGCGATCGACTGGCATGGCGAAGGCGATTCTTTGCCCATCGGGAGACCACTCGGCAGCGACGATGGGGCCGCTGCCGGCGTAGAGCAGGTGCGGCGCTTCGCCCATGCGCCCCATCACCCAGAGGGCGGGCGGTTGCTGATTGACGCTGTTCAGAAAAAGGATTTGCTGGCCATCGGGCGAGAAACGAGGGCCAAAAGCGTTGCCAATGTTTTGGGTGAGCTGCACCAGTTTTTTGTTGCTCAGGGTGAGCAGAAAGAGGTCGAAAGTATCGCCCTGATTGGTGGCAAATACCACGGCGCTACCATCGGGGGAAATGGCCGGGTAGTAACTGTTGTGAAAGGCATCCGTCAGCTGGCGGTAGCCACTGCCGTCGGCATTGACCAGGCAGATCTGGTTGTAGTCACGGCGCTGGCAGGTGAAAACAATTTGCCCCCCGTGCACGGAGGTGGGTGTGGGGGGCGGGGTAAGGGATGGCGCGAGGGTGAGGGTGGGCAGGCTTTGAAGTGCGGGCAAGGAGAGGGGGCCGGATTCGTACGTGGGTACCAGCCAGAGCAGAAAGACGAACAGGCCGAAGAGGATCAGGCTGAGGGGTAAAGTCGGGCGACGCCCTCGCTTGCGGAACAGACGGTTAGAACGCCTGGAGAACATCCGGTATCGGGCAGGTTATCTTTCCAGCAGGCCCAGCACAACGGGCAGCAATTGCTTTTTGCGCGAGACGACGCCGGCTGCATCGCGGGTGCCATCGGGGAGCGGTGGGTAGGGGAGTTCATCCAGGATGGGGGGCGGGGCGGAAGTGAGCAGCAGGCGACTGGTGCCGCCGACCACGTCGGTGATGAGCAGCATGGCAAAGTCGAGGCCACGTTTGTCTTTGAGTTCGTCGAGGGCCTGGGTGAGGGCGGGGAGGTGTTCGCCGATTTGCAGCAGGTCGGTCACTTCGGCCTGGGCGATGGCGAATTTGAATCCGCCGGCCTCGTAGGGTTTGATGTCGGTGCTGACGATTTCTTCGGGGGTGCGGTTGGCCAGGCCGGCGCCTGCGGAAAGGATGGCTTTGCCGTAAGAGGGAATGGTCTCACCTTGCAGGGGGCTGCCGCCAACGAAGGCCCAGCGCGCCAGGCGCTCCGCGGCTTGACGGTCGCGGGCCGTGGTGGTGGGAGAGGTCAAGATAAGGGTATCCGCCAGAAGTCCGGCGAGAAGCGCTCCAGCCAGCGCCGGGGGCATGGAGAGGCCGGCATCGGCGGTCTGCTCTGCAACGAGGGTGGAGGTTGATCCGACAATATCCACAGTGAAGCGGATAGGGGTGTGGGTGTGCGGGTTGCCGAGGCGGTGATGGTCGAGGATTTCGAGCAGCTCGGCTTCTTCGAGGGAGGCGATCGCCTGGCGTGGTTCGTTGTGATCCACGAGGATGAGTTTGAGACGGGGAGGATTGAGGGCGTCGCGCTGGTAGGCAATGCCGAGGTAGCGGCCCTGCTCATCCACGACCCAGTATTCGTTGTATTCGTCGCGCAGGAGTTTGTTGAGCGAGTCGCGGATGTGGGCATTGGCGGGATATTTGGGGACGCGGGTGTCGGCGGCGTCGCGGCAGGGGGCGGTCATCATTTGGCGGATGGTGGTGTCGCCGGGGCGTGGGCCAAGGATTTCGCTGAAGTATTTGAAGAGGCTGAGGCCGTTGATGATGCCGTAGGGGGTGCCGTCTTCGTTGACGACAGGGGCGATTCCACCGGTGCGGCTGGCCAGACTCCAGGCGGCGCTGAGCTCCGAATCGGGGCGGATGGTATCGAGTCGGCGCATGACCGATTCGAAGCGGGGGGAAGCGTCGGTGAGTAAGACGGGTGCTTCCAGGCCGAGGGTTTTGAGCACCCAGGCGGTTTGCGGGTTGAGCGCGCCGGCGCGCGCCGGGATAGCATTGAGACCGTCGCGTTCGCGCAGCAGCCAGGCATAGCCCATGGCGGAGGCGATGGAGTCGGTGTCGGGGTTGACGTGTCCGATGACGAAGATTTGATCGGTCATGAGAATCTGTTAATTCCTTGTGCGCGGAGCGGGGATATATTCCACCGAGGGGCGACGTTGGGCGGTCTGCGGGTAGAGCGCCATGATCTGGTAGATTTCGGCAGGCATATCGGTGCTGACAGGCAGCCCCAGGTCCCGCGCTTCCGTCACGGTGATGGGGTAGTCGTGCGTCCAGGTGCCGGTGGAGAGCGTGGCGGCGAGCTGGTCGGCTTTTTCGGGGGGCATTTTGTCCTGCAGGAGCTGGTTGACTGTGCGCTGTACCTGGCGAATGGCTTTTTCGGCGATGTCTGCCATGATGAGCGTATCGTCATCAATTTCGGCGATGGGCTTGCGCTCGAGGACTTTGAGGATGGACGCGGCGGGATGCTGACCGAGTTGCGGGTCTACCGGACCGAGGACCGCGTTCTCGTCCATGATGATTTCGTCGGCGGCGAGCGCGATGAGCGTCCCGCCGGACATGGCGTAGTGCGGCACGAAGACGGTCACTTTGGCGGGATGCTTGCGCAGGGCAAGGGCGATTTGTTCTGCGGCGAGCACCAGTCCGCCGGGGGTGTGCAGGATCAGGTCAATCGGCACATCCTTGTCGGTCATTTTGATGGCGCGCAGGATGGCTTCGGAATCCTCGATGTTAATGTAGCGCACCAGCGGGAAGCCGAGCAGACTCAAAGTCTCCTGGCGGTGGATGAGGGCGATGACACGGCTCTTGCGTTTCTGTTCCAGTTGTTGAAGCAATCGCTGACGCGCCATATCCAGCATGCGCTGACGCACGACAGGTTGAAGCGATGAGATGAGGAAGAACAACCAGATGAGCGATACGAAGTCCATGAGGGTCTCCTGAAGGTTACCAGGGGTAATACTCGTCCAGGTACACGCGGCGGACGTAGCGGCGGCGGGCGAAGAACGGCGCGAGGACGAGTCCTGCCGCAAATCCGCCCACGTGCGCCCACCAGGCGACTCCGCCAAAGGCTTGCACGCCCGCCATCACCGAAAACAGACCGTTGAACAGTTGCGAGAAGAACCACATTCCCAAATAGAACAGGGCGGGGATTTCGACGAACCACGGCAGGAAGAAAACAGGGATGAAGGTGATGACCCGCGCGGTGGGGTAGAAGATAAGATACGCCGCCAGCACCCCGCTGATGGCGCCGCTCGCGCCGACGGTAGGGACAGGCGAATTGGCGTTGAAGAAGATGTGGACGAAAGCCGCCGCCAGACCGGAAAGCAGGTAAAACAGCAGATAGCGTCCGCTTCCCATGCGGTCTTCCACGTTGTCGCCGAAGATGTAGAGCGCCAGCATGTTGCTGAACAGGTGCGCCCAGCCGCCGTGCATGAACATCGAAGTGAACAACGTCAGGTATTCGTAGGGGTTGGCGAGGTCCAGCAGGAAGCGTTTGGGGACGAGGGCGAGGGCGGCGACCAGCCTTTCGCTCCCCGCTCCCGCATCTGCCAGCCAGACAAAGGCAAAGACGTTGGCGGCGATCAACGTCCAGTTGACGATGGGAAACGAGCGCGAGGGGACGGTATCTTTGAGTGGGAGCATGAGATTCCTTTCGGTTTATTTTAGCCGAAAGAAAACAGGTTGCCCAGGCGCAGGGTGCTGAGGGTGCGCTAAAAAGTTGTTAGTCAGGTGTGAGCGGTGGATGGATGCTCATTTCGCCAGTGCCTTGAGAGATGACGCTATGGGCGAAAAACGCCGTTTTGTGTCATGGCGAGCCGCCAAAGGCGGCGACCTGTGCCCCGCAGGGGTAAGCAATCTCCTGGTCGGCAAGGAATGGATGGATTGCTTCGGGGCTGACGCCCCTCGCAATGACACTAGTCGTTTCCTTGTTTTCCATCTTACCCACAACCTTTTAGTGCTCCCGGTGCTGAGCCTTATCTGGCTTACTGCCGGCCTTTTCTCCAGCGCCGCGCCAGGAATGTTGCCGCACTGAGGAGCGCCAGCGCCAGGAGAAGCCAGAAAGAAGAGGGAATCGCTTGGGAAGGCGCTGCCACGGCAGGGGTGGAGGAGGCAGGCAGCGAAGGGGCAGTCGGCGAGGGAGGCAGGGTTGGTGAGGGGACCGCGCTCGGCGTGACGCTGGGCGTTGCCGTGGGGAGGACAGGGGTGGGCTGAGGCTGGTACACCGCGTTCACATCCGCCGTATCGAATCGCAGCGTCTCACCGGGGGCAAAGACATCCAACAGGGCGTTGGCAATGACGAAGCCTTCGTTGTCCCCCAGGGTGCGCTGGGCATGGCGCAGGTCGAGGACGTAGATGCCGTTCTCGCCCAAAACACGCGCGCCTTCGGAGGTGATTTCGATGGCAGTGTTTTGGTTTAGACCGATGGCTGGCAGCTCAGGATGGTTATAAGCCAGGGAGAAGAGCCGCCCAAAGCGCAGGTCGGACACCAGTTGCGGTTCGAGCGTGACCTGCAGCCAGCCGAGGCCGGGCTGGATGACGGTGCGTCCCTGCCAGAAGGAGCGCTGAACGGCGATTTCCTCCTGTTCCGAGTCGGCGGGGGTGGGACCGTGCGCTGAGTAGAACGCGCCAAAGAACGGCGCGGCGGCGTTATCCGCCAGAATAGGCTTGCCGGCCAGCCAGGCTTCTTTCAATCCAAAAAGAGGGTGCATTTTGGAGGCGTCTTTTCCGGCGACGAGGAAGGCGGTCGCTTCGGCAGGGAGCGCGCCATGGAAAATGCCATTCGCATCGGGGGTCCAGATGCGGGTCTGCGCGCCGCGCGCGGCGAGGGCGTCGGCGTACTTTTTGGCAAAGCGTTCGTTGGCGGCAGTGGAGGCACCCCCCTCGGTCATCACGACGATGACCGCGTTCTTCCCGCCGCTCAATTCTACGAAGCGGTCGAGGATCGGGCTGTCCTTAAGCGTCTCGCTCAGGTCGCCCGCCAGAAGGAGGGGGCCGGCGCCCTGGGGTATGGAAAGGTCGAGCGTGCGCTCTATGGTGGGTGGGGCAGGCTTGCCGAAGGAAAAGCCGCGCGTCTTCAGGTTGTAGGAAAAATCGCCGGGTGACATCAGGTGGAGCAGGACGTTGCGAACGCTGAGGATTGGCGGGCGGTTTTCGGCAAAGGTGACGTAGCGCACGGCGTCGGCGGCGTGGTAGGTTTCGGCGTCCAGCACGGTGACGGTGTATAGGCCGAAGACATCGCGCAGCGTTTCGTCGTCCACGACCAGGCCGGTGTAGGCGTCAATACCCACGCCGAGGTGCGGCAGGCCGGGCTGGGTGATGACCGAAAGCAGGCGTCCCATGCGGGCGCGCTGCATGAAGTGTTGGTCAATCACAGCGTTGCGGACGCCGAACTCAAAGCCGTGCCGGGTTTCGGAATTCCAAAAGCGCATCGAGCCGAAGAAGAGGCTGCTTTCGGGTCCGTAGTTGGTCGCCAGGCCAAGGAGCATCAGGCGCGAGAGCATGGCGGCGCCGGCGCTGGTGCCGGCAATGATAGTGCCTTGCGTGTGCAGTTCGTTGATGCGTTTTTCGACTGGCGTGCCGAGGATGGCGCCCATGCCGGGTTCCTGGTCTCCGCCGAGGATGTAAATCATTGCCACGTCATCGGTGAAATACGCCAGGTTTTCGGGGCTGCGGGCGTCCTCCTGGGTGAAGATGGGCAACAGTTCCACTTTGCAGGTCAGGGAGGAGCCGGGCGGCAGGCTGCGCTGACAGGCGCCCTCCAGCTGCAAACGACGCTCGCCGGCGTCTTTCATGTTCTGTTGGAATTCAGCCTGGGTGATGTGTTCGGCGTTGGTGGAGTAGGGCGATGCCAGGACGAGGATATGAACCGTGTCGCCGCGCGCGTTCGCCACAGCGTAACGCCCGACGGCGTTGTAGGTGTCGGTGTAGCCGCCGCCGATGGGCAGGAGCAGGCCGGGGCGGGTCTGGGCGCGGACGGGCAAAGCGGCGGCGACAAAGGCGAGGAGGAGGGAGACAACGAGCCAGGGTTTCAGTGAGCCAGTGAGGAAGTGTTTCGGTGATTCGGTGGGCTGGGGAGGGATGGAGAGGCAGCGATTCATGGAGGACTCCTGCAGCGCAAGATTAATCTTGCGGTACGGATGGATTATTGAATCGAGCGCGGGTCGAGGGCGTCGCGCAAGCCATCGCCCAGGTAGTTGATGGCGATAACGACGATGAAAATCATCAGGCCGGGGAAGATGGCTGTCCAGGGGGCGGTGCTCATCTGGCTCTGGGTGTTGGAGAGCATGTTGCCCCATGTAGGGGTGGGCAGCTGCACGCCAAAGCCGAGGTATGAAAGCCCGCTTTCGCTGATGATGGCATCCGCCATGCCCAGGGTGGCGGAGACGATGATCGGGCTGGCGATGTTGGGGAAGATGCGGCGGACGAGGATGTGCAAGTCCGAGGCGCCCAGGGCGCGCGAAGCCAGGACGAATTCACGCTCGCGCATTTCCAGCGTGGAGGCGCGCACCAGGCGGGCAGTGCCCATCCACGAGAGCGCGCCGATGACGATGGCAATCGGCAGGAAGGAGCCGGCCTTCAGCCAGGGCAGGTTGAGGGTGCGCAGGAACATGCCCAGGGCGATGAGAATGAACAGGCGCGGCGTGGAGAGGAAGATTTCGGTCATGCGCATCAGGAAGGCGTCTACCCAGCCGCCGTAGTAGCCGCTGATCAGCCCGATGAGCGATCCCAACCCGATGGAGACCGCCATAGCCACCAGCCCCACGCTGAAGGAAATGCGCCCGCCGTAAAGGACGCGCGCCCACAGGTCGCGCCCCAGATCGTCGGTGCCCATCCAGTGTTCGGCGGAGGGAGGCTGAAAACGGTTGAGCAAGTCCTGCGTCATCGGGTCGTGGGGGGAAAAGAAGGGGGCAAACACAATCAGCAGG
>DAOUAN010000007.1:0-1699 GCA_034433385.1 Anaerolineales bacterium | reverse complement strand
GTGCGGGTGAGCGGGAACGTGGCGGATGTGGCGGGGGGAGGGCTGGCCAACAATGGCAGTGCCACGTTGGTGGGCAGCACGCTGGACCACAATCAGGCGCGCTCCGGCGGGGGCATCGATCACGCCGGCGTGTCGCTGCAAATAACCAACAGCACGATCAGTAGCAATTTCGCCAGTGACAATGGCGGTGGCTTGTACAATCGCGCTGATACGCTTCTCCTGAATGTCACTTTGGCCAATAACGCCACAGCCGATCCTGACACTGGCTCAAACCTTTTCAATGACACTGCCCAGATCAGCCTTAAAAATTCTATTCTCGCTAGCCCTACTGGAAAAGACAATTGTGCCAGCAATGGAGGCTTTATCAATTCACAGGGGCACAACCTGGAAAGTGCTAACACCTGTGGCCTGGCTGCTCCAGGGGATTTGAACAATTTGAATCCTTTGTTACTGGCCCTCCAGGATAACGGCGGCTCGACTCCTACTCACGCCTTGCTCACCGGAAGCCCGGCTTTAGATGCCGGCGATGCAGCAGATTGCCCGGCCACCGATCAGCGTGGTTTTCCGCGTCCTACCGACGATAATGGGGATGGCGTTGCGATATGTGATATTGGCGCTTTTGAAGGGGCGCTTCCCCCCACAACTCTTTCCTTCTCCTCCATTGACCTGCAAGACGGTTGGATTCGTGAAACGGCCGAAAATAGCAACATGGGTGGCTTGCTCAACTCCATTTCCCCCACGTTCATTCTTGGCGATGATTGGGCAGATCAGCAGATTCGCGCTATTCTCTCGTTCAATACCAGTGCACTTCCTGATAATGCAGTAATCGTTCGTGCCACGTTGCAAATTAAACGCCATAGCATTGTGGGCACCAACCCTTTCAGCACTCACGGCAATATCCAAATAGATATTCGTAAAGGTTTCTTCGGAACTCTGGCGGTATTGCAATCGCTCGATTTCCAGGCCAGGGCCGGGCGGAAAAATGTGGGGCAAATTCTTAACATGCCAGGGACAGGGAACTGGTATTCGGCTACTTTGTCGGCTGTTGCTTTGCCATTTGTCAACAAAATGGGGTTGACCCAATTTCGTCTGGCCTTTGCCCTGGATGATAATGATGACCTGAATGCCGATCTGATTCGTTTCTACAGCGGTAATGCCTTGAATGCAAACTATCGCCCTAAATTGCTTATTCAATACTACGTTCCGTGAATTCTTTACCAATTGACGAATTGCCAAAAGGATTGCCATGAAACCCCCTCAACTGTTTTGGATAGTTATTTGTCTCTTGTTGGTGAGTGCGTTGCTTGTGCCTCCTCCCGCGTTTGCTGCGGGGGTTATCACGGTGACGACGACGGCCGATAGCCTGGCCGAGGATGGCCAGTGTTCGCTGCGCGAGGCGGTGATCTCGGCCAACAGCGACACGGCCGTCGGGGGGTGTACGGCGGGGAGCGGAGCCGACACGATCGTCTTCGACGCTGCGTTGTCGCGGCCGGCGGTCTTTTTGCTGACCCTGACGGGGGCGAACGAAGACGGGGCGGCGAGTGGCGATCTGGATTTGAGCGGGACACTGACCCTGGATGGGGTCTCGGCTGGGGAGATTATTGTGGATGGGAACGGGACGGATCGGGTCTTCGATGTGCGGCCGGGAGCGACGGTGACGCTGAAGGGGATGACGGTGCGCAACGGGGATGCTGGAGCG
>DAOUAN010000006.1:0-16256 GCA_034433385.1 Anaerolineales bacterium | reverse complement strand
CCGTCGCGATCAAATCGGCCACCTGTTTCACAGCATCATCAACATGGGCGATGCCATCGAAGCGCGCGCTCGCGAGCAGGCCACGCTGCTGGAAACCAGCACGGCGGTCATCTCCAGCCTGGATGTGCAAACCGTGCTGGATCGCGTTCTGGATCAAATGGGGCGGCTCCTGGCGATTCACATGTACGCCATCATCCAATTGGACGAAAAAGAAGGCTCTTTCCGCATCCGCGCCAGCCGGGGCCTCTCGCGGCAATTCGTCGAAAGCCTCTCTATCCTGCCATCCGAGCCCGATTCGGTCACCATGCGCGCTTTGCACAGCCGCCATCCGGTACAGGTGAGCGATACCGAAAACGATCCCTCGTTCATCAGCCGACGGGCACGCGCCCGCGCTGAGGGGTATCGCGCCATCCTGGCGATTCCGCTGCAGACGCAACACGCCCCACCCACAGCCCTGGTCGTCTTTCACCCCACACCGCACGTCTTCACGGAGAACGAAATTCAGCTACTGGTCAATTTTGCCAACCACGCCGCCATGGCCATCGAAAACGCCATTCTGTTCGAGCGCAGCGATATGCAGCTGGAGGAACAAACACGCCGCCTGGAAGCCCTGGTGCAATCCCTCCATGATGGTCTGGTGCTGAGCAACCTCCAGGGGAAAACCGTCTATGCCAATCGCCGCCTGGCAGGGCTGGCTGGGCTGGCAGCACACGAGCTGGCAGGCATGCCCGTTGCCCAAATCCTGGAGCGCATCCTGGCGCGCTCCACCGATCGGCCAGAAAGGCAAGAAGCCGTCCGCCGGATGTTTGAGCAAAGCGGCGAACAAAGTGTGGAGATTTCGATTTTAGAAGAGAATCGAACCAGTTACCTGCGACTGGAGTCGTTCGATGTCACCGATTCGCGCGGGACCCTGATCGGGCGCGGCCTGTTGCTACACGACATCACCGCCGACCGGGAACTCGACCGAATGCGCGCCAGCCTGGTTTCCACCGTTTCCCACGAGCTGCGCACCCCGCTGGCCGCCATCAAGGGGTATGCCACCACTTTGCTTGCCGAAGACGTACAATGGGATGGAGAATCACAAAAAGAATTTTTGAAGATCATTTCCGATGAATCCGACCGCCTGAGCGAACTGGTCAACAACATCCTGGATCTTTCGCGGCTGGACGCGGGCGCCTTGCAGCTGGAACGCGTCGAATGCGACCTTAACGGGATCATTCAGCGGGCGGCGCGCCGCATTCAATTTGACGGAATCCGCCTCGAGGTCCACCTGGAAGCGGGGCTGCCCACCCTCTACGCCGATCCCTTGCGGTTGGAGACCGTCTTGCGGAATCTGTTTGAGAATTCGCTCAAGTACGGTGGAGAAAGAGTTTCGATTCGCGTGGATGTCCGCCAAGAAGGGGAAAGCATCCTGTTTCGGGTTTCAGATGATGGGCCTGGTATTCCCGCGGAGGAAAGTGTGCGCATCTTTGAGAGCTTCTATCGCCTGGATAACAGCCTGGCGCGTACAACCGGCGGCGCCGGGCTGGGACTGGCCATTTGCCAGGGGCTGGTTCACGCCCATGGCGGACGAATTTGGGTTGAGCCCCAGGCACGCGGGGCCTGTATTGCATTTTCCATTCCTTTGAAGGGCGCGCAAAGCCAGGAGGCTGGCGCATGAGCGTGAAAGTTTTGGTGGTAGATGATGAAAAACCCTTGCGCGAGTTTGTGCGGCGCAACCTGGAAGCGCGCGGTTATCGGGTAGTGTGCGCTGCCAATGGTCTGGAGGCACTGGCCGTTTTCCAGCAAGAGACGATTGATCTCATCATCCTCGACTTGATGATGCCGCACCTGGATGGCCTGGAAACGGTGCAGCGCATCCGCCAGGTTGCGCAGGTGCCCATCATTATCTTGACTGCCTTGGGCGAGGAAGCAATGAAGGTGCAGGCATTCGACCTGGGCGCGGATGATTACCTGACCAAGCCTTTCGGCGTCGGTGAGCTGATGGGGCGGGTCAAGGCGGTGTTGCGGCGCTCACGCTGGAGTGAGGCCAGCCTGCCAGGCGGGCAATTGAAGCAAGGGGAAATTCGCGTGGATGTGGATCGGCACGAGGCGTACGTAGGCGAGCGAAAGGTTGATCTTACGCCTATCGAGTTCAATTTACTGGTCTATTTGATGCAACATGCCGGTAAGGTACTCAGTCATCGTGAGATTTTGCAAAACGTTTGGGGGCCAGAATATGGCAACGAGGTGGAATACCTGCGGGTGTACATCGGACATTTACGCCAGAAGATTGAGGCTGATCCGCTCAAGCCAGAGCATTTGCTGACCGAGCGTGGCTTTGGCTATCGCTTTGAGGGATAAATTTTTATCGTTTTTTTATGTTTGGGCGTCTCTCTTTAGTCATTTTTTGCGCGCCTTCTGTAGAATGGAATCGGTTGCGAAGTCAACCCAATCTGATTCCATTTGAGGAGGAGCACGTGATGAAACGCAAATTGTTCGTCGTGTTGTCTTTGCTGGTGCTGACCAGCCTGCTGCTCAGCGCTTGCGGCTCGGCTACGCCAACGGCAGCACCCATGGAGACCAAACCGCCAGAGCAGCAACCCACCCAACCGCCCGCGCCGACCGAACCGCCAGTCGTCGAGAAGACGGTGACCATCGGCTTTACCGCTTCCCTGACCGGCAAATTAAACGTGGAATCCACCCGCCAGACCAATGGCCTGAAGCTATGGATGGATCAGGTCAACGCCGCCGGAGGCCTGAAACTGGCCGATGGTACCGTGGTGAAATTCCAGTCCAAATTCTATGATGATGAATCCAACAAAGATCGCGTCCAGGAACTCTATACCAAGCTGGTGACTGAAGACAACGCCGATTTCCTGATCAGTCCTTACTCCTCTGGCCTGGCCGATGCTTCAGCGGTGATTGCCGAACAGTATGGCAAGATCATGATCACCACCGGCGCGGCCTCGGAAGGGACGTATCAGAAAGGCTATACCCTGGTTTATCAATCCTATACGCCAGCGGGGCGCTACCTGACCGGCGCGGTGGACCTGCTGGCCAGCCTGGATGCCAACGCCAAAAAGATCGCCATCATCCACGAGAACGATAAGTTTTCGACCGATGTTTCCACCGCGGCGGAAACCTATGCGAAAGAACATGGGTTCGAGATCGTGATGAACGAGGGCTACGACAGCGGCACGACCGACTTCGCCCCCATTGTCAACAAGATTCCCGCCGATGTGGATGCGATCATGGGCGGCGGTCACTTCGCCGATGGGCAACAATTGGCCAAATCCATTTACGACAAAGGGCTAAAGGTTAAATTCATTGCTTTGCTGGTAGCCCCACCCGAACCCAAGTTCCCCGAAATCGGTGAGGCAGCCTTTGGCATCATCGGCCCCAGCCAGTGGGAGCCGCTGGCCGCCTTCACGCCTGATTTTGGCCCAACGGGTGAGGAATTTGTCACCGCCTATAAGGCCGCCTACAACGAAGATCCATCTTACCATTCCGCAGGCGGCTACGTGGCCGGCTTGATCCTGCAAAAGGCTATTGAAACTGCTGGCTCGCTGGACACGCAGGCCATCAAGGCTGCCCTGGATAGCATGGACATGATGACCTTCTTTGGCCATATCAAGTTTGATACTTCTGCCGAAAATCATGGCTTGCAAATCGGTCACTCGATGGTCTATATCCAGTGGCAAAAGGATGCCAGTGGCAACTTTGTCAAACAGGTGGTCTGGCCAGCCGAAGGCAAGACCGCTGAACCTGTGTATCCCATTCGCTGATGGTTTGGCTCCCCGCAGGCGCGCCGTGTGCCTGCGGGGATTTTTTGACTACGGAGGTTGCATCGAATGAGTGCCACCCTTGTCCTCTCGGCATTGATAGATGGTTTATTAATCGGCGTGGTCTATGGGATTGCTGCGATGGGGCTGAACCTGATCTGGGGGGTGATGCGGGTGATCAACCTGGCTCATGGAGCCTTGCTGGCCCTGGGCATGTTCGGCGTTTATCTTTTTTTCACTCAGGTGGGAATCAATCCCTACCTGGCCCTGTTGCTGGTAGCCGTTTTGGGGCTGTTTTTGGGAATCGTGATTTATCTGATCGCCATCCATCGGGTGATCAATGCGCCGTATCTTTCCACCTTGTTGGCTACTTTTGCGGTCAACATGATCATCCTGGGATTGGGAACAGCGGTTTTCACCACCACCCCACGAGATAGCGGCTTCTCGTTAGGGAGCATCCACGCCGGGCCGTTTACCGTACAAGGGACACGCCTGATCGCCGCGCTGGTGACCCTTCTGGTGACAGCCGCCCTGTATGCGTTTCTGTACCGCACCCGCACCGGGAAATACATTCGCGCTGTCTCTAACAACCGCGCCGCCGCCGAATTGATGGGCATCCCCTCGCAGCAGATTCTGGCACTCAGTTTTGGCATCGGCACAATGCTGGCAGCCATCGCCGGCGGGTTGATCGCCACCTTCTTTTCGTTCACGATCCTCTCCGGCGATGTCTATCAACAAAAAAGCTTTGTCATCGGCGTACTGGGTGGGCTGGGCAACCCTCTGGGTGCCCTGGTAGGCGGATTAATCCTGGGCGTGCTGGAGGGAATCCTGCCGCTGGCCATGCCCAATACCTGGGTGCCGGTGATCGAGTTCCTCTTGTTTGTGCTGATTTTGCTGGTCAAACCCACCGGTTTGCTCGGAGGCCGACAATGAAACACTGGCTTCATCCTGGTTTCTGGCTGAGCCTGCTCATCGTTGTGCTGATTGGCCTGCCTCCCATTCTTACCCAAAATGCTGCGGCGCGCGAGGTGGGCTTCACCGTACTGCTGGCGATCAGCATGGCAGTCAGCCTGAATATCATTATGGGCTACACCGGCTACGTATCCTTCGGGCACGTGGTCTTTTATGGCCTGGGCGGATACACCGGCATGTACCTGCTGGATAGATGGCATGCCCCCTTGCCCGTAGCCGTGCTGGGGGGAGGTCTGGCTGCCGCCTTGCTGGCCTACCTGCTCGGCGCAGCCATTTTACGCCTGCGCGGCGCTTACTTTGCCCTGGCCACCATTGGCATCAACGAGGCGATTCGCACCTTCGTGGCCAATTTCCAGCCTTTCGGCGGGCCGACCGGCATTGAGCTGCAATTCAGCATCTACCAGCCGTACGGCGGCGCAGCCAAAGCCCTCTGGCTGACTTATTACACCGTGGTTGGAATTGCCACCCTTGCCGTCTTCTTCAGCTATGCTCTCAAAACCAGCAAATTCGGCCTGGGTCTCATGGCCATTCGCGAGGATGAAGATGCCGCTGAGGTGCTGGGGGTAGTCACCCCACGCGCCAAGACGCTCGCCTTTGTCTATTCTGCTGTCCTGCCAGGGATGTTGGGAGTATTGTTCTTCTTCAAAAACGGGAACGTCGAACCAGGGGATGCCTTCCGCCTGGGGTTTTCGATCGAATCCCTGGTGATGATCATGCTGGGTGGGCAGGGAACCCTCTTGGGTCCGATCATCGGTGCACTGGGCTATCAACGCCTGCGCGGCACCCTGCTCACCAGCGGCTTGAAGATCGGCTCACTCCCGCTCAAAGATTTCCAGCTGGTCATTGCCGGCTTATTGATGTTGCTCATCATCCTCTTTATCCCTGCTGGCCTGGTGGGTTGGCTACGCCAACGCTTCGCCCGTTTACGGAGGTTTTTGGCATGAGCATCCTCTTACAAGTTCAAGGGATAAGCAAACGCTTTGGCGGCCTACAGGCACTCTCGCAAGTTACTTTTGACCTGCCCGAAGGTCAAATTTTGGGATTGATCGGCCCCAACGGCGCAGGAAAAACCACCCTCTTCAATACCATCAACGGAGTGTACACCCCCGAAGAAGGACGAGTGATCTTTCGCGGGCAAGACGTGACCGGCAAAAAGCCCTATTGGTTGGCCAGGATGGGGATGGCGCGCACCCATCAAATTGTCCGCCCGCTGAACGAACTCACCGTGCGAGAAAATGTAATGGCAGGCGCCTGCTTCGGGCATGAGAATCGTTCCCTACGCCAGGCAGCCGAAATCGCCGCCGAGGTACTGGAATTTGTCGGGCTGGCCAACCGTGCCGATCAAATGGCAGGTAGCCTCAACGTCGCCCAAAAGAAACGCCTGGAAATGGCGCGTGCCCTGGCATCCCGCCCATTTTTGCTCCTTCTAGATGAAGTTTTGGCCGGCCTCAACCCCTCTGAAATTGACGCCATGATCCAGACCGTGCTCAAGATTCGCGAACAAGGGGTCACGATTTTGATGATTGAACACGTGATGAAAGCCGTCATGAATGTCTCCGATCGCATCATCGTCCTGGATTACGGGCGGCAAATTGCCGATGGCACACCCCAGGAAGTCGCCAACGACCCGAAAGTGATCGAAGCCTACCTCGGCGACCCCAAACTGGCCGAAAACCTGTTGAAGGAGGCCTGAGATGGCATTGCTCGAAATTCGCAACCTGAACTCTGGCTATGGCGAAGTGCAAATTTTATGGGATGCCACCCTGGACCTGGAAGAAAAGAGACTCACCTGCCTGGTGGGTGGCAACGGCGCAGGAAAAACCACCCTGCTGCGCACCGTGATGGGACTGGTACGCCCCTGGAGCGGCTCCATCTGGTTCAACGGCCAGGATGTCACCCGCTTGCCTGCCTATACGAAAGCCGAAATGGGACTGACCCTTGTCCCGGAAGGCCGTCAATTGTTTACCGATATGAGCGTAGAAGAAAACCTGGAAATGGGCGCCACCAACCGCCGCGCCCGCCCGCACCTGCAACAAAACCTGGAACGCGTCTATACCATGTTCCCGCGCCTGAAAGAGCGACGCGCGCAAAAAGCGGGTACACTGAGCGGCGGTGAACAACAAATGCTTGCCGTCGGGCGGGGCATTATGGCCGATCCGGCGGTGCTGATGGTGGATGAACTTTCTCTTGGCCTGGCCCCTCTGCTCACCTTGCAACTGTTTGAAAGCCTGCGCCAGTTACGCCAGGAAGGAATCACCATTTTGCTGGTAGAACAAAACGTGCAAATGGCCCTGGCCATCAGCGATTACGGCTACGTGCTGGCAGAGGGCAAAGTCGAAATGCAAGGCCCGGCAAAAGACCTGATCAAAAACGAATGCGTGCGCAGCGCATATTTAGGGCTATAGCCTCACCCTGCAAAAGTTCAACAGAGCGCGGCGAGACACCGCGCTCTGTTCATCATCCCGCCAGCGCTCGCAGCGCCGCGCACAATACCGCCACAGCCCGGCCGTATTCTTCCAGCGAAATATGCTCGTTTGGCGTATGATCCAGGCTCGAATCCCCCGGCCCATACACCACCGCCGGACAGCGCCAGGCCGGTGCCACAATGTTCAAATCCGCCGTGCCGGTCTTATAAACGAACGACGGCGTGCCCCCCTGACTGCGAATCGCTGCCACCAGCGCGCGCACCAAAGGGGTATTCTTTTCGCAGACCCAGGCCGGAACGGCAACCCCCACCCGCGCCACCTCAGCCTCGGCGGCGATCTCATCCAACCAGGCATACCACGCGTCGGGCGGGACTTCGAGCGGCAGCCGCGCCCCCAGGCGTAACCGCGCCCATTGGGCGAAAGCCTCCTCCCCCGCCTCGATAGCGCGCAGCGTAGGCAACACCTGGTCGAAAAGACGCCCCCGCCCCTCATTAAAAGCCGCCGCTCGCATCCGAATCGCCTCCCACAACCGCACCGCCGCCTCGGCGGCCGTCTCCTCCCCGCTGGCGGTGTGACTCTGCTCCCGGCGGACGGTCACCTCCGCCCAGGCTGAGCCTTTGTAGCCCAGCGCCACGCGATCCCAGCGGTTCGGCTCGCCGACGATCAGAAACTCGGGGCGGTATTTGTCCACGAGAGAGCGCGCCCCGTCCGATTCGCGCTCCTCTTCCACCGCTCCAATCACCACAAACTGCCAGCCCTCCACCGCGCCAAGTTGTGCCACCGCATCTACAAAACATGCCAGCGGCCCTTTGGCATCCACCGCGCCGCGCCCGTAGAGCAAATTTCCAATTTGCTCTACCTTGATTTCGCCGGGCACGGTGTCAATATGCCCCAGCAAAACCACCTGCCGCGGACCTGCGCCCATCACGCCCACGGCATTGCCAGCCTCATCCATCAACGCCTTTGCATAGCCGAGCATTTTCATCCGCCCCACCAGCCATTCCACCGCGCCGCGTTCCTGCCCGGAGGGGCTGTAATGGTTTACCAGTTCTATCAGGGTATCGAAAGCCATTCCTGTCATCTAATTTGACCTGAACCTAAAATTTTGTTATACTTATTTTTGTTTCGTTATACTTTTAGAAAAGGATAACCATGAAAACAGCAACCATATCACCAAAAGGATGGGTCGTAATTCCTGCCGAAATGCGCGAGCGCTATGGAATGCGCCCAGGCACGAAAGTTGCTATTCTCGACAACGGCAAAGGGATTACGCTGGTGCCGCTTTCCGACGACCCTATTGAAACGCTGAGCGGCATGTTTGCCGGCGAACCCCTGACGGAGATGCTTATTGCTGAACATCAGGCAGCCTACGACACAGAAAACAAGCGTTTCGGAGAAAAAGCGTGACAGCCATTGTTTTCGACAGTTTTCCAATTCTGGCACTCCTGCAACAAGAAGGTGGGGAACCGCGCGTCCGGCAGCTCCTGCGGCAGGCGGTAACAGGCGAAGTAGAAATCTGGATGAGCCTGATTAACCTGGGCGAGGTGCTTTACCTGGTAGAACGGCGACGGGGCGAGCAGGCAACTCGCAAAATGCTGGCTGAATTGTTGTCCCTGCCCATTCACTGGGAAGAAGTGGACCTGGCTCAGATACAACGCGCCGCCCATCTCAAAGCGAGTTATCCCATTTCTTACGCCGATTCGTTTGCTGCCGCTCTGGCGCAATCCCTGCGCGCCAAATTGCTCACTGGCGACCCAGAATTCAGCGCGCTTGAGAATGAGATCGTCATTGAGTGGCTGGCAAAGGATTGACCTCTCTCTGTTTTCTCGCTATCGCACCTGCTCGGTCTATGCCAGTTCTCCTCATTCTTCATCTTGCATTTCCATCCTGAGCACATCCCGCAGCGCCGCGACGACTGCATCTAGCTGCTCCCAGGTAATCACCAGCGGCGGAAGCAGGCGGATGACCGTCATTCCGGCGTTCAGGGCAAGGATGCGGCGGTCTTGGAGCGCCTTCAAATAGGGCGCGACTTTTTGCTTCAATTCGATGCCGACCATCAAGCCGAGTCCGCGCACTTCACGGATGAGCGGGGATTCAATCTGGCGCAGTTGGTCCATCAGGTAGGTGCCTTTGACCGCCGCCTGCCCGGGCAGGTCTTCTTCTTCGATGGCGGCGAGGGCAGCCAGCGCCGCGGCGCACGAGAGCGGATTCCCGCCAAAGGTCGAGGCGTGCGCGCCGGGGGCGAGGTTTTTCACGCTCGCGCCGACCAACACTGCGCCCATCGGCAAGCCGCCCGCCAGTGACTTCGCCACGCAGAGCATATCGGGGAGAACATCAAAATGCTGAAAGGCGAACATCCTGCCGGTTCGCCCGAAGCCGGTCTGCACCTCGTCTATGATCAGCAAAGCGCCGCGCTCATCGCAAATGCGCCGCGCCGCCCGCAGGTACTCAGCGTCGGCCGGGTAGACCCCGCCCTCGCCCTGGACTACTTCCAGAATAACGGCGGCAGTCTCCTCGTCCACGGCTGAGGCGAGCGCCTCGATTTTGTTGTACGGCACATGGCTGAAGCCCGGCACCAGCGGCTCGAATCCGTCGCGGTATTTCTTGTTGAACGTCGCCGAGAGCGAGCCGAACGTCCGCCCGTGGAAGGCGCGCATCATCGCCACGATTTTCGTCCGCCCGCTGGAGAGACGGGCAAACTTGAGCGCGGCTTCGACCGCCTCCGTCCCGGAATTGCAGAAGAAGACCCGTTCCAGCCCCGGCGCGAGCGAAGCCATCTTTTGCATCAGGGCGGCGCGCTTGTCGTTGGGATACGTCTCGAAGAGTGTGACCAGCGTGGCGGCTTGCGCGGCAATCGCCGCAGCGACTTTGGGGTGCGCGTGACCGAGATTGGCCACGCCATGACCGGACGAGCAGTCAATGTACTCGTTGCCATCCGAATCCCACAACAAAGCGCCCTGTCCGCGCACAATGGACAGCGGCTGTTTGGCGTACACGCCCGCGCCATAGCGGTTTTCGATTTCGTAAAAATCACTCATAAGCCTCCAGAGAAATGCAGAATGCGAAATGTAGAACGCAGAATGCGAAATGTAGAATGTAAAAGGCAGAAGGCAAAATGATCTTTACAGGCTGCATTCTGTATTCATCATTCTGCATTCATCATTCTGCATTCATCATTCATCGCCTTGCCTTCCCTTTGTTGTTTTGTTTTGCCGTCTTCACTGAAGATACAAAAATCGCTGTCAATTCCCCAGTCTCTTTCTGCAAATTTTCCACCTGAGTGCCAGGGATAATTTTTGCGTCCACAAGTAATTCCAACCAATAGGCAGTTTCATCCAACTCTTGCAGGCTTCCCTCCATCTTACTGATAAAATCTGCCTGGGATTTTGCCCGGCAGGCCTCACGATATTGAGCACCGACCGATGTTCCGCTGCGCAGCATTTGCTTGCCAATCACCTGCGCTTCACCGCTTTTGGGCAAATGCTGGTACAGTTTGATGATCATCAACGCAAATTGCTTGGTGCGCTGCCGCAAATCGGCGGGTGGCTGTTCAATCATGAGAGTCTCCTTTTTCACCCATCATTATTTTGCATTTCTCATTCTGTATTTTGCATTCATTCTGCATTCTGCACTCATCCTTCTGCATTCTGCGCTCATCCTTCTGCATTTTACATTCCTTCTTCCTTTTCAATCACGGTTCCTTCACCAGCCAGCGCGGCGGAAATAGGTCTTTCCACCCGCCCATCGGCGATGACGACGCGCTTCACGCCGCCCTGCAGGGCTTCTTCTGCGCCCAGGACTTTTTTCTTCATTCGACCCTGCGCCATTTCGAGCGCTGCCGGAAGTTTTGTCTGTGGGAGGCGGCGAATGAGCGTTTCCTCGTCTGGGAATTTTTCCATCAACCCGGGGACGGCGGTCAGCAAAATCAGGGTTTCAGCCTTCAGGGCGGCGGCGACCATCGCCGCGGCGCGGTCGGCATCCACGTTGAGCGCTTCGCCCTTTTCGCTCACTGCGACGGGGGCGATGACGGGCAGACAGCCCATCTCCAAAAGCGCCCATAACAAATTGCTATTTACCGATTCAATCTTCCCCGTGTAGTCGTCGCGGATGATTTTGCGCCTGCCGTTTTCCACGCTCTGAACCGCCTCCTTGCGCGTGGCAACCATCAGCCGCCCGTCCAGCCCAGAAAGCCCAAAGGCATTGACGCCCAGCCCCTGCAACTGCTCCGTGAGCAGGGAATTGACCTTGCCGTTCACTGCCATCAGAAAAATCTCCAGCGTTTTGCGGTCGGTGTAGCGGGAAGTGTAGCCCGACGGCGAAGTGATGAATTTGGGCGGCGCGCCGAGCGCCTCGCCCAGCGCGTTTGCCTCCGCCGAACCGCCATGCACGAACACCAGCCGCCGCCCGTTTTGGAGCAATTCCGCCGCGTCCGCGCAGATGGCGGAAAAATCCACGCCTTCCGTGCCACCCAGTTTGACTACGGTGATTTGGGATTGATGGTTGGTTGTTGGCGATTGATCCATCATGGAACACTCCGTCATAAAATCCAAAAATCCAAAAATCCAAAAATCGAAAATCCTAAATCGGATGCAGCCCCATAAACTCCAGCCCCAGCGTCTCCTCCCAGCCCATCATCAGGTTGAGACATTGAACGGCTGTGCCAGAAGCCCCCTTCATGAGGTTGTCAATGGCGCAAATCGAGACCACATGGCCGGCCGCTTCGTCCAACTCGAAGCCGATGTCGGCATAGTTCGAGCCAGCCAAGATTTTTGGTTCCGGCACGCGGTAAATGCCGCGCTGTTCTTTGACAACGCGGAGGAACGGATTCTCATTGGCGGCGGCGCGGTAGGCTTTCCACAAGTTCTTCGTCGTCACGCCCGGCTTGACCTGTGCATGAGCCGTCGCCAGCGCGCCGCGTACCACGTCCACGGCGGTCATGGTCAGCGAGACGTTGCTCACGCCCAATTCCTGAATCACCTCGGCGGTGTGACGGTGTCCAAACGCCGAAAAGGTGCGGATGACGTTGGCGCGCTCGGCGTGGTGCGAACCGGCGTTGCCTTCCGCGCCGCTCTCGGACGAACCGACTTTGATTTCGACATAAATCGGCTGTTCCGGGTCAATCAGTCCAGCCTTCACCAGCGGCAGGAGCGCCAGATTCGCAGCAGTGGCGTTACAACCCACTCCGCTGACGTAATCCGCCTTTGCAAGTTCCTCGCGGTGCAGTTCGGGCAAGCCATAGACGAACTTCCCAAGCCAGTGCCGGGCGGCGTGTTTTTGACCGTACCATTTTTCGTACACATCTGCATCTCGCAGGCGGAAATCCGCCGAAAGGTCAATGATTTTGCCCGCCAGCGCGGCATACTCGTCAATTCGCTGTTGCGCTTCGCCGTGCGGCAATGCCAGGAAAAGGACATCCACCGCCTCGAGTTGAGCCGGGTCAACAAACTTGAGTTGAGTCTGCTTCCTCAAATTCGGATGCACCTGATACACGTACTCGCCCAGATGTGAGCGCGACGTGACCTGTTTGACTTCCACGTTGGGGTGACTGAGCAGCAGGCGCAGCAACTCGCCGCCGCCGTACCCCGAACCGCCGATGATGGAAACGGTTGTTTTCATAAAAATAGTTGCTCCTCTTTTCAGTCATCACTGTTCACTGATTACCGATCACTGATCACTGATTACTGATTACTGCTCACTGCTCACTGCTCACTGATTACTGCTCCCTGCTCCTCGCCGCTTGCATCACATACGCCACAATCTCATCCGCGATGTCAATCCCGCTCAACGGCTGCATGGTGTGAAATTCCATCGTGTGATTGATTTCATTGACCAGATAACCGCGCTCCGGGTGTTCGATCAAATCCACCGCCAGCACGCCGCCGCCCACCGCCGACGTTGCCCGCAGGCACAAGTCCTCGATTTCGGGCGTAATCGGGCAAAGTTCGCCCTCGCCGCCGCGCGCCGTGTTGGTAATCCAATGCTCCGACTTGCGGTACATCGCCGTCAGCACGCGGTCGCCAATCACAATGGCGCGGATATCCCGCCCCGGTTTGGGGATATATTCCTGGATGTAGAAAACCGAATGCTGCACCGAACCCAGCGTGGACTTATGTTCCAGCACCGCCTCCGCCGCGTCGCGGTCATTGACCTTTGCCAGCAGCCGTCCCCACGAACCGACCACCGGCTTGAGCACCACCGGATAGCCAAACGCCTCGATGGCTTCGAGCGCCGCTTCGGGTGAAAAAGCCACCTTGTTGTGCGGCTGAGGCACACCCGCCCGCGCCAGCATCGCCGAAGTGGTCAACTTATCGCCGCACACTTCCGCCACCGCCGCTGTGTTGACCGTCGGCACGCCAAAAGCGTTCAGCACTCGCAGCGCATACAGCCCGCTGGTGTAACTGATGGAACGCTCCAGCACTGCGTCGAACGCCTGCCAGGGCGAGGGGTCATTCAAGTCGAAGTGAACAAGGCGGTCATCCAGGCGCACATAATCCAGCCCGCGCTTCTCCATCGCGCCAAAAATCCATTTCTCCTCCACCCGCACGCGCGAGTAGAGCACGCCGATACGTAGTCGTTTTTGCATGATATTCTCCATGACAGACCACAGACCGCGAAAAGACGGTCAGCCGTCCGCGGTCTGTGGTCTGTGGTCTATTCTCCCCAATCCTCCTCCTCCATCGGCGCCAGTTCCACCGCCGCAGGGTCGAGCGCGATCACTTCCAGGTCCACGCCGCAATCGGGGCAGACAACAATCTCGCCGACTTCCGTGCCGGCTTCCAGCGTGATTTCGGCAGCACATTCAGGGCAAAATACAGTGGTCATGATATTTCTCCTTTCGCTCTGTTGCAAACACCTTCAAAGGTCGTCACTGCGAGCGAAGCGCCTACCCCGAGCGAACGTGGGGGAAGCACTGCGCGGAGATTGCTTCGACGCCTTCAGCGTCTCGCAATGACAGTGAAAAGCGATGATTGCAACAAAGCATTCTCCTTAAATTCTGCATTCTGACTTTTGCATTCTGACTTTTGCATTCCGCATTCTCATGCATTCTGCATTCTGACTTTTGCATTCTGCATTTGATCTTTGACAGCCTGGGGACTGGCGCCCCCGATGGCATTTCTCCGCTCGACCGACTTTCGCGGGTCGAAGACCTCTTTCACATCCGCCTCAAACGGACCCCAAGCCTGCCACTCGTTCAATGAAATTTGATCCAGGCTGACGCCTTTTTCTGCCGCCAGCCGCACGGCTTTTCCTGCCATCCCGTGCGCCTCACGGAAAGGGATTCCCTTGCGGACGAGATAATCCGCCAGGTCGGTCGCCAGCATCGAAGCGTCAATCGCCGACAGCATCCGCTCCTGGTTGACCGTCATCGTCTCCAGCGCGCCAGCCAGCACAGGCAAAATCAGCGTCAGCGTATCGAACGCCTGAAAGACGGGGACCTTATCTTCCTGCAAATCCTTGTCGTAGGCGGAGGGCAGCCCTTTGAGCGTCGCCAGCAGCCCGGTCAGCAGACCGATCAAACCGCCCGCTTTGCCGCGCGCCAGCTCGAAGAGGTCGGGATTCTTCTTTTGCGGCATCAGGCTCGAACCGGTCGAGTAGGCGTCCGAAAGTTCAAAAAAGCCAAACTCGGCGGTGGTGAACAGCACCATTTGCTCGCTCAAACGGCTGAGGTGAATGCCAATCATCGCCGCGCAGAAGAGAAACTCAGCGGCAAAATCGCGGTCGGAGACGGCGTCCAGGCTGTTGGGAGCGGGGGCGTCGAAGCCGAGGGCGTCCGCCAGGGCTTCTCGGTCAACGGGGAAAGCCGTTCCCGCTAAGGCGCCGCAACCCAGCGGCAGGATGGCGACTCGGTCGCGCAAATCGTTCAGGCGGTCTTTGTCGCGCTCGAGGGACCAGAAGTGACTCAACAGCCAGTGGGCAAGCGTGATGGGTTGGGCGCGCTGCAGGTGGGTGTAGCCGGGCATCAGCGTTTCGGTGTGGGCTTCGGCAAGGTGAAGCAAGGCGGATTGCAGAACGCCGATGGAAGAACGCAGGTTTTCAATGGCTTCGAGCATCCACAGGCGAAAATCGGTGGCGACCTGGTCGTTGCGGCTGCGGCCCGTGTGCAGTTTGCCGGCTGCGGGTCCAATCAACTCCCCCAGCCGCCGCTCGACTGCGGTGTGGATGTCTTCGTCGGAGGCGGCAAAGGCGAAGGAATCGCTCCCGAATTCCGCGGCGACCGCCTCCAGTCCAGAACGGATGCGCGTGGATTCGGCTGGGGTCAGGATTCCGGCGCGGGTCAGGGCTTCGCTCCAGGCGATCGAGCCTCTCACATCCTGCAAGGCGAGGCGTTTGTCGAACGGCAGGGAGGTGTTGAGCCGAAAGGCTGCTTCGTCGAGTTTGCTGCTAAAACGGCTACCCCAAAGACTTGTCATCAAAACTCCTTGTGTCACTGCGAGCGGAGCGAAGCAGTCTCCGGCTAGCCGGGAGATTGCCGCGGCTCGCAATGACAATTTAGTCTCTCTTAAACTTCGAATAATCCGGTTTGGGCATATCTATCCCGGCCACGGGCAGGCCGTTCAGGGCGCGGACCTTGAGCGAGAGGCCGAACAAGCGGATGAAGCCCTCGGCCTGGCTCTGGTCATAGACATCTTCCTGTCCAAAGGTGGCGAAATCTTCGCGGTAGAGGCTGAAGGGGCTTTTGCGCCCGGCGCTGATGATGTTGCCCTTGTAGAGTTTCAGCCGCACCGTGCCAGTCACCGGGCCTTGCGTGGCATTGACGAAGGCATCCAGCGCCTCGCGCAGGGGGGTGAACCACAGGCCGTAATAGGTCAGCTCGGCGTATTTGATCGCCGCCATCTCTTTGAAGTGCGCCGTCTCGCGGTCGAGGACGAGCGATTCGAGTTCGCGGTGTGCATAGAGCAGAATGGTGCCACCGGGGGTTTCGTACACGCCGCGCGACTTCATTCCCACCAGGCGGTTCTCCACCAAATCTACTCGCCCGATCCCATGCGCCCCGCCAATGACATTCAGCCGCTCGATGAGTTTGGCCGGGCTCAGTTTTTCACCGTTGACGGCCACGGGTTCGCCGCTCTCGAACTCGATTTCGACGTACTCT
>DAOUAN010000005.1:0-6220 GCA_034433385.1 Anaerolineales bacterium | reverse complement strand
TCAACTGTCAACTCCTATCCTGCTTGTCGTGGTTCAACCAATACGAAAAACTGCGCTAGCTGGTCAACTGGTATTAATACAGGTAGTCGAGTTCTTCGCTATATTGTCATCACCACCACTCCTACTCCCACTCCTATCCCCGCCTTTACCAAGCTCAAAAACACTTCCTTTTACTCTAATCGCAGTCTTAATGTTGCCATTCCTGCTGCGCCGACTGCTTATGATGCCGATGATGACGCCAGCGCCAACTTCATCATCAGCTCCCCCGGCTCTGATCCTGGGCTTGTCTCCGCCACCTCCATCTCTCTTGGCCAGGGCCAGCTCATTCGCTCCACCTGATACCGTCCTCCCTGGCTGTTTTTGTTTGAAGTTGGCGTCGCACAGTGACCGTAGGGCAAGTCTCTGACTTGCCCGCCTCGTGCCCGCAAATAAAACCGTCCCGAAGGCTCAGGCGTCTTCGGGACGGTTCACAAGCATTCGCCGCAACTCATCCGGCAAGCGCATCCTGCGCTTCAGACGCATACACGCTCACTTCCACCTGACGGCGGCGCCGACGCGCTTCTGCCACCATCGCTTCCAACTGTTGCGCCGTCTCATCAGCAATCCAATCCGCGCCGCATTGCTCACACACCAGCGCAGGCACGTTCCGAATCACCACTACGCCAAATCCCAGTTCAACGGTGAACGTTGTCGTTCCCTTCACCTTTTCCCCGCCGCACAGCGGACAAATATTTTTCACGCTCATCTCTGCCTCCGTGTACGATAATCCGCCTCGAAAGTCTCCTGGTCAGGCTTATAGGCGGTAATGATGGACGCCTGTCCCTTTGCATCCAGCGCAACGACCACGTGCAACGGGCGGCCGCCTTCCCAGCCTAAAACCAGAATCGTTGGCGCAGGGCGCTCGGCGGAATAATCCTCGATCGCCTCACCGTTCATCAAGACACTAACACAGCCTGGTAGCTGATTCCGCGCTCCAGCATCCGTTCCAGCGCATGCCTGCGCCAGAGTATTTTGCCCTTGCGCACAGCCTCTCGAATGCGCGCCAGAATTTCTGCAGACATGATTTGATTTTACCAGAATCCCTTGCGCGCGCCGCGCGTCCAATTTTTGGACAGATTCTGCGCCTACCTCACCCCCAAAAATCCCCGCGCAAAGGCGCGCACCGCCCGCGCCACCTCCACCGCCTGACGCGCCTCCTCCAGGCTTGGCTCCGCTCCAGGGTAGCGCACCGTCACCGCGCAGTCGGTCAGAAAACGTAAATCAGCGGGCGAAAAAGCCGTCCAGATTCCTGCCTGCTCACAGAGCGCGTTCAACGCCAGCAGGTCATGCGTCTTGGGAAATGCCGCCTGCCGCGAAACCAGCAACGCCTTCAGATATTTTTCCGCGCTTTGTTGCGCCAGAAAAGCGATGTGCATGGCGCTGGGACGTTTGCGCCGCAGGAGCGAGACCGCCAATTGCCAGTCCGCCTCAGCCACACGCACCCATTCCATCGTTTCATCGGCGCTCATACATCACCTTGCCGCGCGTCAACACTTCGCGCAGAAAAAAATTACGCGGGGCTTCTTCCGCCAGTTCCTGCGGCGTTTTGCTCAAAATGTCCATCGGGAAGGGATAGTCAGCGCCCAAAGCGCGGGCAATCGCCGCGGCGCGCTCGCGTCGGCTGGGGGGCGCATCCCACACCACCAGCAAATCCACATCGCTATCCGGCGTGGGGTGACCGTAGGCATACGAGCCGAACAGGATGATTTTGTGTGGATGCAATGCTGCCACCAGCCGCTCCACCACCCCGGGCAGAGTCTCTGCCACCGGGCGAAAACCCCTCGGCGCGACGTCGGTCGGGACCAGGACGCTCATACGCACCTCCGTTTGTATTGTATCTGAAAACTACCCCGCCGCGCGGATAATTGGCAGCGACTCTCCTGCAAAAAGGTGCGATGCACCGCGGAGATTTTTCAAGTGTACCTTCGGTTTTTCTCTGCGCCCTTTGCGCTCTCTGCGGCGAATTCGTTTTTGCAGTGGATCCACTTTTCCTTCTACCTTCTGCCTTCTGCCTTTTGCATTCTACCTTCTACCTTCTGCCTTCTGCCTTCTGCCTTCTGCCTTTTGCCTTCTGCATTCTGCATTCTGCATTTTGGAGTCCTCCCATGCGTCGCCTTGCCCTTCTCCCGCTCTCCCTGCTCATTTTCGCCCTGCTGCTGACGGCTTGCGCCGGTCAGACCGTGGACCATAGACCGTGGACCGCTGCGCCGACCGCGGTCCGCAGCCCGCTGCGCCGACGGCTTCATCAACCTCCACGCCGCTCTGGGGGAGTAGGGTTGACCAGTTCCTGGCGCACGGCGTGATACAGGTTTTCGGCTTTTAGCTCGCTGAGGGTATAGCAAGGTGCTTTGAGATGATTGGCCAGCTGTTGGGCCAGGCCCTGATCAAAGGCCGCATGTTCCATGTTGATGACTACACTGCGGATGTTCTCTTTGGCGATCAAATCGGCAAAATGATAGGCTTCTTCCTGAGGGGGCAAGGTGCCCAGGGCAACATTCCCCGCGCCATCGGTCAGGATGATGAGCAGCGGCTCGACATCGGGATGGAGGTACTTTTCATGGCGCAACACATCGCTGGCCATGAGCAACCCGGCCGAAAGGGGTGTTTTGCCGCCGACCGGAATATCTAACAGCGCACGTTGAGCCAGGGAGACCGAATTGGTGGGGGGCAGCACCAGCGTAGCCCGATCTTTCTGGAAGACGATCAGCCCGACCCGGTCGCGGCGTTGATACGCATCCGTCAACAGGGAGAGAATCGCCCCTTTTGTCGCGTTCATCCGTTCGGCGACGGCCATTGACCAGGAGGCATCCACCAGGAAGAGCACCAGGTTGGCCACTTTTTTGACGCGCACCTTGCGTTGCAGGTCGCTTTTTTCGATGGCAAAGGCCAGCCGTTTGCGCTTCTCGGCGCGTCGTTTCTGGTAGGGCGCTGCAGCGCGGATGGTGGCATCGAAGGCGATGTCATCCAGCTTCTTGCCAGCTGGCCGCGCTTTGATGTAACGCCCATGTTTGCGCTCGGTCTTGGTCAGCGACCGCCGTCCGGCATGACGACGAGCCAGCTTGTCCAGTGGGGTATTGAGCTGGCGCGGTTGAAAAGTCTCCCCCACTTTGACTTTTTGCCCGCCCTCCCACCAGTTCGAGGTCGTGTTGGCGAAGACATCCTGCTTGCTTGGCTGCGGTTCACCCTGCTGAGGGCCTTCTTCGGCCTCATCGTCCAGCTTTAAGTTTTTTTTTCCTGCGGCGTATCCGGGGAGGCGGGTTGACTTTCCTCAGATTCTTCCGGCAGCGATTGGCCTGCCAGCTGCTCGATGCGCTCCTGCAACTGCTCGCTGGTCATTTCGGCTTGCTGGAAGGGGGTGCGCTTGATGCGATGGGGCAGGGCCAACTCGGCGGCCAGGGCAATATCGTGATCGTTGATCTTTTTTCGGCCCTCAAAGGCGGCCTGGGCACGTGCCGCCTTCAGGATGACCAGGTCGGCGCGGTGACCGTCCACATTGAGCGATGCGGTCAGCGCGGCGATGGAGAGCAGATCGCGGCTGGTGTAAGTGACATGCTCCACCAGTTCCCGTGCCTGAGCGATTCGCTTCGACAATTCCTCTTCATGCTGCATCCATTCACGGCGGAAGGCCTCCGGATCGCGCTCGAAAGCCAGGTTGCGCTCCATGATCAAGACGCGTTCGCGCGGATCGCGGATGCCGGTGATGTCCACCGAAAGGGCGAAGCGATCCAGCAACTGAGGGCGCAGCTCCCCCTCCTCCGGGTTCATCGTGCCGACCAGGATGAAGCGGGCCGGGTGGGCAAAGGAGATGCCCTCCCGCTCGACGGTGTTCACCCCCATTGCTGCCGAATCCAGCAACACGTCCACGACGTGATCGTCGAGCAAGTTGACTTCATCAATATAGAGCAGACCGCGGTTGGCCGCCGCCAGCACGCCCGGCTCAAAGCGCCGCTCGCCTTTTTGAATGGCCTGCTCAATATCCAGAGTGCCCACCACTCGATCTTCTGTAGCGGAAACCGGCAAATTGACGAACGGTGTGGCGCGCTCCGCGACGGGTAACTTCTCGCCGGAAGCCGCTCGCTCTTTACACTCGGTACACCAGGTGGCTGGCCGATCTGGGTCACAGCCGAAGCGGCAATCTTGTACTACCTTAACCCGTGGCAACAAGGCGGCCAGAGCACGCGCCGCCGTGGATTTGGCCGTGCCGCGTTCCCCGCGGATCAACACCCCGCCAATGCGGGTATCTACGGCATTGAGAATTAGAGCGCGTTTCATGCGCTCCTGTCCAACGATAGCAGTGAATGGATAAATTGCAGGCATAGTTACTCCCAAAACGATTATAACCCACCCCGCGATGATAGCAAAGGAAAGGCAGAACGTTAGCAATTCCAAATTTAACCTGACGCCCATTCGGGCCAATTTTCAGATGGGTTTTATCCCGAATGGACGCAGTTGAGATTTGAAATGGCTGTGATTTTCAATGCGGGGTTGTCAACTTCATCAATCACCTGTATAATCCACTTCACATTTTCTTTTTTGGAGTCAGCCTGTGATGGATCAAGATAAGACCCTGCCTGTGCAGGGGGAGGTAGAGGAACACCCGCAGGGAGACCAATCTACGAATAATAATCAAACGATGGAATCCTTGCTCGCCACCGAAACCCTGAGCGTAGATTTGCCTCAGACGGGCGAAATTCGCAAGGGAATTATTGCCAGCATCGGTCCAAACCAGATTCTGGTAAGCATTGGCGCCAAGTCGGAAGGCGTCGTTTCAGGACGGGAGTTGGAACAACTCACCGCCGAAGAACGTGCCGCCTTGCAAGTGGGGCAAGAAATTGACGTTTACGTTGTCAACCCTGAAGACGCCAACGGCAATGTCGTCCTTTCGCTCAAGCGTGCCCAGGAGCAAATTTCCTGGGAAAACGTGGAAAAAATGATTGCGGAGCAGACGGTCATTGAGAGCAAGATCATTGGCTTCAACAAGGGTGGCCTGATCGTCCCCATTGGCAGCCTGCGAGGCTTTGTCCCCGCTTCCCAAATCAGCCCCTTGCGCCGCTCTCAGGCCGTTGGAGAGACCCCTGAGCAGCGCTGGCAAAAGATGATCGGCGAACCTATTTCTGTTCGCATCATCGAAGTAGATCGCGAACGCCGTCGCTTGATCCTCTCCGAACGCGCCACCGGTAGCGAAACCCGCTCCTCCCTCAAAGAACGCGTCATCAACGAACTGCAGGAAGGCGAAGTGTACACCGGCCGCGTCACCAGCCTGGCTGATTTTGGTGCCTTCGTCAACATCAACGGCGCCGACGGTCTGGTCCACCTTTCTGAACTCTCTTGGGAACATATCCAGCATCCGCGTGAAGTGCTCGAAGTCGGGCAAGAAGTCAAAGTCAAAGTCATCAGCGTTGACCGCGAACGAAAGCGCATCGGCCTTTCTATTCGCGCCCTCACCGAAGACCCGTGGAAAAAACGCATCGAAAAATTCAGCGTCGGCCAGCTGGTAGAAGGCGTGATCACCCGCCTGACCAAATTTGGCGCCTTTGCTCGCCTGGAAGGCGACATCGAGGGCCTGATTCACATCTCCGAAATTAGCGAACACCGTATCGAGCACCCCAAAGAAGTCCTCAAAGAAGGCGATGTCGTTGCCCTGCGTGTCATTCGCATTGACCCCGAACAGCACCGCATCGGCTTGAGCCTGCGCAAAGTCGACTCGGCCGCCTACGCCGACAAAGACTTCAAAATGCTTACCGAAGAATTCCGTCAAGAACTCGAATCCTCGCCCGATGAGGCGCAGGACGAGACCGAAGCCTGATGCCCAAAGAGCGCACCACTCCGGTGCGCTCTTCTCTAATCCCTATGCCGCTCCTTGTTGATGCACACGCCGATCTGGCCTGGAATATTTTAACCTTTGGTCGCGATTACACCCGCGCCGCCCACGAAACCCGTCGCCTCGAAGCCGGATCGCCCGCCGTTGTCCAAAATGGCGATACCCTTCTTGGTTGGCCCGATTACCAGCGCGGCCAGGTTGCCCTGGTCTTCTCGACCTTATTCGCCACCCCGGCTCGCTGGAAGCAGGAATGGGAAAAGCTGGTTTACTCCACCTTTGATGAAGCACACCGCCTCTACCGCGACCAGATTCTGACCTACCACCGATTGGTCGAATCTCACCCCGAACGTTTTCGCCTCA
>DAOUAN010000004.1:0-4069 GCA_034433385.1 Anaerolineales bacterium | reverse complement strand
CGCATCTACGACCAGAATCTCGTTGCCGTATTCGTAGGCCATCATGTTTTTCCCCACTTCCCCTAACCCACCCAGGGGAATGATTCTCAATTTTTTGTGAGACTTACTCATATAGGATGTACACCTCTTGAAATTATTTTTATCCGCCCAGGGCGGAAAAAGTCATGATTTTGATTTGCAGGCATATATAAAAATACCCCTGCTGACTGCCTCGCCAGGGGTCTTCGGTACCACGTGCGAATTTGCTAAACAAACTGCCAGAGGCAGTAAAAGTCAATCCAGTGAAGTCAGTATAGCAGCATTATCTGGATTTGTCTATCCTTTTTTCCGCTGCCGCTTCTGGCGCTCCATGATTACCGCAAACTGAACCTGTAATTCTTGAATGCGCCTGGAAAGCTTTTGACCTTGTTCCGGGTTTGTGGTATTTGCCAGCTGTTCTTTCAGCGCGGTGATTTGTTGCAGCAATTCAACTTCCTGTGGCACCATGCCAGCGTTCTTCAGCAGGGCGTAGGCGGTGCGCACGTCTTCTGGCGTATCGAAATAGGCGTTCAGGTCTATCGGCTTGCCCCGGCCGGGCAAATCATCGAATTCACCGCGTGCCATGGCTTCCTGAATAAGCTGTTCCACCAGACGTTCAAACGACATTTTGCCTCTTTCAGACCAAGTATAGCAAAAAATTGACAGCCTCCGCCAACTCCTGTACACTTTTTATATGGACATAGACCTCGATCTCTATCGGCGTGAAGTGCGCGTTTCCACCCGTCCGCTGGTGCGACTTTCGGTGATCGATGTATCCCCGGATTGGCCTCAGCGGACGTTTGTCTTTTTGCATGGCTTTGGCGGACAGGCCAGGCAATGGCATTATCAATTGCACTACTTTGCCTTGCAAAATCGCGTCATCGCCGTGGATTTGCGCGGCCATGGTCTTTCCGATAAACCCTCCACTGGCTACGAAATGCCCCGCCTGTTGGCCGATCTTGAAGTCGTTTGGGATGCGTTGGAGATCAATCAACCGGTCGTACTCGTTGGTCATTCCTTTGGTGGGGCAATTGCCACCGAGTTTGCCCTGCGACATCCCCAGCGTGTCGAACGCCTGGTGCTCATCGCCACCGCCGGCGCGTTCAAACTCAACCCTTTCTTCCGCCTGGGGCTAAACCTCCCCAACTGGCTTTTGCGCCTGATCGGCCCCTTCACCCGGCAATGGCTTTCGGCTCCACCCCATGCGCTAAAGCCGTTTTATCTCAAAACCCTTTCTCAATGGATCGGCTGGGACAAATTCGCTGCCCTGCAACTTCCCGCTCTCGTCTTACGCGGTCACCGCGACTTGCTGTTTGAACAACCCCTCTTTGAGCAGGTTGCCCGCACCCTTCCCGCCGCCGAAGAAATCGATATTGGCGCCTCAGGACACATGGTCATGCTCGAACGCCGCGATGCGGTCAACCGCGCCATCGAACGCTTCCTCGGCGACGAAACCCGGCGTTTCTGGCGGGACGAGAAGCCGGCCCCCGTTTCGTCTGGCCGCGCCCCGCTGCGACGCGCCCGCCCCTGGCTGGCGCATTACGAGCCGGGAGTCCCCTACACCATCGGCATTCCGCCTGTTCCCCTTCATCACCTGCTGCGTTCCTCGGTGCGTCGCTTCCCCCTGCGACCAGCGATCTTCTTTGAAGGCTCCAGGCTTACCTATCGTCGTCTCAATCATGAAGTCAATCGCTTTGCCAATGCCTTGCTCGGGCTGGGTGTGGCTCGCGGCGCACGGGTGGTATTGCTCTTGCCCAACATCCCCCAAATGGTGATTGGCCTCTATGGTACGCTCAAAGCGGGCATGGTGGCAGTGCTTATCCCCCCCATGACCGAACCCGATGAACTGGTGCGCCAGGTCAAAGAAAGCGAAGCCAGCGTGCTGGTCACCCTGTCCAATTGGGTGGGGCTGGCACAACGTATCTGTGCTGAGACCGGCCTGCCCTTTGTCGTGCTGACCGATCCCGCCGATTACCTTTCTCTGCCGAAGCGGCTGCTCTCTCGCTGGCGCAATCGCGGCCTTCATCTGGACGGCGCGCTGCGCTGGCGGCGCTGGCTGGCCGGTCAGACCTGGAAATCCCCCACCACCGAAATCTCACCCGATGACCTGGCGGTTATTCAATACACGGGTGGTACCACCGCCCAATCCAAAGGCGTTATGCTTTCCCACCGTAACCTGGTAGCCAATGCCCTGCAAACCCGCCATTGGATGCCCCTTGCCCAGGAAGGCCGCGAACGTTTCCTGTGTGCTGTGCCCTTCTTTCACAGCTACGGCCTGACAGCGGCTCTCAATGTCCCTATTGCTCTGGGGGCAGCCATGATCCTGAAAGCCCAATTTCAAGTCAGTGACATCTTGAAGACCATCCAGCGGCATCGTCCTACCATTTTCCCCGGCGTGCCAGCCATGTACGTGGCCATCAACAATGTCCGCGGCGCCCGCAAATATGGCATCCGGTCTATCAAAGCCTGCATTAGTGGCTCGGCTCCCTTGCCTGTAGAAGTGCAAGAAGCCTTTGAAAAACTCACCCGTGGCCGCCTGGTGGAAGGTTATGGTCTCACCGAGGCCTCGCCGGTCACCCACGCCAACCCGCTCAACGGCTATCGGAAGGTGGGTAGCATTGGCATCCCCCTCCCCTCCACGGAAGCCAGAATCCTGGACCTGGCCGACAGCCGTCGCGAAGTCAAACCTGGCCAAATCGGCGAACTGGCTGTGCGCGGCCCTCAAGTCATGCTAGGCTACTGGAAAAATCCCCAGGCCACCCGCGAGGTGCTCACACCAGATGGCTGGCTGCTCACCGGCGATGTCGCTCAGATGGATTCAGATGGCTACTTTCGTCTCATTGCACGCAAAGCCGATATGTGGTATCCTGCCAAACCGGGCAAGCCAGCCTTCCCGCGCGACGTGGAAGAAGTCATCTACGAGATTCCCCAGGTAAAAGAAGTGGCCGTCGTGGCCGTGGCCGGGCACCCCATTGCCTTTGTCATTGCCGCGGGCGAGCGCCCCTCCCCCGAAGCCATCATTGCTTATTGCAAGCGCCGCCTGCCTCCCTACCTTGTCCCGCGCTTCATCATTTTCATGGAAGATTTCCCGCGCACCTTCATCGGCAAAGTGCTGCGGCGCGAGTTAGCCAGACGGTATGAAAGATACAGCACCAACGATTGATCTTCAAACGTACAAAGTAAATTTCGTTCAACAGGGGCACGGCCAACCGGTCATCCTGATACATGGCCTGGCTGCCTCCCTCCACGATTGGGACGACCTGATCCCCGAACTGGTCCAAAACGGCTATGCCGCCTATGCCCTCGATTTGCTTGGCCATGGGGAGAGTGGCAAACCTTCCTCGCGGGCCTATCATGTTTCCTGGTTGTTCGCTCACCTGGCCAGTTGGATTGATTCCCTGCGACTTTCGGTCCCCCCGATCTTGATTGGTCATTCCCTCGGCGGCTACCTGGCCCTCGAATACGCCCGGCGCTTCCCTTCCCGGACCTCAAGCCTGGTCCTCGTCAACCCATTTTTTCGCCTCAGCCAACTGCCGCCTCTGCTGCGCATCTCTTATCGTCGGCCAACCCTCAATGCTGCTGTGGTCGAGCGAACGCCCGAATGGCTTTTCCGACTCATTGCTGATGCCACTACCCTCATCCTGGATCACAGCAACATTGGTTTGAACACTTTGCCGGAACGTGTACGTGCCCAAACCACGCTCGATTACAAGCGAACCGCCCCCGGTGTCTATAACCTGCCCAATACAATCGAAGACCTGACTCAGTATTTGCCGCACATTTTGCAGCCGACTCTGGTCATTTGGGGGGAGCGAGATGCCACGCTCTCACCTTCCTCCTTTTCCCAATTGGTGCAGGCCATGCCGCATGCTCAAGGAAAATCTCTGCCGGCTGGTCATGTGCTCCATCAAACCCACCCTGCCGAATTCAATCGGTTAGTCCTCGCATTTTTACGCTCCCTCTAGAACAGGGCTTTGGCCTCATCTCTGCCTGCAGCGGCTCCAAACGTCAAGCGCCCCGAATTTTTTAAGATAATTCCCCCCTCTGACCT
>DAOUAN010000003.1:0-7378 GCA_034433385.1 Anaerolineales bacterium | reverse complement strand
CCAAAACGAAAGCGTCACCCTGCCCCCCATGGTCTTCGATGCGGATGGGCTGAAACTGCTGGCAAAAATAAAAGACTGGCCGGCAAAGTTGCCGCCCCTGGCAGTGCTTACCCCTCATCCCGGCGAAATGGCGGTGCTCACTGGCCTGACCAAAGATGAAATTCAAAGCAACCGTCAGGAAATTGCCGAAAAATATGCCCGCGAATGGGGGCATGTCGTCGTCTTGAAAGGCGCATTTACAGTGATCGCCTCCCCCGACGGCCGCAGCGCGGTGATACCCGTAGCTACCGCGGCGCTGGCGCGTGCCGGAACCGGCGATGTGCTGGCTGGATTAATCGTTGGCTTGCGCGCTCAAGGCCTGGCGGCCTACGAATCCGCTCTTGCTGCGGCCTGGATTCATGCCCAGGCCGGCTTGCAGGCTTCCGAAGCTCTCGGCACGACGGCTGCGGTGTTGGCCGGTGATGTGCTGGATGCGGTGAGCGACGTTTTGAGTGATTTGGCTTGAAGCAGCTAGAGATCAGTCAGATAGCGTAAAAAGCACAGACATCCGAAGCCTGCAAGACTTCGGTTGTCTGTGCTTTTGGGGACTTTTCGAACAGCCCCTGCCAGTTTACTCCTCAAGCGTGGAAATATCTCCCTCTGGCAGCCCAAGCGCTCTGGCTTTCAGCACGCGCCGCATAATCTTGCCGGAGCGCGTTTTGGGAAGCTTATCTACAAATTTGATTTCTTCGGGGCGAGCGATAGGGCCTAAATGAGTTGCCACGTGCTGGCGTAATTCTTCCGCCAATTCGGGGGAGGGGGCGAATCCAGCGCGCAGGAGGACAAAAACGTGAATGCCCTGTCCTTTGACCTCATGAGGTAGGCCGATCGCTGCCGCCTCGGCAACTGCCGGATGACTGACCAGCGCCGATTCGATTTCCGCCGTGCCCAACCGATGACCAGAGACTTTGATGACGTCATCCACGCGCCCGATGATCCAGAAGTAGCCATCCTTGTCGCGCTTGGCTGAGTCGCCAGTGGTGTAAACGCCGGGGAACCTGCTCCAATATTGTTGCACGTAACGATCCGGGTCGCCGTAGATGGTGCGCAGCATGGCCGGCCAGGGATTCTTCAGCACCAGGTAACCTTCGGTCCCATCTGGAACGGGATTGCCGTTTTCGTCCACCACTTCGGCCTCCTGTCCAAAGAAAGGACGCGTGCCCGAACCAGGCTTGAGCGGGACGGTAGGAGTGGGGGTGATCATGAACATGCCGGTCTCTGTTTGCCACCAGGTATCAATAATTGGACAGCGTTCCTTGCCAATGACACGGTAATACCAGCGCCAGGCCTCCGGGTTGATCGGTTCGCCGACGGATCCTAACAGGCGCAATGAAGAGAGATCATGCTTGTTGGGCCAGGCTTCGCCAAAGCGCATCAGGCCGCGAATGGCAGTAGGAGCAGTGTACAGGATGGTAATCCCGTAGCGTTCGACGACCTGCCACCAGCGATTGGGATAGGGATAAGCTGGCCCTCCCTCAAAGAGCATCGAAGTCGCCCCGTTCAACATTGGCCCATACACGATGTAAGAGTGCCCCGTAATCCAACCGGGGTCTGCCGTGCACCACCAGCGATCTTCATCGTTGATGTCGAACGCGTATTTGAGCGTGGAATACACCCCGACCATATAGCCACCGTGGGTGTGCAAAATGGCCTTAGGCTTGCCGGTTGAGCCGGAGGTGTACAGGATAAACAGCGGGTCTTCGGCATCCATGACTTCGGTGGGGCACTTGCCGTTGGCAATGGGCAAGGCGCACAGCTCGTGATACCAGTGATCGCGCCCGGCCTCCATGGGGACATTGTGCCCGACGCGCTTAACGACAATCACATTTTCCACACTTGGGCAACGCTTGAGAGCCTCATCCACAATTTGCTTGAGCTCAACAACTTTCCCATTTTGGAAACTACCATCTGCAGTGATGACCAGCTTCGACTGACTGTCTTCGATGCGCCCCTGCAACGCATCTACGGAAAAACCGCCGAACACCACGGAATGAATCGCTCCAATCTTCGCACAAGCCAGCATGGCGAAGACAATTTCTGGGATGCGCCCCATATAAATGGTGACCCGATCGCCCTTTTTGATGCCCATCGCCTTGATGATATTTGCCATGCGCGAAACTTCGCGATTCAGCGCATAATACGAAAAAGTGCGCTCCAGTTTGCCATCTTCGCTTTCCCAGATCAGGGCGAGTTTGTTTTTGCGATAAGTGTTGACATGACGATCCACAGCATTGTGAACGATGTTCACTTTAGCCCCCACGAACCACTTGAAGAACGGTTTATTTGAGTCGTCCAGCACTTTCTCCCACTTTTGAAACCATTCCAGTTCCTCGGCTTCGGCGGCCCAAAATGCCAGCGGATCCTTGCGGGCTTTCTCGGCCAGCTCATCCCAATCTTTCAGGCGAGCCTGAGCGATGACAGATTCGGATGGATAATAGACCTCTCCCTCCAGCTGCTTGCTGCTCCTTGCCATTTTCTGCCTCCTCTGAGCGATTTAATTTGTCTGGCGGTGTGGATGATGTTGGCAGCAATTTTAACCCGCTTTATCGAATTTGTCACAAAAATTCGTTTTTTACAGCAATTCCAAATCTGAGTCCACTGCAAAAACGAATTCCCGCAGAGAGCGCAAAGTGCGCAGAGAAAAACTGAAAATACCTTCAAGAATTCAAGATTTTGCGGCGCAATTTGCATAATCTGTCTGAAAGCGAACTTCAAAAATCTCAGTGATCTCTGCGAACTCCGCGCTGGATCTGACCTTTTTGCAGGAGAGTCAAACCTGTTTTTTTTGGTGTCATTGCGAGCCGCTGAAGGCGGCGACCTGTGCCCCGCAGGGGTAAGCAATCTCCGCGCTCATCTGGGGGGCTGCTTGTCACAGGCACGCTATGCGGTCGGCGGCCTTTCTGACCGCTTCGCCGTGATACAGCAACGTGTTGACCCAATCTCTTCACGGAGGTCGTTGTTCATGCTTTGTCCGTCCGTTGCACAAAGGTCAGGCTAGCCTGCGGGGAGATGGCTTCGACGGAAGAACGCCGTCTCGCCATGACAACCCAATTCGGGCCAATTTTCAGATGGGTTTTATCCCGATTCGCCTGCAGGAAACCCTGAACCGCAAAAAGACCTGAACCTATCTCCTTACCGCTGAAAACTCGAAGGGCGGGCGCTGATTTAATTTCATCAAACCGGCGCCCGAATCGCCCAGGTGCAGGATTGTAACCGACCCGGTCTCGCATCCCAGCCGTTGAAAGTGATCGAGCGGCAGACCGATGTAATGTGCCACTGCCAGTTTGATCGGATCAGCGTGGAAGACGCAGGCAATGATGTCTTTGGGCTTGTGGCGGCGGAGAATGGCATCCAGCGTGGCAACCACCCGACTCTGACACTGGTAAAAGGTCTCGCCCTCCGGGAATTGAAAGCGCGAGGGCGCGCTCTGTACGATTTTCCAGGCTTTGGTGCGCTTCAAGACTTTCCACGACCGCCCTTGCCATTTGCCCACGTGGGTCTCAAGCAACCCCGCTTCAATCTGGACCTCAAGCCGGTGCGCGCTGGCGATAGGCGTTGCCGTCTCGACGGCGCGTTCCAGCGGGCTGGAATAAACGGCCGCCAGGGGTACATCCTTGAGCGCTTCCGCCAGCGCCTGCGCTTGCTGCTGCCCGCGCTCATTCAGGTGAACGCCAGGCAGGCGGCCCGCAAGGCGATGTTTTTTGACGTAGTCGTTTTCACCGTGGCGGATGAGGAGGAGAATTGGCATAACGGTTCTGCAAGCAGTCTATCGCGCAATCATCCCGCCAAAGAGCGGGTCGAAGAGCCAGGCAAGGTAGCGTGCCCCGTACAGGGACAGATGATCGTCGTCACGATACAAAGGCTGATTGTTCTCTACCACGTGGCAGCGCTCTTCATCACATAATGCCAGCGATACATCCACAATTTGAAATGGGAGATTATCCTTTTTCAGCATATCCAAGGCCTGGAGAACGGCTCGGTTTCTCTCCAAATAATCCTGACGGGTGGGCGCAATCAAGTCGTTCAAATCCCGCCCTGTGCGCATGGCGATTGAGAAAGCTGAGGGAACATCGTATCCGACCTCCGGAACGCCGGTGACGAACACGACATTTCGGTTCAACTCCGCCAGAACAGCGACAGTCCGATGCAAGCCGATCTTGAAGAGCGCCGCATTCGAGGCGCTTCGCTTCCCCTGCATATCTACCAGCCGAACAGATGGACCCTGCTCTGTTTTATATCGCTTGCCTTTTGCGGAAATCGCCCAGCGAGCGGATAAAATGATCGTATCTATTTCCGGGTGCTGGCGAAGAAAGAGGATCACGCGCTGGTTATAGTGGTAACAAGTGCCCTTTCGCGGACCTTGACGGTCAATTCCCCCCAAAGGTGGACAGGCGGGAAGGGCGAAAAGATAACCGCCGACCTTCGCTTTTGCCGCCGCCATATCTAGCGCGGGGGCAAAAGCCGCAGCATGCGAATCCCCCCACAAGGCAAAGCGAGGCGGCTGATCAGGCGCGCCTATTCGACACATGACACCTTCTCCAAAGGCCTGTACTTCTTGCCCCACACATACTTCCCGCAGATCGGCTATAGCCGTTTTCTGCTTCACCGTCAGCGCGTCGGGAAATCTATGGGGAAATCCATCCTGAAGAGACACCACGACGCCCGCCGTGAACGAGAGAGTCATCACACTGCCCGCCAGCGCAAACAGGCGCGCTCGCCGCAAAAAAGTCCTTGCTCGAAACGGTTTCTCGATCCATTGCCAGGAAAAGGTGGAAATGGCAAACGATGCCAACAGCCAGAGAGCCAGATTCGCCGCAGAGGGTTCCACAATCCAGTAATATTTCAAAAATACCAGCAACGGCCAGTGCCATAAATAGAGCGAATAGAAGATTTTCCCGATAAACACAAGCGGGCGTAGACTGAGCGCTTTGTGGACCGCCGCCGATTCCTTCGTGCCGCTGTAAATCGTCAGGGCGGAGCCAGCCACCGGCAGCAGGGCAGCCAGGCCCGGAAATGGGGTTCCTTCATGATAGAGGAAGATGCTTGCCAGAATCATTGTCATCCCTGCCAGCGCCAACGCGTTCCGAAATCTGGCATTTAGACGGGATGGCAGGACATTCAATGCCAGTAGACTACCGGTCAACAATTCCCAGGCACGAAAGTGCATCAGATAAAACGCCGAGGATGGATTCTTGACCGCCTCGTATACACTCCAAGCGAATGAGACCGCCCAGAGCAATCCCAGAAAACGCCCAAAGCGGGATTTTCCAAAACGGGCAATCAGGAGCATCAAAACCGGAAACAGGATGTAGAACTGTTCCTCGACCGAAAGTGACCAGGCATGAAGGAGCGGTTTGAGGGTGGAGGCCCGGTCGAAATAGCCCGCCTCGCTCCAGAAGAGAACATTGGAGAGAAAAATGGTCACCGCGGCGGCGCTTTTGCCCAGAGCGGCAAAGTTGTCCGCGTCGAACAACCAGGCGCCCGCCAGCAGCGTACATGCCACCATCACGAACAGGGCCGGGTAAATGCGGCGCACGCGTCGTTCATAGAAGTCAATCAATCGAAACGCATTTGCCTGCATTTCACTGACAATGATGGAAGTAATCAGGTACCCCGAAATGACGAAAAACACATCCACGCCGACGTATCCACCAGAGAGGAAGGATACGCCACCGTGATAGAACAGCACCGCCAGCACCGCCACCGCTCTCAATCCGTCTATGTCGGGCCGATAGTGTAATTTCAACTCCATCTATTTGATTTTCCTCTTTATTTTTTGGATTTTTTCCTCGCTCAAATTGGGAATTTCCTCGCGCTTTTCAATCCCCAATGCTTTTCTTTGCGCTTCACGCCACATTTCCAGCCGCGCCTTGATCTGGGCTTCGTAACCCTCCTCGGAGGGGATGTAAAAATAGGTGCCCAGCAGACGACGGGGAAGATATTGCTGTGGCACGAAATGCCCCTCGTGGTCATGCGGATAGACATAATCTTTGCCGTGGCCCAATGCTGCCGCGTCACGACTGCCGTCCATCAGGTGGCGCGGTACAGAGATTTGACCCTCCTCTTCGATCTTCTCCATGGCTTTGAAGTAGGCGCCGGTGCTGTTAGACTTGGGCGCGGTGGCAAGGTAGAGCGTGGCCTCGACGATGGGGTAAATCCCTTCGGGCAGACCAACGTAATCGAAGGCTTGCGCCGCGGCGGAGGCAACTACCAGTCCCAGCGGGTCGGCCAGGCCAATGTCTTCGCCTGCCAGAATGAGCAGACGACGGAGGATGAAGCGCGGATCTTCGCCGGCGTAGATCATTTTAGCCAGCCAGTAGAGCGCCGCGTCGGGGTCACTGCCGCGTACGGACTTGATGAAGGCACTGATGGTGTCGTAGTGGGCATCGCCATCCTTGTCATAGAGCACGGCGCGGCGTTGGATGGATTCCTGGGCGACTTCCAGGGTGATGTGGATGACGCCATCGGCATCGGGGGGCGTGGATTCCACCGCCAGTTCGAGGGCGTTTAACGCGTTGCGCGCGTCGCCGCCGGCAACTTCGGTTAAATGGGCGCGCGCCTGCGGGTCCAGGATGATGCGGCGGTTGCCGTAGCCGCGTTCGGGGTCGGCGAGGGCGCGATCGAGCAGAATCCCGGTCTCGTCGGGGGTCAGGTTCCGCAACTGAAAGACGCGCGAGCGCGAGATCAGGGCGTTGATGACTTCAAAATAAGGGTTTTCGGTGGTGGCGCCGATAAACGTGATTGTGCCGTTTTCGATGTGGGGAAGTAGGGCGTCTTGTTGGGCTTTGTTCCAGCGATGGACTTCGTCCACGAAGAGAATGGTTCGCTGACCCTGCAGGCGGCGACGTTCGAGGGCGTCTTCGATGACGGTTTTCAGCTCGGCTTTACCTGCCAGGATGGCCGAAATGGTGACGAAGTGGCTTTTGGTGGCATTGGCAATGATCTGGGCCAGGGTGGTTTTGCCTGAACCGGGTGGCCCCCACAGGATAATGGAGGAGAACAGGCGATCGGCTTCAATGGCGCGGCGCAGGAGCTTGCCGGGGCCAATGATGTGTTCCTGCCCTACAAATTCTTCCAGGGTGCGCGGGCGCATGCGTGCCGCCAGGGGGGCTTCTTGTTTCATCCGTTCCTGCATGGCATGATCAAAGAGATCAGGCATAAATTCATTTTACCAGGAAACAAAATGACGGATGGGCGCGATCGGGTGCGCTAAAAAGTTGTTAGTCAGGTGTGAGCGGTGGATGGATGCTCATTTCGCCAGTGCCTTGAGAGATGACGCTGTGGGCGAAAAACGCCATTTTGTGTCATTGCGAGCCGCCAAAGGCGGCGACCTGTGCCC
>DAOUAN010000002.1:0-2811 GCA_034433385.1 Anaerolineales bacterium | reverse complement strand
TCCGCCGCCTGTGGAATGAGACGCGCCCGACGGGCAAATGGAATTTTTCCACCAATGGCACATATTGGGCGGGCAAGGCAGGCATTCCCTCCATCGGCTTTGGCCCTGGCAATGAAGAATTTGCCCACACCAGCTACGAGCAAGTTCCGCTGGATGAAGTGGTGGCTGCCACGGAGTTTTATGCGCTTTTCCCGGCCATTTTGCGGGAGAAAACCACTCCCTGATCCATGGGTGATTGCCAAAGAAGGAAACATCGGTGCACAGGAGGTCGTGACGTCTCAAATATTCTGATAAACGGAGGTCAACATGCGTTCTTTTGCCGGTCGTGACATCCTTTCGCTCAAGGATTTTGAGCGCAATGAGTTCTTCCACGTGTTCGACGTGGCGCAGCAAATGGAACCGATTGCTCGCTCCCGCCGAAACGTGGATCTGCTCAAAGAGAAGACGCTGGTCACGGCTTTCTACCAGCCTTCGACGCGGACTCGCCTGGCGCACGAGGCAGCCATGCATCGCCTCGGCGGACATGTGACCGGCTTCGCCGACGCCAAAATGACCCGTGCTGGTGATTTCTATCAGGAATCGATCAAAGACACCGTCAAAATGCTGGAATTCTATGGCGATGTCATCGTCATGCGCCATTTCCAGCAGGGTGCTCCGCACGAGGCGGCCAGATGGGCCAGCATTCCGGTCATCAATGGCGGTGATGGTTGGGGGGAGCATCCTACCCAAATTCTGACCGACCTGTACACCGTGTGGCGCGAAAAAGGACGCATTGACGGCCTCCGCTGGCTGGCGGTTGGCGATATGCGCATGCGCACCATGCACTCTCTGGCCTACGCACTGACGCAGTTCGATTGTCCGATCACGTTCGTCGCTCCGCCCGAAATGCGCCTCACGGATGAATTCAAGGCGGAACTCCGTCAGTATAGCCTGAATTTCAACGAGGCCGAGCATGTGGAGCAGGTCATCGCGGAGGCCGATGTCATCCTGGTCGAACCGGTGGTGCAGCCCGATTACACCAAGTCTCGCGATGAACGCCAGGGCGAGGTCGGCCAGACCCCGGCCAACTACAAGATCACGCGCGAATTGCTGGCAAACAAGGCAAAATCAGATGCCATCCTGCTGCATTCGCTGCCCCGCATGGATGAAATCCCAACGGATGTGGATATTACCCGTTGGTCACGCTACTGGCAGGAAGCTTTCAATGGCGTGGTGATGCGCATGGCTTTGCTGGCGCTGGTGCTGGGAGCCATGGAGTAACTTCAAGGTCACGATTTACGCGATTCAGAAAGGAGCGAACATGTCCCTGCGGGAAGAACTCCAAAAGTATTGTGGTGAGACGGCTGAACAGAAGCTGCTCATCGTTCGGCGAGAGTTAGTGCGCCCGGTCGTCACCGTCCAGACCGCGGCACACCTGTTTCAGCAGGTAGGCCCGGAGCTAAGCAAACATTTGCCCGATGCGCAGGAGCGTGAAGAGTTCTTGAACACGGTCAAATGGCTGGCGGAAGCCGCCAGAGACCTGGAAGAGATCGTGAATGCCATGGAGTGTGACGAATTACCGCCTCATCACCGCCACAATTAGAAATTCGCTCCTCCAAATCTATTCTGCAAAGCCGGCTGCGAGGCGTTCCATGAGCCTGCCACTTTCTCTTCTGAGCGCCTCGCGCCGATGCCATTATTCAATAAAAGGAGATGTGCTATGCAAACCGATTTACGCGGCCGTGATTTAATCGGCGACCTGGATTTTAGCAAGGAAGAAGTGGAGACCGTCTTAGACGTTGCGTTTGATCTCAAACGCAAACGCGCTTTGGGTGAGCCACATCCCTATCTGCGCGATAAGGTGCTGGCAATGTTATTCTTCTACTCCAGCACTCGCACCCGCGGCTCATTTGAGGCCGGCATGGCTCAATTGGGCGGCCATGCGGCATTTATTGAAAGCAAGACCACCCAAATTGCCCATGGCGATACGCCGGTAGAAATCGGCGAAATCTTCGGGCGTTATTTCGATGGCATTGCGATTCGCCACGTGGATTGGGGGGTGGGCAACCGTTATATCAACGATGTCGCCAAATATTCCCGCGTTCCCGTGCTGAATATGCAGTGCGAAATTTACCATCCCTTCCAATGTCTGGCCGATTTGATGACCATCATGGAGAAAAAAGGCCGCGACCTGCGCCGCAAGAAGATCGTCGTTTCCTGGGCGTACGCTGCCTCCTACCTCAAACCCATCTCGGTCCCCCAATCGCTGATCTTGCAAATGCCGCGCTTTGGCATGGATGTGACCCTGGCCTACCCGCCCGAATTCCCCCTCATGCCCGAAATCGTGGAACAGGCCAAAGAGGAAGCTCGCAAGACCGGTGCCAACTTCGAAATCATCGCCGACCCCAATGGCATGACCGAAGCCTGCAAAGACGCCGATGTCATTTACGCCAAATCGTGGGGGCCGCTCCTCACCACCACCGATCCCACCGAAGGCAAGCGCCTGCAAGATATGTACAAGCATTGGATCATGGATGAGGAAAAAATCCGCGTGGCCAAAGAAGATGTCATCTACATGCATCCCCTGCCCGCTGACCGCGACATCGAAGTCACCAGCGCAGTGATGGATGGTCCGCATTCGGTCGTCTTCGATCAGGCCGAAAACCGCCTGCATGCCCAAAAGGCAGTCATGGCGTTGACGATGAGGTAATGGGCTAACCTGTTCGTCGGTTGGTTAGGCGAGAGGAGCGTCTGAGCGCCGTATTACCACCCTACCGCGCCTACCACCCTACCAACCTACCAATTACCAACCTACCAACTTACCAACTACCA
>DAOUAN010000001.1:0-25382 GCA_034433385.1 Anaerolineales bacterium | reverse complement strand
CCCCTCGCCGACTCCATCCCCGCCGAAGAAGCCGCCCGTGACCGCGCCCTGACGAGCCTCGCCCGTCGCCTGGCGAACGCCGCCTCGCTCCCGCCCGAAGTCGCCGCGCTGACCCTGCGCCTGGCGCGCAGCGATTTGCTCGACCTCTACAGCGGCTTTGCCCTGGGCGCGTTTGCCTCCGTCCTGACCCGTTTCCGCCCGCAGCGCTTCCCGCCCGTTGCCCAGGCCCGCCTCCACGACCGCCTGCGCACCCTGCTGACCCTGCCTCCTGCCCGCGCCGAAGCCCTTTCCTGGCTGGGGGCTGCCATGCAAGGCGAATTGACCGCCCTGCTGCGCGAACGCCTGAGCCAGGCCCGGCCGCTCCCCCGCCGCCTGGCCGCCGGCGCGCTGGGAGTGGTCAACCTGCTGCCCGCCGAAAGTGACCGCACGCCCGAATACGAGTTCGCCCTCGCCCTGCTGCGCCTGCTGCTCGAAAGCGCCGACTTCACCCTGCCCGACCCCGAATTCACCGCCCTGCTCGCCGCCGTGGAGGATTGGGTGAGCGCATTCCCCTACTTCCCCGAAGGCCGCCTGCGTGACCTGTTCCTGGCGCTGCACGGCATCGAACTGACCCCGCCGCAGCGCCAGTCCCTGCGCGAACGGCTGCTTGCCTGGCGCGACCTGGAACGCTACCCGCCGTACCGTTCCTTCCCGAACCGCCGCGCCTACCTGCGTTCGCTGCGCCGCGCCCTGGGCTGGAGCGGTCCGCTGGCCTCCCTGGCCGAATGGACCGGGCGCTTCTTCAACCCCGGCCCCGTCCACCCCGAACCGCCCGACGAAGAAACCGCCCGCCGCCATCTCTCCCTGCGCCTGTCCACGCTCATCCCCGGCCTGGCCCTGCTCGCCCGTCAGGACGAAAACGCCTTCCCCCCGCTCTTCGAAGCCTTCACCGAATTGCTCCGTCAGTATCTGCTCTCCCTGCAACTGGGCGGCAGCGTGGAATGCGAGTGGGCGCTGCTTGACCTGCTGCCCGCGGCCCTGGCGCATCCCCGCTGGCTGGAACCGCTGGCGCAGGCCCTCGAAACATTCCGTTTCTACCGCCTGAGCGAGAACGCCCCGCGCGAACTGGCCGAACGCGCCCCGCGCCTGACGCCCTCCGCCCTGGCGACCCTGCTCGACCTGCGCCGCCGCTTCCCGAAACATGAATGGATGCTCGAGACCCTGGAAGGCTGCGCCGCGCCTGACCCGTTCGCCGATCTGGAGCGCGCCGACCGCCCCCGCTGGCGGCTGACTCCGCCCGGCGCCGGGCTCACCCCCGCCGCGCAGGACGGACTGCAAGAGCGCCTCGCTTCGTCCCTGGACCCGGAGCCGGTGGAGGCCGCCCTGCGCCTGCTCTCCCACCCCGACCCTTCCCGCGCCCCCCTGACCGACGCCCTGGCGCTCAACCTGACGCGCCGCCTGCAAGAGGGGATGCCGCTGCCCGCCGAATGGGTGGCTGAACTGGCCCGCAACGACGAAGCCCTGCGCCGCGTGCTGCTCCGCATGAGCGCATCGCTGAGCGCCGAAGCCGCGCCCCTCCCCCACGACTTTCTGCGTCACCTGAGCGGCGCGCTCTACGCTTTGCCCGCTCTCACCCTGCATAAACTGACGGCTGCCTGTCTGTGCGACCTGCAAGACCCGCTGCAAAGCGGCCTGCCCCTGGCGCAACGTCTGGACGAAGCCGCCGGCCTGCTGCTCGGGCGCGGCGAGGAAGCCGAAATCCTGGCCCGGCTGCGGCGTCTCCTGCCCCCGGACCCGCCCGATCTCGCCCTGATAGCGCAACTCGAGCGCCAGCAGGATGCCCCCGCCCTGCGCATCGCCGCAGCCCATCCCCGCCTGCTCCCCATCCTGGTGGAAGCGTGGGAATCCGGTTCGCAGACTCGGGCCGGCGCCCCGCGCCGCCTGGCGCTGGCGCGCGCCCTGGCCTCTGCCTCACCGCAACACGCCTTGCCCCTGCTGCGCGATTTGTTCGACATCGCCTGTCAGATGTACCGCGGCTGGTATCAGGTGGACCGGGCGTACAGCGAACTCTACCGGGAATCGAACGCCCTGGCCCCGGAGATTGCCCACTCCCTGTTGACCCTCTCCCCGCTCTTGCCCGAAGCCGTCCACCTGCTGCGCGAGATGCTCCTCTCCCGCGAGTCCCTCCCCGAACACGGCTTTCACGACCTCAACCCGACTTTCTTCCGTGAGCAGATTTTGCCGCTGCTGGTCCACAAGCCCATCGCGCCATCCACCCTGCCGCTGCTGCTCAACCTGCTCGCCTCGCCCCCTCTCACCGAACCGCACCGCCAGGAACTCCTGCGCCAGATTGCCCTGCAAGCCCTCAGCAACACTTCTGCCCTGACCACCGACCAGCAGGCGACGCTCTGGCAGCATGGCTACGCCTCGCCCGACCTGCTCACCCGCGCCCTGGCTTTGCTGGCGCTGGGGCGGCAGCGTCCGCTCACTGAGCAGACCTGGCAGACCGTGCGCCGCCTGTTGCGTTCGTCCTCGCTGACGCTCTACAACCAGCGGCAGCGGGAGATCGCCCGGCTCAACCGTCAGGGGGCTGATTTTGTCTTTGACGCGCCGGGGCGGGTCTTCCTGCTCAAAGGCGTGGCCGTGGCGCTGGCGGCGGAATGGCGGCAAAGCCCCAGCCTGCTCACCCCCGCCCAGCGCGCCGACCTGCAAGACTCGCTCCGAAAAGCCGCCTCGTCCTTCCAGCGCACCCTGGAAGCCCGGCTGACGGCGAGCAGCCATGCCGGGTTCAGCCAGGAGCATTCTCCCCTCCGCGCCCTGGCTCTCAGCCTGTGCGAGGCCGTCCACCGCTCCCCCGATGACGACCCCGACTGGCTGCTCCATCCCGCCGATCTGGCGTATCTGACTTCCGTAGTCTCAGAAAGGATTTTCCTATGAACGAACCTGAATTCCACGAATTGCTCGAACTGCTCGACCGCTACTTCACCGAAGCCGAACCGGACGACCCGGCCGGCAACATCCGCCTGATCAAACGCCTGACCGGCATGGAGTTTTCCGATCAAATCGGCAAATTACTGCTCTTCGCCCCTTCGTTCATGCTCCAGGCGCTGCGCGAGATGGTCGGCGAACAGACGCGGCGCATGTTGTTCGGCGGCTACCGCAACGAGGCGGAAATGGATCGGCAACTTCAAGCCTTCGCCCTGGCGCTGGTGATGACCTATGCCCATCTCATCCAGGCGGCGGGCAGCGGCGGCGTGATGGCGCTGGTCACCGCGCTACCCCTCTGGCTGCGGCAGCAGCAGGAGGACGAAACCGCCCTCAGCGCGCTGGCTCTGAGCTTCGTCGCGCGCAACGCCGACCCGTTGACCCAGGTGGCGCTGAAGAGCGCTGTCCAGGCCGGCGCGTTTCGTGACGCTTACGAGCAGGCCTACAACACCGCCACGCGCATTGCGTTGGCCTACCTGCTCTTTGAGCAGGGTCAGCGCGAACCGTTCCAGAGCGCCGCTGTGCCGCTGCTGGCGCGGGGCGAGGAGCGCCGTCAACTGGAGCGGCAGTTACAGCCCGGCAATGTCCAACTGCGCGGTTGGGTGCTGGCCATGCTCCTGCTGGAAATCGCCTCCCAGGGCGGCAGCGTCCGGCCGGAAGCCGGCTGGCGCAGGAGATAGGCGCTGGAATCCCCCGCCAGGTTTCCGCCTGCCCAGGCACAAGTCTTTACCGTGCAAAATTTTTCGGCCAGGGCTTTTCAAAATTCTAATCTTTATCCGCAGATTTTGCTGATGATGCCGATTACGGCGAATTTTCTTCGAGAATTCGTGAAAATTCGATGCAAAAGAGAGCTGAGCCTTATTGCAGATAAAGTCTATTAAATCTTTGAAAAGCCCTATTTTTCGGCCTATCGAAATTGTGCGCGCCAAAAGACGGCGGTATACTTTGCGCTGCTATGACCACTCTCACCGCTCAACTCCTCAACGCTTTCCCGTACTCTCGCTACGCCAGCGCCCGTTCCATCCAACGCGGACAGGAATACTACGAACAGGGCAGGGTGTGGGACGTGGAGCTCATCGGCAGGCAAAAAGCCATTTGCTCGGTCGAAGGCGATACGGATGAGTACACGGTTGAAATCGAAGTCAATCAAAAAGGCGAACTCACCTTCGACTGCGACTGTCCCTACGCCGCCGAAGGCAACTTCTGCAAGCATATCATTGCCGCCGCATTGGAATTGAAGGATTATTTGGAAGCAGAAGCGGATGACGATGACGATGATGACGAGTTCGAGCAGGAAGCCGCAGATTCCGCGCCGCAGACTCGCCCAGGGCAGGACTGGCGAACAAAACTCAACGAAACCCTCGCCAGCCTGCCGCGCAAATCGGCGAGTGGAAACCGCCCCATCCGCTATGCCGCTGCTGTCGTCCTGGCTCGCAGCCGTTATAGCTACACCTACGGGGGCTATCAGTATGGCTATTCGCTGACGCCCTTGATCGTCCGCGAGAACGACTGGAGTCCGCTTCAGCAGCTAGAGGGCTTCGACCGCGAACGCGTGAACCGCCTGCTGGAAACCGATACCAGTTGGATTAAAGCCAGTAGCACGTATGCTTACCCCCTCAACCCAAAGGGTTGCCTCAATCTCGATGCGGAAGGCGTCGCGTTCCTGGAAATCATTCGCAGTGTCTCGCAAATGTATGGCAACGTCAGCGCTCATTTAGCCAATTACTTCGCCATGATCGCCAGAGCGGATATCCCCATTTTCCTGGCACAATGGGACTACCCGCCCAGAGTGGAACGACGCCTGCGCATCCTGCCTCACCCCATCGAACTCCAGATAGACCTGCAGGTGGACGAGTCCAAACTCACCCTGTGGGCGGGCTTCGAGCAAAACGGGACATTTACCCACATCCGCCAAAACATCGAAGTGGTCACGAAGGCTCCCGTTTGGGCTCTACTGGATGACACGCTGGCGCAAATCGAAAACAGCCACGCCATCGAGGCGGTAACGTCCTTCCCCATCGAAATTCCCAGGGAAAAAGTCGAACTCTTCCGCGAAGAATACTTTCCACACATCGCCCAGGCGCTCCCCGTCAAAAGCGGCCTCGTCCAATGGGGGGATTTTCACGCCGACCCCGTGCCGCGGCTCTATCTCCGCGACGACAACAAAGAGAAGACCCTGCGCGCCGAGCTGCGCTTCGGCTACGGCGAATACGAACTGCCGCCCGGCAAGGACGAAACCTTTGCCATCGAGGTCGTCCCCGATTCGTGGGACCTGATCCGCATTCACCGCCAGCCTGAGCGCGAGCAATCCTTCTACCAACTCCTCGCCGACCCGATCTATCGCCTCAAACGCGCCGGGGCGGAATTCCCTTACGGCACGTTCGAACTGCGCGCCCGCGCCCATCCTTTCGATTTCCTGCTCCACTCGATCCCGCTCCTCACGCAGGCGGGCTTCGAAATTTACGGCGAAGAGAATCTCACCCTGGGCAAGGTCAATCGCGCCACGCCCACCCTGCGCGTCAGCATCACCTCGGGCATTGACTGGTTCGACCTGAAGACCATCGTCGAATTCGGCGACCAGCAAGTTTCCTTCCACGACGTCCGCAAGGCGCTCAAACGCGGCGAACGTTACATCAAACTCGCCGACGGCTCAGTGGGACAAATCCCCGAAGAGTGGCTCGAAAAATACAAACATCTTTGGAATTTGGCGCAGGAGACGGAAGATGGCTTCCGCGTTTCAGACGTTCACCTGCCCCTGTTGGATTCCCTGCTCGAAGACGACGCCTCGATTCAGACTCCCGCGGAGTTGCGCGAACGCCGCGAGCGTTTCCGCACCTTCGAGCGGATCGAGCCACAACCGCTCCCGAGCGGATTCGTCGGCGAACTGCGTCCCTACCAGAAACACGGCTTCGACTGGCTGCACTTTTTGCACGACTACAAATTCGGCGGTGTGCTGGCGGACGATATGGGACTGGGCAAAACCGTCCAGGTGCTGGCTTTCCTCCAGTCTTTGAAGGAACAGCCTCAGGCGGACTCAGAGCCGCGAGCCGCCTCGCTGCTGGTGGTCCCCAAGAGCCTCATCGCCAACTGGCAGCGAGAAGCCGAAAAGTTCACGCCCGGCCTGCGCTTCCTCGAGTACATGGGCAACTTCCGCGTCAAGGACACCGCCATCTTCAACGACTACGACGTGGTTTTGACCACCTACGGCACGATGCTGCGTGACGTGGAAATGCTGCGCACGTACAAATTCCACTACATCATCCTCGACGAATCGCAAGCCATCAAAAATCCGCTGGCGAAGAGCGCCAAGGCCGCGCGGCTGCTGAACGCCGAACATCGTCTCGTGATGACGGGCACGCCGGTGGAGAACAACACCTTCGAGTTGTGGTCGCAGTTCGCGTTCCTGAACCCCGGCTTGCTTGGCAGCATGGACTATTTCAAAAGCGCCTTCGCCACTCCCATCGAAGCGCGCGGCGATGAAGAAGCAGCCAAGACGCTGCGCAAACTGGTCTATCCGTTCATCCTGCGCCGCACCAAAGAGCAGGTCGCGCCCGAATTGCCGCCGCGCACCGAGCGCATCCTCTACACCGACATGGACGCCGCCCAGAAAAAACTGTATGCGCAGACCCGCGAGCGGTATCGCGCCGAACTGCTGGGGCTGATTGAGCGCGAGGGCCTCAACGATGCGCGCTTCAAAATTCTCGAGGGGCTGCTGCGCCTGCGGCAGATCGCCGTCCACCCGGCCCTGGTGGAGAAAAATTACAGGGGGAGCGCGCCCAAATTTGAACTTCTGCTCGAAACGCTGGAAACGCTGCAAGCCGAAGGGCACAAAGCGCTGGTCTTCTCGCAATTCGTTGAGACGCTGGCATTGCTCAAGCGTGAGTTGGACGCGCGCAACGTGAAGTATGCGTATCTGGATGGGAAAACGCGAAACCGCCAGGAGCGCGTGGACCAATTTCAAAACGACCCCTCCATCCCCTTCTTCCTCATCAGCCTGAAAGCGGGCGGGGTCGGACTCAACCTGACCGCCGCCGACTACGTCATCCACCTCGACCCGTGGTGGAATCCCGCCGTGGAAATGCAGGCCAGTGACCGCGCCCATCGCATCGGGCAGGATAAACCCGTTTTCATCTACAAAGTCATCACACGCGGCACGGTAGAGGAAAAAATTCTGCAATTGCAGGAAAAGAAGCGCGCCCTGGTACAGAGCCTCATCGTCACCGAAGCAAGTTTCTTCAAGTCGCTGACGCAGGAGGATGTAAAGGACTTGTTCAGTTGACCTTCCTCTACGGGGAATGAGCGGAATCTCCAGTATTCAGCCCGCTTGAGCAGCCTTTGTGCTGGTAGCCCGGAGGTTTCTCTCCGGGCTGTATTATCTGCAGACGTTAGCCTGATTTTTGCGCAACGGACGGACAAAGCCTGAAAAACGACCTCAGGGACGCAATTTTGCACGTACCATCTTCACGGCCCGCCCCTTCCCCGCAAAAAGCATGGGCCGTAATCGTCGCTGTTCTGCGGGGAAGGGGGCGGGAGGATGGGGTTTTGAAGCACCAGGCGGGACAAGAGCCCCTCTGCATCCCTCCACGAAAGCGGATGGAGGCGACCTGGAACCCAGCCAATGAAAATTTCCGCGTTCGAAGCGTTTTTCAGCAAATCGCTCCGGATGGCACAAAACTCAGGTTCGTGAACCTCCGTTGCGCGCCGGTCGTTTTGCACATTCCTTACAGATGAGCCTTGTGCCTTTTCAATCCACGGTTAGTGTCTTGGACAGATTGCGCGGGAAATCGGGGTCGTAGCCGCGCAACACGGACATGTGATAGGCGAGCAATTGCAAGGGCAAGACGGCCAGCAGGGCGCTGATCTGAGCATCGGACCTGGGAATCACGATCAGGTCATCCCCGTTGGCGCGCAGACGGGCGTCTTCCTCGCCGATGACAATGGCGCGGGCGCCGCGCACTTTGACCTCGTTGATGCCGCTGATGATGAGCGGCACATCGTTTGGCCCAGCCACAAAGATGATTGGATAGCCCTTGCTCACCGCCGAGAGCGGCCCATGCTTGAATTCGGTCGAGAGCATTCCTTCGCAGTGGGCGTAGGTGACCTCTTTCAACTTCAGCGCACCTTCCAGCGCGATCGGGTACGTTGTGCCGTAGCCCAGGCAATACATATCGTTCCAGGCGTTGATCTCATTGGCCAGCGCTTCGACCTGGGGGGCAACCATCGGGAGAGTCTGTTCCATCAGCTCGGGAATCCGCTCCAGGTCCCGCGTGTCGCGGCCAGCCAGACGATAGGCCAGGAACAGAAAGGTGATCACCTGGTTGGTGAAGGTCTTGGTGGCCGGAACGCTGATCTCATAGCCACAACATAGCGGCAAGCAGAAGGAAGTTGCTTTGGTCAGGGTAGAGCCGACGACGTTGGCCAGCCCCAGGCAGGTCATGCCCCGTTTTTCAGCGGCCTCCAGGGCGTTGAGCACATCTTTGGTCTCGCCCGATTGGCTGACGAAAATCCCCACATCTTCATGGTTGACCGTGGGCGCGTATTGAGCGATGAATTGCGGCGCCAGCACCGGGATGGCCGCGCGGCCAGCCAGCTGAGCAAAATAGACCGCTCCCAACGAGGCGGCATGGTAGCTCGTGCCGCAGCCGATGAAATACAGGTGACGGGCGTTCTTTATCTTCTCGATCACGGCCTCGACCTCGCCGCTGGCCTCCAGCAAATGGAGCAATTCACGCGCTACCTGCGCTTGCTCGTGGATTTCTTTGAGCATGAAGTGCGGATAGCCACCCTTTTGCACCGCGTCCATCGTCTCTGTCACTACTTCGGGTTGACGATCAATCACCTTGCCGTCTTTCACCGACCGAATCTCCACCCGATCCGCCCACAGGGTGACGATCTCACCATCTTGCGGGCGGATGACGGTGCGGGTCAGCGGCAAAATCGAAGGCAGGTCGGATGAAACACAGGTGAAACCTTCACCGATGCCCACCACCATGCCAGAGCCTTTCTTGAAGGCGTAAAGTTTATCATCGTTGGCGCGACCGATGACAAAGGCGTAATCGCCCTCCAGGTCACCATAGGCCAGGCGGATGGCATCAATGAACTCGTAGCCGCGGTTGAGATAGCGCTCCACGGCGTGCACACAGGTCTCACCGTCGTTTTCCGAGCGCACGGTAAGGCCTTCGGCGATGAATTAGGTGCGCAGCTCCACGTTGTTGACCACATTGCCGTTGTGCGCGCCGACCAGGTCGCCATCCGAATCCAGATGTGGTTGGGCATTGACCTGCGAGGGCTCGCCGAAGGTAGCCCAGCGCAACTGCACGATGCCGCGTGAGCCGCGCATCTCGGCAAAGTTATATTTTGCCGCCACTTCTTCTACCTTGCCCACATCCTTGCGCAAGTCAATCTTGCCCCCGTTCAACGTGGCCATGCCCACTGAATCGTAGCCGCGATACGTCAGGCGTTTGGCAGCCTCGATGAGCAGTGGGCCGAGTGTTTCTTCCTTGCTTGTGACGTAGCCGAAAATGCCACACATAGAACTGTTTTGACTCCTGTTGGAAAGGTTGCGTAAAAAAGACGAGCCTGCGCTCGCCTCAGGATGAAATCTTTTGCCAGGGTGGATTATACAACCGTTTCAGGAAACAATCTCCCACGGCGCGGTACCCCGCCCGCCCGCTTCGCTCAGGGACCTGTGAATGGATTCCGCTAAATCGGGCAGAATCTCCGCTGTGGCCGCCAGCAGCCCGAAGCAGCCGGCGATCATCATGTCACCAAAGGGGGCGGCGAAATAGGGGCGTAAGTGACCACGGACCGCAGACGATAGACGATGGTCAGCGGTCGGTAGTCTATCGTCTGTTGTCCGAAACATACTCCTCCTCGGCCCCGTCACCACCACATCAAAATCATCCTTCCCCAGCTCGAACACCGTATCGGTGTACATCAGCGCGCCGTGCCCCATGTTGTTGAAGACCTCTTCATGCTTGATGGATGCGTCGGCCAATCTGTGAATCAGCGATTCGAGCTTTGGCAGGTCAATCTCGCCGGTGTGATGTTCAAAGACGCCCTCGATGCCGTGCTCTCCCAGCCGAAAGGCAATGGTGTGGAAATTGCCCACGTTGACGATGATGTTATGTCCCCGGCGGGCCACCCGTGGGTCGAAGGTGGCGCCCAACACAGCAGCCGGGGCGGTGTCCATCACCACCAGCGGGCAGGGCAGCGCGCCGGCCGAATCGGCCACTGCTTGCAAGCGCGTCATGATTTTGGGGATGTCATGGGATAGATAGGCAAAGGCGGCAAGCGAGTTTTTGGCTCGAATCCGCTCGTCGAGATAATCGAACCGAAACTGCCTGTCCGAAACCCCCGGCGGCGCATTGCCGTGATCGAACACCGCCACAGCGACCGCTGCTAAATCCTTCAACGAAACGCCGTAATCGGTGAATGTTTTGGAAATTAACTCGAAATCAAAATCCTTCAATTCGAGACGCTGAACAGAGAGGGATAGCTCAGCGGCTTCAGCCTCCGAAATTATTTTGATTCCCAGCGCCTCCACCTTGTCGAGTTCATCGTTGAGGGTCCGTGCCGCGTCGGGTGTCATGGAAATGGGGATGCCGGCGCGGGCGGCTTCTTCAATGGCCCAGGCGGAGGGGCCGCCTCCCATTTGATGGCCGGTCAGCAGCATCGGGGTCCGGGTGCGAAGCGCTTGCTTGAGCCGCCGATATACCATCATGGTAGGAGACGGCAGGATGAGCTTGAATCCGTTCTCGATATCGAGATTCGAATCGTAGAGAAAGATATCTTGTGTGCCGGTGCCAATATCTACAGTTAGGATTTTCATGGTGTTTTGGTTACCTTACATAAGCAAATGCTTTGTTCAACCAGCAATTCCAAATCTAACCTGACGTCAATGCGGGATAAAACCGATCTGAACATTGGCCCGAATTGGGTTGTCATGGCGAGACGGCGTTCTTCCGTCGAAGCCATCTCCTGGCAGGCTAGCCTGACCTTTGTGCAACGGACGGACAAAGCGTGAAAAACGATCTCCGGGGCGAGATTTGGCACGCACCATCTTCCTGCTTGCTCCCACCCCTGCCCCTCCCCCGGCCGTGAACCCAGGCAGCGCAACGTTCCTCTCTCGGACGGGGGCGGGGGGATGGGGTGTTTGAATCACCGGACGGGACAAGAGCAGGTCTGCTGGACTAGCCAAACTGCGTCGGGCGAGATACATCCCTGCCTCAGTTGGTGAAAATCGGTTGAAACCGACTGTTGGACAGCCCGAAAGGCTTTTGGCTTCCAGCCCGCAGAAACCGGTAAAAAGCCTCTATGCTCGAAAAGATCCATTTCAGATTTGGAATTGCTGTTGTTCAACAGGCATGTTTCGTTCCAGGGGTAAAGGGGTGAGACAATTGTAAACGAATTTGGGAAGCGCCTCTTTGGCATGTTTTGAGTTACCTGTATGCTTGCAGAACCAGTGGGTAGGAAAATCGGTCTATTTTCAGCAGAAGATTTGGGCTGTATAATTTTTTTTATTTGATATAGGGAGGTGCTATGCAGGGTAGTCTATCACTTTGACTGGTGGGTTTGCAATATATCTTCTGAAGCAAAGGGAAAAAACATGAAACGCATCCTTTTCTCTCTTTTCATCGTGATCAGCCTCGTCCTGGCGGGGTGCAGTACGAGCACGCCTGCGCCGACGGAAACGCCCGCTCCGACCGAAACGTTTACGCCCACCGCAAAGCCCACGGCGACGGCAACCATGACGATCACTCCCTCTCCCACGGCTACTCCCAATCTGACGGCTACCCAAAAAGCGGCGGATTTCCAGGCGCTATTGCAGTCTTTTGCCGAGAAGGGGTATTTGCAATCCAAAGAGGGGTCACCTGTTCAGCTCAAAAACTTCAAGCAGGAATGGGCCCAGATCAACTGGTATCGCTGGTGGCCGGTCAACCAGGAAGTGGGAAATGAATTTTTGTTCAAGGCTCACTTCAAATGGTCAACGGCAAGTTCGACGCCAGATGTCTCCGGTTGTGGGGTTGTTTTTGGCTTGCAGGGCAAAGATCATCATTATGCGGTTTTTCTGGACAAGGCGCAAATTCTGTTTTTACGGGCGGTTGGCTCTCGGATTACCAAATTGAGTCCTTCTCGCGGTTCGGGACGGATGAAATTTGGAAATCCGGCGGAGGCCGATTTCGTGCTTGCGGTGCGCGGCCAGAATGCGTATGTTTCGGTAGATGGTGGCCCGGTTGCCGAATATGCCCTCTCGGCCACCCAGCCGGCGAACGGTCCTCTAGCTCTTACCTTGCTTTCTGGAACGAACAAGGGGTATGGCACGTTGTGTGAGATGAGCGAGATTTTGCTCTGGCAGCCAAAGTAGCACTGACCATCTTCACTGCCTGCCCCTTCCCTGGCCTGGGCAAAATCTATCAAACAGCGCCGCGTGAGAAAACGCGGCGCTGTTTTTGGTTGTGCTTTTCGAGTGTGGGCTATTGATTGCTGTAATCTTCGGGAAGCCAGCAGCACAGCACCAGTTCGCGGGCGGCGCGGACTTCGTCCATGCGGCCGAAGGGGGTGATGTGTGGCGCTTCGTGGAGCAATTCCGGCTGGGTTTTGGCTTCCTCGGCGATTTTGAGCATGGCATCGGCGAAGGCGTCGAGGGTGTCTTTGTTTTCGGTTTCGGTCGGCTCGATCATCAGGGCCTCGTGGACGATGAGCGGGAAGTAGTTCGTCGGCGGGTGGAAGCGGTAGTCCATCAGGCGTTTGGCAATATCCAGGGCGCGTACATCGCTGCCTTCAATGCGGCCTTCGGCCACGAATTCGTGCATGCAGATGCGGTCGTAGGGGATGTGGTAGGTGCCGCGCAGGCGCGCTTGCAGGTAGTTGGCGTTCAAGACGGCGTGTTGAGCCACTTCTTTCAGGCCTTCAGCGCCGTGCATGGCAATGTAGGTGAAGGCGCGCACCAGGCCGCCGCCAAAGTGACCATGGAAGGCTTTCATGCGCCCAATGGTTTTGGCGGGTTTGACGAAGCCGAACAGGGGTGGCTCGTCTTCGTCGCCTTCTTCAAGGATACCCACAATGGGTTCAGGGAGGAAATTGGCCATGTGTGCGGCTGCTCCCACCGGCCCAGAGCCAGGCCCGCCGCCACCATGCGGGACGGAGAAGGTCTTGTGCAAGTTGAAGTGCATCACGTCGAAGCCCAGGTCGCCAGGGCGGACGATACCGAGCAGGGCGTTCAGGTTGGCGCCATCGCCATAGACTAGGCCGCCACATTCGTGCACCAGACGGATGACTTCTTCAATGTGTTCATCGAAGAGGCCGAGGGTGTTGGGATTGGTCAGCATCAGGCCGACGACGGTGTCATCGCATTGGGCTTTGAGGGCTTCCAGGTCCACGTTGCCGCGAGCATCGGAGGGGATTTGGACGACTTGCAGGCCGATCATGCCCGAGGATGCGGGGTTGGTGCCGTGCGCTGAATCGGGGATGAGCATTTTGACGCGTTTGTGGTCGCCGCGGGCTTTGTGGTAGGCGCGCATCATCAGGACGCCGGTTAATTCGCCGTGGGCGCCAGCCGCCGGTTGCAGGGTTACCGCGGCAAAGCCGCTGATTTCTTTGAGCCATTCCTGCAGGGTGTACATGAGCGCCAGGTTCCCCTGGACGGTCTCGATGGGTTGCAGGGGGTGGGTGTAGAGGAAGCCCGGCAGGCGGCAGGTGTCTTCGTTGATTTTGGGGTTGTATTTCATCGTGCAGGAGCCGAGGGGGTAGAAGCCGTCATCTACGCTGTAGTTGAATTTGCTCAGGCGCATGTAGTGGCGGACGACATCTACTTCTGCCAGTTCGGGGAGGGGCAGATCGGCTCGAAGCAGGGATTCGGGCAGTGGGGCGCGCGGCACGTCCGGGTCCGGGAAGGAGACGCCGGGGCGGCCGGGTGAGGAGAGTTCGAAGATGGTTGGTTCGACGATCTTGGGGGTCAGGGTGGTTTCAGTCATGGCTCACCTCCGCAAGGGCCTCCACCAGGGCGTCGATTTCTTCTTTGGTGTTCATTTCGGTCACGGCAATGAGCAGGTGGTTGGGGAGGCTGGGGTAATCCTGGCTCAGGTCGTAGCCGCCGAGGATGCTGTGTTCGAGCAAGTGTTCGTTGATCTCGGCGACAGGCCGGGGGCAGGAGAGGGTAAATTCATGGAAGAACGGCTGGCTGAATTGCAGGCGGTAGCCGGGGAGTTTGCTCAGTTGTTCGGCGGCGTAGTGGGCCTTGTGGTAGCACAGTTCGGCCACCTGGCGCAGGCCGTTTTTGCCTACCAGGGAAAGATAGACGGCCGAGGCCAGGGCGAGCAGGCCCTGGTTGGAGCAGATGTTGGAGGTGGCGCGTTCGCGTTTGATGTGTTGCTCGCGAGCGGTTAGGGTGAGGACGTAGGCGCGTTGGCCGCGATTGTCCACCGTCTCGCCGACGAGGCGACCGGCCATTTTGTGCACGTATTGTTTGCGGGTGGTGAAGAAGCCGAGGCTGGGGCCACCGAACCACATGGGGATTCCTAGTGGTTGGCCTTCACCCACGACGACATCGGCGCCCATTTCGCCGGGGGTTTTGAAGAGCGCCAGGGCGGTGGGGTTGGCCACAACGCATACCAGGGCGCCTTTGCCGTGAGCTGCTTCGATGAGTTTGGTGTAGTCGTAGAGGCGGCCGAAGAAATCGGGGTATTGGACGATGACCAGGTTGGTGTTTTCATCAATCAGGTCCATCAGCCCTTCTGGCCCGGCTTGCAGGTTGGCGGTGGCTTCGTCGCCGGCCAGATCAAGTTCCATGCCCTGGGTGTAGGTGCGGATGACGGCGCGGTATTGGGGGTGAACGCTGGGGGAGATGACCACTTTGCGCCGCTTGCCGCGGAATTGGGCGTAGGCCAGGTTCACGGCCTCGGCAGCCGCGGTGGCGCCATCGTAGTGCGAGGCGTTGGAGACTTCCATGCCGGTCAGGGCGCACATCAGGGACTGATATTCAAAGATGGCTTGAAGGGTGCCCTGGGAGATTTCAGGCTGGTAGGGGGTGTAGGCGGTGTAAAATTCGCCGCGGCGCAGGATGTGATCTACCACAGCGGGGATGTAGTGATTGTACATGCCCGCGCCGAGGAAGGAGATCAGGTCGCGCACGGTTTCGTTGCTGGCGGCGATGTCGGCCAGTTCCTGGGCGGCTTCCATTTCGGTCAGGGCGGGCGGTAAATCTAGCTTGGGGAAGCGATATTTGGCGGGTACATCCTGGAAAAGGTCATCCAGGCTTTTGACTCCGATGGCCTGGAGCATCGCCTCCCGTTCCTTGGGGGAGATGGGGATATAGGTCATGCTGGTCTCCTGTTGGAATCGCCGCATCGTCCGATCGGCTCGGCTTGAAGCGCATGACGATCGGACGATGCGAGGAAAACTAATGGCTTCTTTCGGCGCAATATTTTTCGTAAGCGGCAGCGTCCATGACTTCGCCGGGTTGACCGCCTTCTACTTTGACCATCCAACCCTCGCCGTAGGGGTCGGCGTTCAGGATTTCCGGTTTGTCGGCCAGGGCGGTGTTGATTTCCACCACCTTGCCGGCGGCCGCGGCGTAGACTTCGGCCGCGGCTTTGACCGATTCGACCGAGGCGATGGGCTTGCCCACCTCGAGTGTATCTCCCTCGTTGACCAGGATCTCAACGAAGACGATGTCGGAGAGCTGGCCCTGGGCGTAATCGGTCAGGCCCATTTTACCGGTCGTCGGGTCGAACCATTCATCGGACTTGGTGTATTTGAGGTGAGAAGGAACGTTCATGGTTGAGTCTCCTCTTGAAGTGATAAGATTGGCGAGATGAAAAAAGGGCGCACGGTGAAATCATCGTGCGCCCTCTGTAAACGACCTGAGAGATTCATTTAGTCCGATCGTCGGATAGTCTCAGAGTCTGATCGTCGTATAGCTGAGATGCTATTTGACCATGTGACTATTCGACTATTTGATCGAACTAAATTTGCCCCGTCGGTGTTCCCGCATGGGAAGCTTTCCAGAGTGGGTCGAGCGCGGGTCCTTTTGCCTGAGAGTTTCGTCCGATCTCGCCAGTGTTCGGACTTGCCCCTTCGGCGCTCATGGCTGAGTCTCTTCCCTGGCGCTCGTTCAATTGTTTCGCTTTCATTCTAAGGGGGAGGGATACAGGAGTCAAGAGGATAAACTTCCTGATGTTCCCAAACTTCGGAATCCTAACCTGCGTTTTGTGCCATCAGGAGCGATTTGCTGAAAATGCTTCGAAAGTGCTTTGGTGCAAACACGTTGCGGTGTCACGGCGAGGCGGCCAGAAAGTCCGCCGACCGCGCCGCGTGCCTGTGGCAAGCAGTCCCCCGGATGGGGGCGGAGATTGCTTCGCCGCCTTCAGCGGCTCGCAATGACCCCAAAAACCAGGTTTCTCTTATGCTTGCAACAGAGCCCTTCGAAAGCAAAAATTTTCATCGGTTGGGCTACGCTACCTTGCGCGGCGGAATCGGTTCGGGCGGAGCGGGGGGCGGCTCTACCGGCGTCGCCGGCGCATTCAGGCGCTGAAAGTACTCTTGGACGACCGGGTCATTGTAAAAGACCAGCACCAGGATCCCGGCCAGGGAAGAAAACACATTTCCCGTCAGAATGCAAGCGATTTCCAGCGCGGCGATGGTGGTGGAGGGACGCATGGCTCGCGGCGGTGTGGACAGCAATCTCGTCGCATAAATCACCTCAAAAATGCCCAAAATGGTGGGCAAAATCGTTACCGGCACGCAGATAATGCCGATCAACGTTGCCATCACCGCCACCGAAGCCAGGATCCCCCAAAGAATGTTCACAACCCCACTGATCAGCGTCAGCACGGCAATTGCCTGCACCAGACCGGGCTTTTCTTGCAAAGAATACGTGGACATTTTGCACTCCTTTTTGTTGATACTACTGCATATAACGAAACTTCATCCCGCTGGTTGCAGCGCTGTGCTGGCGGTGAGAAATGACGCTCAGTTCTCCATTTTTCTCTTATAATTGGGCAGAAATTCAACCCTATCCTTCCCCCCTTTTCTTCTCTATGACAAACCCTCTTGTTGAATGCATCCCCAATTTTTCCGAAGCCAGGCGCCCTGAGGTCATCGAACAGATCATCGCGGCCATCACCTCCGTAGAGGGCGTTCGCCTGCTGGATCGCTCCTCCGACCTGGATCACAACCGCACCGTGCTAACCTTTGTCGGCTCGCCGCAGGCAGTGGAAGAAGCCGCCTTCCGCGCCATCCAGAAAGCAGCTGATCTGATTGACCTCAATCAGCACAGCGGCGAACATCCCCGTATCGGCGCCACGGATGTCTGTCCCTTCGTCCCGCTTTCGGGCGTGACCATGGAAGAATGCGTGGCCATCGCTCGTCGCCTGGGGCAGCGTGTTGGCAGCGAACTTGGCATCCCCGTCTATCTCTACGAAGCGGCAGCCACCCGCCCCGAACGTGTCAACCTGGAAAACATCCGCAAAGGCCAATACGAAGCCCTCAAACAGGAAATTGGCGTCAACCCCGAGCGCGACCCCGACTTTGGCCCCAAACAAGTTGGCCCGGCCGGAGCCACCGTCATTGGGGCGCGCCAGCCGCTTATCGCCTTCAACGTCTATCTCACCACCGCCGACGTCGAAATCGCCAAAAAAATCGCCAAAGCCATCCGTCACTCCTCCGGCGGGTTGCGCTACGTCAAGGCACTGGGGCTCCTGGTGGAAGGTCGCGCCCAGGTCTCCATGAACCTGACCAACTTCCACGAAACCCCCATCGCCCGCGTCGTTGAAATGATCCGACGTGAGGCCGCCCGCTATGGTGTGATGATTCACCACAGCGAACTGGTTGGCCTGATTCCGCAGGAAGCGCTGGTGGATGCCGCAGTCTGGTACCTGCAACTCGACCAGTTCGACAAAACCCAAATCCTGGAAACCCGCCTCTACGCCTCGCAGCCGGGACCTCAGCCGGATTCCTTTATTGACGCGTTAGCCTCCCCCACGCCGACTCCCGGAGGCGGCTCCGCCGCCGCGTATGTTGCTGCCCTGGGCGCTGCCCTGGCTGAGATGGTCGCCGGCTTGACCCTGGGCAAGAAAAAATATGCCCTGGTCGAAGAAGAAATGCGCGCCATCCTGGCAGAGGCTGCCACTTTGCGCCAGGAATTGAGCCGCGCAGTGGCCGAAGACGCGGCCGCCTTCGAAGCCGTCATGGCGGCTTTCAAACTTCCCAAAGAAACCCCGGAGCAGGAAGCAACCCGCCTGGCCGCCATCGAATCTGCCACGTTGAACGCGGCCCGCGTCCCGTTGGAAAACGCCCGTCGTGCGGTGCGCGTCATCGAATTGTGCGCTCGCCTGGCCGAGGTCGGCAACCTGAACGCCATCTCCGACGCGGCTTCTGGGGCGGCAATGGCACGCGCCGCGCTGACCAGCGCCGGTTACAACGTGCGCATCAACCTGCTCGATCTCCAGAAAAAAGAAAGCGGCGAAGCCATGCTGTTTGAGCTGGAAGCCATTGAGGAGCGCGCCGCCAAATTGGAAAGCCAAATCCGCCAGATTCTCAATCAAAGAGCAGGGCTAACGTTGTAACGATGCCTCGGCTGTTTTTTGTCGCTTTGCTCTTGCTGCTCCTTGGCTGTAGCGCACCGCCATCTCCCAGGCCAATTCAGGCGGGTCAAACCCCAACCGTTGACCCGCCTTTGCTCATCTCGCCGACGGCTACGGCAACCCCCCTCCCACCAACCGCTTTACCCCCCGCTCTTTCGGTGGAATGCAACTGGCAACATGCTCCCTGCCAGATTCCGTTTCGTGCCTGGTTGCAGCGTCCTATCGCTTCCCCTGGCAGCGACCGCATTGATCTTTCGTATTTATTTGGCACCACGCAGGAGGGGCAGCGCGTGCCTCACCATGGTCTGGAGTTTCCCAACCCATCCGGCACGCCTGTGTTGGCGGCTGCCGCGGGGCGAGTGGTGGTCGCTGGCAATGATCACAAAACGTCCTATGGCTCAGGCAAAGATGTGTATGGCAACCTGGTTGTGCTGGAACATCATCTTCCCCTGCTGGATAAGCCGGTTTACACCCTCTATGCGCATCTTTCCAGCGTGGAGGTTTCTCCTGGTCAAGAGATAAAGGCTGGGGAAATCCTCGGAAAGGTGGGCAAGAGCGGCGCGGCCGTGGGCAGCCACCTGCATTTTGAAGTGCGCCTCGGCGAGAATGCCTATGGACAGGCGCGTAACCCCATTTTGTGGTTGGCCCCTCGCCAGGATGAAGCCGGTCGTCCGCTGGGCGCGCTGGCCGGTCGCGTCGTGGATGCGTCGGGGCGGCCTCTCCACCTGATTTTGCAGGTGCAATTCTACCGGTCGCGGAACGAACCGCCGCAGCGCGCGTTTGAAATCGAGACGTACGCTCCAGAAAAATATCCGGTGCAGGGCGACGACATCTTGCAAGAGAATTTTGTCTTGCCCGATTTACCCCCCGGCTGGTATCGTCTGAGCACGCTGAAGGGAGCCTGGCAGGAGGTCTGGGCCGAGGTGTCCTCCAATCGCCTGACGCTGGTTTCGATTATTTTGAAATAATTTTTTCTCAAAGGATGGTTGCTATGAGCATCAAACCGGATCACTGGATTCGCAAGATGGCCCTGGAACATAAGATGATCGAGCCATTTGTAGAAAAGCAGGTGCGCAATGGGGTGATCTCCTATGGGGTCTCCTCTTATGGCTACGATATTCGCGTGGCGGATGAATTCAAGATTTTTACCAATGTCTATTCGGCCATTGTGGACCCAAAGAACTTTGACCCCAAATCTATGGTGGATTTCAAGGGGGAGGTTTGCGTCATCCCGCCCAATTCGTTTGCGCTGGCGCGCACCGTGGAGTATTTCCGCATTCCGCGCAATGTGTTGACGGTGTGTGTGGGCAAATCCACCTACGCGCGCTGTGGCATTATCGTAAATGTGACTCCTTTTGAGCCTGAGTGGGAAGGCTTTGTGACTCTGGAGATTTCCAATACTACGCCCCTGCCGGCCAAAATTTATGCCAATGAAGGCATTGCTCAGGTGCTCTTCTTCGAGGCCGATGAGGAATGCGAAATTTCGTATGCGGATAAGAAGGGTAAATATCAGGGTCAGCAAACCATTGTGCTGCCCAAGGTGTGATGGTTTTTACGGCCTGGCATGGAGGCTGCGGAGGGCAGGGGTGGGGGCAGGCCGTGAAGATGGCAAGTGCAAAATCTCGTCCCTGAGGTCGTTTTTCAGGCTTTGTCCGCCAATTGCACAAAAGTCAGGTTGACTCCCTGCAAAAAGGTCAGATGCCCCGCGGAGTTCGCAGAGATCGCTGAGATTTTGAAGTTTGTTTTCAGATTCTGTAAATTCCGCCGCAAAATCTTGAATTCTTAATCGGTTTCTCTCTGCGTCCTTTGCGCTCTCTGCGGTGAATTCGTTTTTGCAGTGAACCCTGGGTTAATTTGTTAGATTTGGTGTGCGCCTTGCAGGCTGGGGCGTAAAAGCCAGCCGCGGGCGCTGATTCCTTCTTGGGCAAAGGCTGCGATCAGGCTCTCTCTGGCTGCTGGCGCTTGCTCTGGCAAAGTGAACACAATCAGCGAAGGGCCGGCGCCGGAAAGGGCCGCGGCGCCAAAACTACGGGCACGCTCAAACGCCGCCAGCCCGCCGGGGATGTGTGGCAGGCGGTAGGGTTGATGCAAGCGATCTTCCATCACCTTTTGCAGCAGGGGCAAATCGCCATTGCGCAGCGCCTCGGTGACCAGCGCCACCCGACCTAAATTGAAGATCGCGTCGCTGCGTGGCACGCTGGCTGGCAACACCGCCCGCGCCACCTGCGTTGGCCAGTGCACTTGCGGCTGAACCACTACCAGGCTCATTTCGGGCACGAGGTAGCGCTGCACGATCACTTCATCGGCTACCAGCGCTGAGACCGTCAAGCCACCCAACATGGCCGGGGCCACATTATCGGGATGCCCTTCCATTTGCGTGGCCAGGTGGAGTAATTCCAGGGGGGAGAAGGGACAACCGAGCAGTTCGTTGGCGCCCCACAGGCCGGCTACGATGGCCGCCGCACTGGATCCCAGGCCACTGCCAGGCGGTATTCCGTTGCGTGCCCGAATGATGGCCCCCAATTTTCTACCGGCGACTTGCGCCGCCCGCTCAAAGGCATCGGTGAGCAAATTGTGCGCCTGCCCGTTGAGCACTTCGGCGCCCTCTCCCGCTACTTCGTAGCGTATCTCTTCAGCCGGTTCAAAAGTGACCTCATTCCACAGGTCAAGGGCCAGGCCAAGACAATCGAAGCCTGGACCGAGATTGGCCGAGGTGGCGGGAACACGCAGGGTTAACATGTCCCCGATTATAATCGCCTCATTCTCAGACTTTGGAGGTGGTATGGCCTACCAGGGCGTTTTATCTCGCTATGGGCATTTGCTCGATCTCCCCGCGCACACGCGGCCGATCTCGTTGCTGGAGGGGGATACTCCGCTGATTCCTTTGCCGCGCCTGGGGCGCGAGTTAGGCTGTGAGTTGCTCGTCAAATTCGAGGGGCTGAATCCGACAGGCTCGTTCAAAGATCGCGGCATGACCGCGGCGATCAGCGAGGCAGCCGGGCGCGGCGCGCAGACGGTGATCTGCGCTTCGACGGGCAATACTGCTGCCTCAGCCGCTGCCTACGCCGCGCGGGCGGGTCTGCGCGCCATTGTGTTGATTCCCGAAGGCAAGGTGGCCGTTGGCAAGCTGGCAGGAGCAATTGCTTATGGCGCCGAGGTCATCCAGGTGCAAGGGTCATTTGATGACGCCCTGGCGCTGGTGGTGGAGATCACGCAGAAGACGCCGATTGCCCTGGTCAATTCGATCAATCCTTATCGCATTGAGGGGCAGAAGACGGCGGCGTTTGAGATCTGCGATACGCTGGGGCAGGCTCCCGATTGGTTGTGCCTGCCGGTAGGCAATGCCGGGAATATCACTTCGTATTGGGCCGGTTTCCGGCAATATCAGAAGGGACTGCCGCGCTTGTTGGGTGTCCAGGCACAAGGGGCTGCGCCGTTGGTCCTGGGACATGCGGTAGAGAAGCCCGAAACTGTGGCTACGGCCATCCGCATTGGGCGGCCAGCGCGCGGCGAGCAGGCCTTGCAAGCGGCCCAGGAATCGGGCGGGCGCATCATCGCCGTCTCGGATGAGGAGATTTTGGCGGCCCAGAAGATTCTCGCCAGCGAGGGGGTGTGGGTGGAACCGGCCTCAGCGGCGGGAATCGCCGGTTTGTTGGCAGAGACCCGCCGAGGGTCCGGCTTTGAAGCGCAGGGGAAACGCGTTGTGGTGGTGTGCACCGGCCATGGGATGAAGGATCCGGCGATCGTGACGGAATCGTTTCAATCTCCAAAAAAAATCCCGGCGGACTACGAGGCCCTCCGGGATGTGATTGGGGTATGAGTGACGGCTCAGGCGTTGTTGTGGTTGCTGTATTTTTGGGCGTCGGCGATGGCTTTTTGGGTGTTGACGAAGGGCAGGATGAGCAATCCCATGATGAAGAAGAAGATCAGGGAGAGGATGCCGTAGCGCAGGCTGCCGAAGAGCTGGTTGGCCAGGCCGAAGAGCAGCGGTCCTGTCCAGGAGGTGCCGCGTTCGCTGACTTCGTAGAAGGCGTAAAATTCGGCTTCGCGGCCATCGGGGATCATTTGGGCGAACAGGCTACGGCTGATGGCCTGGGAGCCGCCCATCACCAGGGCGATGATGGCGCCGAGGACGAAAAATTCGATGATGCGAGTTTCGCCGCGCAGGCCGCTATAGGCGTAGATGACCACGCCGGCCCAGAGGAACAGGCTGATGAGGATGGAGCGTTTGGCGCCCACCCATCCGGCCAGTTTTCCCCAAAAGAGCGCGCCGCCAAAAGCGACGAATTGAATCATCAGGATGACGATGGTAAGGGTGCTCTGGTCAACTTCCAGGCCTCCCTGGAGGAGGGGCGCGGCGGCGAAGGTGGATGAGACGGCGATCACGGTCTGGATGCCGTCGTTGTAGAGGAAGTAGGCCAGCAGGAATTTGAGCGTTTCGGGGAAGTGTTTGATTTCGCGAAAGGTTTTCGCCAGCTGTTTGAAGCCCACGCTGACGTAGGTTTCGCCGGGGGGCAACTGGCGCACGGCGTGGCGTGGGCGCAGACGTGACCAGGTGATGAACGAAAATCCCAGCCACCACAGGCCGGCAGAGGCCAGGTTGATGCGAATGGCCAGGCCGCTGGAGAGGCCGATCTTGTCATGCAGCAGGTAAAGCGCCAGATTGAAGACCAGCAAGAGGCCGCCACCCAGGTAGCCCATGGCCCACCCATACGATGAGACCCGGTCGCGTTGATCTTCACTGGCGATGTCGGGCAGGTAGGAGTTGTAGAAGACCATGGCTGCGCCGAAGGTGAGGTTGGCGATGATGAAGAGCACGCCTCCCAGCCACCACAGGTTGCCGGTCACGGCGAAGAGCAGGATGGTGGCCACTGCACCGATGGTAGCGAAGAGTTGCATCATTTGTTTGCGCAGGTGGGAGTAATCGGCGATGGCGCCCAGGATGGGCAGGAAGAGAACTTGCATTCCTACCGAGAAGGAAATGCAATAAGGGAGGAAAGAATCGGGGGCAATGGGAATACCGAGGAATGAGACGGTCGTCGTGCCGGCGGCCTCGGCGGCGGTGCGGGCCAGCGCGGCGACATAGGGGCCAAGAAAAACGGTGCCAACGGTGGTGCTGAAAGCGGAATTGGCCCAATCGTACATGGCCCAACCGAAGATTTCTTTTTTGTCGTTGACGGCGGGCCGGGCTGCGGTGGTGGCTGCGATTTCCATGTGTCCTCCTTTGAGATGGGGAATGGGGCTTTGGGGTGCTGCCAGTTAAAACCCAGGCGCAATTATATCGCTACGGGGAAACAACAGGATGGTGGGCGCGAGGGATCCTGGGGTTGAGGCGAGATGGTGCTGGACTGAAAAGTCAGACTTCCGAAGCCTGCCAGGCCTCGGAAGTCTGAGATGGGATTTTGTAGCGCAATAGCCGTTTGAGCTGCGACTCGAACGTCGCGCTATGGGATGTAATACACGATTTCCAGGATGGGGCGATAGGCGGCGTTGGCAGCGTTGCCGCTGAAGAATGCCACGTAGTCGGCGCCGTGATCGTCGTTATCGTCTTTGAAGAAACGCAGGCGTAGTTGAGTCCAGCCCATTACGTTGACCTGAGCAAAGGCGGCGGGGCGTAAGTGCGCAATGTAATAGCCCTCAGAGTTGGGGGTGGGGCTGACGACCGCGGCGGAAGTGATGCCTGCAGCGGCTTCGAAATCGCCCAATTCCAGGCTGGCGGTGGAGCCAAATTTGGATTTGCGGATGTCCACCAGGAGCTTGCCGTGCGTGGCAAAGGGATTGGTCCCGGCGCCAACGGTGCGTTTGAGTTTGAGGGTGACGGAGAGGATCACGGCTTTGTTGGGCATGGCGTCGGTGTTGAAGGAGAGGATTGAACGATATTGGCGATCCAGATTGTCATCGCCGACGAGTAATTTGAGGCTGGTGCGGCTGAGTGAGCCGCCTTTTCCACTGGTTTCAGTGGATTCGAGCACCCAACCGTCCTCAACGGCAATGGAAGTGAAGGTTTTGGTGAAGGTGGGGAGAGGCTGGGTGGTGAAGGTCCACCAGTCGCCGCTATCGGCTTCGACGGTTGCCAGCGAGTTGGTTGCTCGTACCTGCCAGTAGTAGGTGGTGCTGTAGCTCAGCCCGCTTAGGGTTGCCGAGGGGGTCTGCCCGGCCGAAGTCCAGATGCCGCTATCGCAGGTGTTGTTATCGGTGGTGTCGTAGCAGTATTCATAGGCGGTCACATCGTTGCTGGGCAGCCAGGAGATCGTCGGGTTGATGCTGACATCGGTGGCGGAATCGGCCGGCGCCTGTTTGCCAAAAGCGGCGGGCGGCTCTTCGATGTTTTCCAGGTTAATGGTGACGGTCGCTTCGCCGGATAGCGCCGGTGAGCCGCTATCGGTGACGCTCACGGTCAGGTTGAAGGAAGGATTCGTCTCATAATCCAGGGCGGCGGCGTTGTTGACTTTGATTACGCCACTGGAATCAATGCTGAAGGCATTATTGGTGTTCCCGGCGGTAATGGCGTAGCTATGGCTCTGACCGGTATCCGGGTCGGTGTAGGTGACGGTGCCGACGGTGGTGTTGGCCGCGCTGTTTTCGGGGATGGTGAAGGTGGCGGGGGCCACTACCGGCGGGTCGTTGACCGGGGTGACGGTGATGGTGAAATGGACCGGGGCCGATTGGTCCACGCCGCCGTTGGCTGTGCCGCCGTTGTCTTTCAGGGTGACGGTGACGGTGGCCGAGCCATTGGCATTGGCAGCGGGGGTGTAGGTGAGCGTGCCGCTGGGGGAGATGGCCGGCTGGGCGGAGAAGAGGAGGTTGTTGTTATTGGTGACGGTGAAGGAGATG